>DATHGV010000434.1:0-20458 GCA_035490135.1 Candidatus Methylomirabilota bacterium
GGCACTTTGAAAATACAGGCCAACGAGGATGAATCCGGGCCGAGTACACGGCGCCGGACATAAACAATAATTCCAGGGTCTGTCCGGCCACCAATATCTCCAGCAACGTCACCATCGACCAATCCTGAACAAAAGCTATTCCGATCCCAAGAAATAGCACGCCAGCATGAAAAGCCTGAATAATCCCAATGAGATGCATTCTGAAGAGCGATTTCAGGATGGCAATCTGTAGCTGTGAGCACGACTGAATAAGTGTCCGCAGCGTAATGAGTCCGCCGATGACCCAATAAATACGCGGGAAGCCGCCGTGGGCTCCGACTGCAAACAGAACTACAACGGCAAACGCGCAAAGGATTACTTTGGACAAATAGAGTTGGCCAACCACCCATGCGGCTTGGCCGCGTACGGCGCCGATTTCAGTAATTGCAGAGAGCTGCAATCCACTCTCGGCAAACATGAACACGATGGTAACCGCGGCCAAGCATGCTCCATAGAGACCAAGAATCGCAGGACCATCGTGTCTGGCGATGACGATAGCAGCTGTGAAGCTGGCGGCGCGCACCATCGCTTCGCCGCCAAGAACGCTCGCCAGGTTTTGAAGAATTCTTTTCAGGATAGACCTTGTCTTCTGTAATAAAACCCTAGCTGTGTGAATGGCCCGCCTTTTGGCCCATCCGCCCAAAGTCATACCCCGCATTGGGACCTGCAATTCCCAATGACTGCCCAACTTTCGGTTCTGACCTTCGCTGGAAGCGTACTTGATTTTACAAAGAAGCTTCTCTGGGTCATGTCAAAAGGAAGTAAAAGTTTTGTCGCAACGAAGCAATCGCAATCGCGATGTGCGAAACTGCCTTGCGCAACCGAACCGTTAGAACGCTTTGAACAGACCATTTATTTGGAGGCAAGTATGAAGCACATCGCCCGCATTATGTTTATGTTGTTCGCATTTGCGAGCCCGATGATGGCACAGGTAACCACGTGCAAGAATTTCGAAAACGTCCGTTGCGTTGATAGTGCAAATGCGGCGGGGTGGTCGGGGACTGATTTTGTCGGCTGGGTCAATTCCGCTTATGCGGATTGCCCCTCCACTGGATGCGACATTTACATCGCAGCGGGTAGTTACACATCTAGCTCGACTACCGGAATACTCATCACAACCAATAACAAACCTGCAAGACTGTTGTGCCCTGCCGCGGGTGCTGCGAACCTAAATTTTACAGCTACGACCGCGACGGCAATCACGTTTAACTTCTCGGCGGGCAACTTGTCCGCTGCCGGAATCAATGGGTGCCAACTAACCGGCCCCGGGTCATCAACGGCAAGTAGAGGAATAGTCTTGGGTGGGTCGAATGGAGCGTCTCAAGTCGTACTTCGTGATGCTAAAGTACAGACATTCGGAACTTTCGAAAGCGTCAGCAACAATGCTTTCAACCAGGAATGCGACCACTGTGTCATTCTACAGAATGGCATAGGATTCTCGATTCTGTCCGGTGTGTCAAACTCGGGCGAATCGTTTCATTTTACGCATTCTGTTATTGGGGGAACCACCTCAAATCCTTCCGTTTGCTTAGCTATAACGGCATCTGTGAACAACTTTACGTTTGATGGTGGAAGTTTAGACCAATGCTCCTTTAGCATCACCTCGGGGCAAATAAATATATCAAATACGCACTTTGAAAACCCTAGTGGATTGACGAGCTCGCCGCTGTTCGTGAATGCTGGTGGTAGGGTCGTGCTGGACAATCCCGACTTCCAATGGGACTCCAGCTCGGCTCCAAGTCCCTCAACCGCAGTTCAGTGCACTTCGGGGATTCTGATAGTAAAGGGAGCCTCCTTCTTTTCCCCGAATACAACTCTGGCCAGTAATTTCAGTCTTTCTGGATCGTGTGAATTTCATGAACAGGGTACAAAACTTAGCAGCGGATTTACGAGTTTCCTTGCCAACGTCAGCACCGGTCCAGTCAGTTCCTTCGGCAACGTTTGGGGAAACAACCAACTTCTGGGTGCTGGAGCTCTGGTCATGTCCGGTTCGACGCTGCAGCTGGGACCGGCAGGCGGAAATCTCTACAGCATTGCTCCCGTGAATCCTGCGACTGCGAGAACCTTGAGTATCATGGACCCGGGGGCCAACAGCTCATTTGTCATATTAGTCGCCAGCGGCACTTCGACCTTGGGAAACACTTCAATCGCTTCTGGGTCCTGTGCAACCACTGTCACAACGTCGGCCGCAAATGTGGCTGGCACTGACTCGATTAAATGGTCATACGCCAGTTTTCCAGCCCCAGTTACGGATGGTCGCCTTATCCTCAACGCATTCACCTCAGCGGGGCACGTAAACTTCTCATTATGTAATCCTACATCTGGAGCGATCGTGCCAAGCGGTTTGACAGTTAATTGGCGAATCTCCAGGTAGACCACGGGCAAGAGAACTGGCTTTTTCCTGCAGCACAGAAGGGCGGGTGGCCCTGGTGCGGATTGGATTTTCGCCGACGGAACCATGGTGAGAGTATACCCGTAGGATTACAGATAAAATACTTATGCTTGGATTGGCGATTTTCGCGCTCGTTGCAGTAGCTCTCTGCGCTGCGTGGGTTCCCGCACGGCGAGCCATGCGCGTTGATCCGATGATCGCGTTGCGCTACGAATAGAAATCTCTCCGCGCGCGTTTTGTAAATCACCAGTAAAGTTTCAAGGCAAATTGGAACTGGCGCGCGTCGTACGCGGCGGTGGGTTGACCGGCGGCGCATGTGGAACCAGCGGTTGGGTCGCAGAGTTGATTCACGGCTGCGACATTGATGCGATTGAAGAGGTTGAAGGCGTCGGCGATAAGTTCGAGGCTAAAGCGTTCGCCCAACGGGACGCGCTTGGACACGCGCATGTCCCATTCGAAAAAGCCCGGCGTGGTGAAGCGGTCGCGGCCGAGATTGCCGTCGCAGCCGGCCGGCGGGCTGATGCCCGGGACACTGAAGGTGGTGAAAGAGTTGGTGAGGCATTCACTCGCGGGAGAAAAGGTGAAGCCCGGAATGAATGGCGAAGTGGTGCCGCCGCCAACGGAAGGACGCGATTGCGAAGCGCCTAAGTCGAGGCGTGTGTCCGTCCCGGTGATGACATTGTAGGGACGGCCGGACGAAAGCTCGACGATGGGTGCGATGGTGATGTCACCCAACAAACGATGCGCGAAATTTTCTCCGCTGTGCGGAGCGGTTTGAAAAACGGCGCTGGTGACCCAACGGTGACGTTGGTCGTTAACAGAATTGGCGCGCTCCAGGAAAGGGAAGCGGCTGTCCTGCGGCTCGAGCGGGGACTGCAAGTCAGTGGAGTCGTCGATGGAATGCGACCAGGTATAGCTGGAGAGGAGTTCGAGAGAGTGAGAGAAGCGCTTGGTCAGATTGACGGTGAGGCCGTTGTAAGTGGAATTGCCGGAGGACGCTTGCGCATCCACGCTATTGAAGGGGACAGGAACGCCGAAACCTGTTGGGTAGCCGGCTGCTTTTGCGAGCGCCACTTGCGTGGCGTAACCGACGGTAGCATTGCCGCCGCCAGTGGCAAACGCGTAAGAAGGATTCGGCCCCGATGGACGGAAGAAATTAAAAAACGCCGGCGTGCCAACATGTTGACCGTTGAGAGCGGCGACCGGGCAACCGAATAACACGCCGAGCGCTTGCGGGGCGATGACTTGCACGCCGCAGGTGTTGGGTCCATGGGTTCCGGGAGCAAACGTTGCGTTGGGAGCGACGACGGTCACGGGATTCGTGAATCCCAAACCGGCGGCGTCGGCGAATTCCAGATTATTGGCAAGCAATTGTGGATTGGTGGAATTTATGTCCACTGGCCGATTCAAATCCCCGCCGCGGGTGTATTGATAGCCGACGCTGATTTTCCAGGTTCCGGCGATTTCGCGCTCAATAGTAAGATTGCCTTGCTGGGCGTAGGCGAACTTGAAATTTTTCGTGACCGGAAGAGTGAATGGAAGGATGGGAAGCGGAAATCCCGCGGCCAGATAATTCTGATTGGCGAAAAGCGAATTGGGCAGCAGGGGGTCGAAGCGCTGCTGGCTTGGCAAATAACCCATGCTGGGGAGCGCGTTCAGCACGCCTTGAAAAATTGAGGAACCGTTCAGATTGTTGGGAGTATCCAGTCCGTTGCCGCAGGTCGGCGTGATGAGCCCGCATGCCGAGGCCGTTCCTCCGGCGGATAACAACTGAACGGAGCGGCCGCCTTCCGCGGTCACGGAGTTAAAAGCTACCGCGAGTAGTGGATGATCGTAGAAAAGTCCGTACCCGGCGCGAACCACCATTTTGCCGTCGCCGCGTGGATCCCAGGCGATGCCCAAGCGGGGCGCAACATTTTTGGGATCACGCGGAATGCCTTCGACTACGCCCAGAGCCTTTTCGGCTGCGGCGTTAATGGCGGTCGCCGGGGCGAATAGCGGGGTGCTTTCGTAGTCGTAGCGCAAGCCGTAATTTATTGCGAGATGTTTGTTAGCGCGCCAACTGTCCTGAATGAAAAATGCGTAAATGTAATTGTCAAAGGGCTCATTGGAAGTGCCGATGCCCTGGATGTACGTGGTGGGTAGCCCCAAACCGTAGGATTGCAGGCCGGTGGTGCCGGGAATAGCGATGGATTGACCGTTGCCAAGCGGCACCGAGTCTGGGAATCCAAAGCTGACAGCCGGGAGGCCGCCGAAGTTTACGTCGCCGCCAAAATCAAGTGTGAAAATTTGGGATTTGGCGGAACGCAATTGGATGATGTTGAAATCCCCGCCTATTTTGAAGGTGTGCCTGCCGCGAATGAGCGTGAGATGATCGGCGAATTCCGTGCGGCGTTCGATGCGATCGACTGTGGAATATGGTTCGCGGCCGAAATAAGCGTAGCCCGGGATGTTGACGCCGATGTCGGAGCCGCCGGGCAACTGCGAAAAACCGAAGTGCAGACCGCGGCGCGCAAACTGGCCGCGGAATTCATTGAAGGCGGTGTCGCTGAGGAAGGTGTCGTGCTGTCCAACGATGGAGAAATCGCGATATTGGTTTACGCCTGCACGAGTGCCGGCATTTTGTCCGAAGACCTGATTTTGTGAGGTGGATTGCACGCCAGTAACCAGCGATGGAGAAACGCCGACACGCAGGAAGGAAGTGTTGTTATTGTTCCAGCGCTGGTCGAGACGCGCGGACCACAGACTGGTTTTTTCGGTGACCGGGAAATTACCGCGAAGGGAGTTGAGGCCTACGAACGATGCCGGCAGCGGCGCGATGCCTTCGCCAATCAGCGAGCAATTGACGGCGTTCACGGTTTGACCCGGTGGGCAACTCACGGGCAGTGGAAACTGTGCGCCCGGGCCGGGATTCAAGAATCCTTTGGTGAGTCCCGCGGAGACGGCGCCAAAATCCAGGCGGTTGAGCGCCACGCTGGAGGCCGAGCCGTACAGAACGCCATACTGGACTGCTAATCCCTGGAGCGCAGGATTGCCGGTCGCCAACAACGAATTTACCGCGGTGACCTGCGGGCCTGTTAGTTGTACTGTCAGCGGGCCGCCAGGAGTGGGCAGAGTTACGGGCTGCAAGCCAAAGTTGTCGATGCCGATGCTAGAAAATCCGGTTTCTTCGCGCAAAGTATCTTCGTAGGAGAAAAAGTAAAAGGTTTTATCTTTTTTGAGCGCGCCGCCAATGGTTGCGCCCGCTTGCACACGGGTGTAAGCCTGCTTCACGGGATCAAGCGCGCCGGTGGTGGGATCAATTTCGCCGGAAAATGCGTTGCGGGCTTGAAAAGCTTTGTTGCGGAAGAATCCGAAAGCGTCACCATGGATTTCGTTGCCGCCGCTTTTGGTGACGATATTGATGACGCCGCCGGTGGCGCGGCCGTATTCGGCGTTGTAATTACTGAGGATCAGTTGAAATTCCTGGACAGCTTCCTGAGATACCGTGGAGCGGATGCCGTTGACGGAATTGTCCACCGCGTCGGCGCCATCGACGCTGACCATGTTGGATCGCGCGCGGGCGCCGTCAATGTTGAGGCCGCTATTGGGAGCCGGGCCGATCGTGGGAGAAACGTCGCGGGTAGCCTGAGAATTGGTTAACGTGAAATTGATGTAGTTGCGGCCGTTGATGGGCAGATTGTTGATGCGGCGCTGCTCGATGGTCTGCGAGACTTCCGTTTTGGTGGGCTCAATGTCCGCGGTGTCGGTGGATACCGTGACGGTTTGAGACACGCCGCTCAGGCTTAGCTGCGGATCAAGGGTGGCGTTTTCGCCGACGGTCAATTCAAAGTCAGGATTTTCGTATCTGCCAAAGCCCGCGCCACCTTCAACCGTGATGCGATAATTTCCAGGTGGCAGCCCCACAATGTTGTAACGCCCGGATTCATCGGTTTCGGCGCTGCGCTGCGCGCCGTCCGCTCTATTTTCCAGCGTTACGGTGGCGCCCTTCACTCCCAATCCTTGCGGATCACGGATGGTGCCAGTGAGAGTGGCGGTGTTGACCTGCGCGGTAGCGGAACTCGCGAAGCAAAGCATCACGGCGCAGAGTACGAAGTACACGCACATAACAATTCTGCGTGGCATGAGTCCCCCCGAGTTGATCGCCGCGCTCCGCTACCCCTAGCGGATCAACGGCGAGGGTTGATGAAGCAGCACAAACGCACGGCGGCCATCTTTCGATATGAGTTGCCAGGCACTTGTGATTGGTGTGTCTTTGCGAGAAACCATATGCCCGCGGCTAAGTAGTGTCAAGCAGGTAGTCCTGCAGGAGTAGCTAAAAGAAATACTTGCTGGGATATGGATACCTCAGCGAGAGCCCATGGCAGAAGAGTGCTTTCGGAAAATCAGGATAAATGTTATTCGCGCAGACTGTTACTCCGCGGACAGGTAATACGGGGCGGAAAGCGAAAATACTCGTTTATTGCCGTGAACCAGCAGCAATAATTCCAGCATGCGGCCGCGCTGGTTGTGCAGGAAATATTCGTACCAGCGCTTTTCCACCAGCTCTGGAATCACCACCACGATGCGTCGTTCGGGGTATTTGGCAGACAATTCCAGAACAAATTTCACTAACGGAACGACCACAAAACGATATGGAGAGGGAAGGATGGTCAGACGAGGCGGAGTCAGGCCGGCTTCGCGGAAGGGCGCTTCGATGAACTGGTAGAAATTTTCATTGACCACGCAGGCACGCTCACCGTCTTCCACGTGCGCGATGATCATTTCCGAAGAAAGCCTGGACGCGAACTCCACCGCTTGTTTGGAAATGCAATTCCACTCATCTATAGGTACGACGGTGATGGGGGCCTCTTTGTACTGCGCTGGCTCAGCGGGTTCCTTGCTTTCGGTGGCGATCGTTACTAGTTGGTAGTGGCGAGCGACGCGATGGAAAAAGAAAATCAACAGCGGGATGAAAATGACGGTGATCCACGCGCCTTCGGTGAATTTCGCGACGAGCACCACGATTACCGTGATGCCGGTTACGAAAGCTCCCAGGCCGTTGACGAAAATACTCTTTCTCCAATGCTCGGCGCGGTTTTTGTACCAGTGAACCACCATCCCGGATTGCGAAAGCGTGAATGCCAAAAATGCGCCAACAGCGTATAGAGGAATCAATTTGTCGGTGACACCGCGAAAAAGCACCAGCAGCACGCAGGTCAGGACGCCGAGGACCACTATGCCGTAGCTGTAAACCAGGCGGCGCCCGCGATAGCCGAAAACGTGCGGCAAGTAATTGTCTTGAGAGATGGCGCGGCACAGCCGGGGAAAATCCGCGAACGCGGTATTCGCCGAGAGCGAAAGAACCGAGAGGATCGCCGCTATCGTTACGTAATAGAAGACGCCTCGGCCAAAAATTGCGGTAAGCAACATGGAAAGAACGCTCTGGTAACCAGGTTGCCCCGGATCGGTGGCCACTACACCGTAAGCTTTTACCAGATACGAAATTCCGGCCAGCAAAATGGCCAAGATGAAAATAATCACGGTGAGGGTGCGCTGGGCATTTTTTACGGCCGGTTCGCGAAAAGCCTTCACGCCGTTACTTACGGCCTCAACACCAGTGAGCGCCGTGCATCCGCTGGCAAACACTTTCAGCAGCAGCCAAAAACTTACCGCCGCAGTGATCGGTGGAGGGGCAGGAAGTGGTGACACCGGAACCGGATGACCACCAGTGAGCGCCACTTTGATCACACCCGCGACGATCATAATGAGCAGGGTTCCGACGAAAAGATAAGTCGGAACCATGAAGACTACGCCGGCTTCGCGGACTCCTCGCAGATTAATAATGGTGATAAGCACGAGGATGGTAAGGCACAAGGCCACGGTATGGGGCAGCAGAGAGGGGATTGCGGAAACCAAAGCGCCGACGCCGGCGGAAATACCTACCGCCGCCGTCAGGATGTAATCGGTGAGCAGCGCCGCCGCGGCTAATAAGCCCGGGCTGGCGCCAAGATTCTCATAGGCAACCGTATAAGAACCGCCCCCGGACGGATAGGCGGCTATGGTTTGCAGGTAAGAAAAATAAACAATGACTAGCAAGGTGATAATCGCTGCACTCACGGGGACGATGTACTGAACTCCGAGAATGCCCAGCGGAATGAGCAAGCTCAGGGCGGCTTCCGGGCCATACGCAGCGGAACTTAGCGCGTCCAAACCAAATATGGGGATGCCTGCGGCGGGGCCAATTTGTTCGCCGCGTTCATCGCTGGTTTGCAGCGGCTTGCCGAGGATCAGATCAGAAATGTTCATAGGAAGCCGCAGTTTGACTCTAACATGCGCGGGAAAATACGTCCGTGACAGCGATTTCTTGGATGGCGAGATGGCCGAATGCGGTGCACTGGTTTCGAATTTAACACGTTGTTACTGGGTTTCCAGATGAAATAGGCAATCGGGGCTTGCTATCATATTGATATGGTTTGGAAACGCTTCGCGGAGATGCGCACGGTGGGAATGCTATTGCTGCTCGTGTGCGTGTCGCTAATTGCGGTCGGCCTTGAAACGGTTACCCCGGCGCGAAGTACCGCGCACCGTGAAGCTACGATTGTGCCGCAGTTCGCCATTGAAGATTTTGACGGGGACAGCAGACCGGACATCGCGATTGTTTCAGAAGGCCGCAGCGGATCAGCAGACAATCATTACCGCATCAGGTTCCAACTTAGCAGTGGTGGATCGCAGAATATTGATCTCACCGCTCCCGTCGGCGGCTTGGATATCAGTTCCCGCGACGTAAACGGCGATGATGTTTTAGACGTAGTGGTCACGACCGCAGCAACTAACCGGCCCGTCGCCATTTTGTTA
The DNA here is from genome assembly GCA_035490135.1 of Candidatus Methylomirabilota bacterium. GTDB lineage: Bacteria > Acidobacteriota > Terriglobia > Acidiferrales > UBA7541 > Acidiferrum. The sequence goes on from DATHGV010000434.1 coordinate 9,269, forward strand.
AATGATGGCGCGGGAAATTTTACCGCGTCAGACCCCTCGGCGTTTCCGGGAGCTTTTCGCAAGTCTTCCAATTTCTGGCGCGCGCTGACGGAAGAATTGCGAGAGGCGTCACCGGCGTTTTGCTCGCGTTTTTTTTCGAGTGATCTAGAAGCCAGCAATGGAACATTTTCACTCCCCGTCGAAGCGGAAGTCTTTGCCAGGCGGTCTAACCATTTGGAAACGCACGATGCCGAAGTTTCCTACCTGGGCCGGGCACCGCCTCGCCTTTCCTGAAGCACACTCTCTACGCATCGGTCGAAACTCTGCGGCGCCCGCGCATCGGGCGCTGAGTCAAGTTTTCTTCATCAAGCAGTCATCTATTTGCAGATAGGTTTTACGTTTACGCCGGGCAATATTTAAGATCTGCCGGACCATTCGACCCAGTCCTTGGTCCAGAGGTGTGGAGGTGTCATGTATCGTTTCTTGCGGCGTCTATTTCTTGTGCTGTTTGCTGCCGCAGTTTTGTCGACGGGCGTTTTTGCGCAACAAGCGCTGACCTGGCAACAGGTTCAAGAAAGATTTGCGACGGCGAATCCCTCTTTGCTGGCCGCGCAAGTCGGAATTGAGGAATCGCGCGCCCAGGAAATCACCGCGTATCTTCGGCCAAATCCGATTCTGGGGCTGACTGCGGACCAATTGAATCCATTCCCTGGCGGACCATCGCACAGCACCTTCGGAGACGTGTTGTCGGTTGCGACGGTTAGCTATCTGCATGAGCGACGACACAAGCGCGAATTGCGACTTGAGAGCGCGCAGGACAACACGAAAATTACTATTTCCGGCCAGGCGGATTTACAACGGAATTTGCTTTTCACTTTACGTGGGGCTTTCGTGCAGATTCTGCACGAAAAAGCGGTGCTGGCTTTAGCCAAGGAAAATCTTTCCTATTACGACCACCTGCTGGATGTGAATCGTGACCGTTATAAGGCCGGTGCTATCGCGCAGGTCGATCTGGACCGACTGGAAATTCAGCGGGTGCAATACGAATCGGATTTGCAGACCGCTGAAGTTAATTTACGCACGGCAAAAATTCAATTACTGCAGTTGTTGAATGATCGTACCCCCGTGGAACAGTTCGACATCAGCGGTCCCTATGATTTTTCGGCTGACATTCAAGATCTGGCCACGCTTCGTCAGATAGCTTTGGATATCAGGCCGGACCTGCTCGCCGCCACACAAACTACCGAAAAGGCCAGAAACGATTATCAATTGGCGGTTGCCAATGGATCGACCGATCCCATCTTTAGTTTCGACGCCGGGCGCAATCCACCTATCGATCAGTATGTCGGCGTGGGCGTCACAATTCCGCTGCGCATCTTTGACCATAATCAAGGTGAAAAATTGCGGACCAAGCTGGACATTCAACGCAGCGAGCGATTGACGGAGGCGACCCGGGCACAGGTTTTCAATGACGTGGATTCGGCGCACGCCACATTGATAAGCACGGTGATCCTGCTGAAGCCCTATAAAGAACACTATCTGCCGCAAGCCTCCAGAATTCGCGACACCATTTCATTTTCGTATGAGCATGGCGCGGCATCGCTTCTGGATTTTCTGAACGCTCAGGCGGATTACCGCGGCGTTCAACTCAGCTACCTGAATCTCATCTCCTCCTACCTGGTGGCCGCAAGCCAATTGAATTTAGCCGTGGGTCGCGAGGTTATTCCATGAGGAAACGGAAGCGCTACGAAATCGCGGCTGTAACGCTCGTGTGTGGATTATTTTTTTCTGGTTGCCAGGAGAAAAAAGCCGACCCAAAGGCGGAAGCGCCCGCTCCGGTAAAGGTGGAACACGAGCAGGACGTCAATGTCGTGCAGGTGGATCATCCAGAGCAATTTCCTTTATTTACTGCGGTCGAGCATGTGTCGACGAACCAATTGGTGGTCAATGGCGTTGTCAGTCCAGACATTTCGCGGACCGTGCCGGTGATTTCGCTGGCCGTGGGACGCGTCGTGGAGATTAAGGCGCGCCTCGGCGACACGGTGAAAAAAGGTCAGGTGCTGCTGCGCGTGCAAAGTGCAGACATGTCCGCAGCATTTTCTGACTATCGAAAAGCGTTGGCGGACGAACAACTCGCGCGCACGCAGATGGAACGAGCAAAGCTGCTCTACGACAAGGGCGCTATCTCGCTGAACGATATGCAGATTGCGCAGGACACGGAAGACAAAGCTAAAACGGACGTGGAAAACACCACTGCCAAGATTCACGTCCTTGGCGGCAACCCGAGCCACGCCGATACCATTGTCGATATTCACGCGCCGATTTCCGGGGTGATTACCGATCAGCAAGTGACTAACGCGGCCGGCGTGCAGGGATTGGCTTCTCCCAATCCTTTCACGATATCGGATCTCTCGAACGTGTGGATTCTTTGCGACGTGTATGAAAACGACTTGATTAACGTGCACATCGGGGATAACGCTGAGATTCGTTTGAATGCTTATCCGGACAAAAATCTCACCGGCCGTATCAGCAACGTCGGCCCTATTCTCGACTCGAGTCTGCGAACGGCTAAAGTGCGCATCGAGGTAAAAAATCCTGGCGTCATAAAAGTAGGAATGTTTGTCTCGGCAACTCTGCACGGTTTGAAGAAAGTGATGCACACAGCGGTTAAAGCCAGCGCAATTCTCCATATGCATGATCACGACTGGGTGTATGTGCCGGAGGGCGACAAGAGATTTCGTCGCACGGAAGTTGTCGCGGGAAATCCGCTGCCGGACGGTAACCAGGAGATTCTGTCCGGCCTGAAGCCGGGCCAACAGGTGGTTACCAATGCTTTGGTGATGCAGAACACGGTGGAGCAATAGTGACAGCAGCCTCCAGAAACGCGCGGACGATCAGATGATCCACAATCTGATCAAATATGCGCTCAATAATCGCTTCATTATTCTGGCGATGGCGATGCTGCTGCTCGTATGGGGCGCGATTTCCTTTCACAATCTTCCGGTAGAAGCGTATCCAGACGTAGCCAACAATTACGTGCAGATCATCACGCAATGGCCCGGGCGCGCGGCAGAAGAGATAGAACAACAGGTCACCATTCCCATTGAAATTCAGGTCAATGGAATACCGCATCTGCAGCATCTGCGCTCCGCGTCTTTGTTCGGGCTCTCGAGCGTGATGCTTATCTTTGATGACGATTCCGAGAACGATTGGAACCGCCAGAAAGTGTTGGAAAGGCTTTCTCAGGTCGCGCTGCCAAATGGTTTACAACCGCAGATGGGCACCGACTGGAGTCCGGTCGGTCAAATTTACTGGTACTCGCTGAAGAGCACCAATCCCAAGTACGACTTGATGGAATTGAAATCTCTTCAAGACTGGACGCTAGAGAAGCAGTTCAAATCGGTTCCCAATGTGGTGGACGTTGTCAGTTTCGGGGGAACCACGCGCGAATACCAGGTCCGCATCGACCCGAATAAATTAGTGGCTTACGGTCTGAGCATCGGTCAGGTCGAGCAGCAGCTGGCCAACAACAATACCAATGCGGGCGGAAGTTTTGTCGAATCCGGCCTGCAACAAATTAACGTTCGCGAAGTCGGCTTATTAAAAAGCACGCAGGACATCGGGCAAACGATGCTTAAAACCCAAAATGGCTCAGCCATTCGGGTGAAAGACATTGGAGAAGTTACCCAAGCGCCAAAAATCCGGTTGGGCCAGATCGGCAAAGCCATTCACCGCGCGGATGGCACGGTCGTTGACGACGATGATGTGGTCGAGGGCATTGTGTTACTGCGTAAAGGCGCAAACGCGGACGTCACGCTGGCATCCATCCACGAAAAAGTTGCGGAGTTGAACAACGAGATTTTGCCCCCCGGCGTGAAAATCGTACCGTTTCTGGACCGCAGCGACCTGCTGCACCTGACTACCCACACGGTGCTCGACAACTTGACGGTGGGCGTGCTGTTGGTTTCCGTGATTTTGTTCTTCTTCCTGGGTAATTTTCGTGGCGCCATCATAGTCGCATTGACCATTCCTTTCTCGCTGCTCTTTGCCTCGATTTGCCTGGACCTCAATAAGATTCCCGCGAATCTTTTGTCGCTTGGCGCGCTTGATTTTGGAATGGTCGTGGATGGAACGGTGGTGATCATTGAAAATATCGTCCGGCATTTCAGTTTGGCGGAAAGCGCGCACAAAACGCCGCTCGATCTCATTCGCGACGCGGTGCGCGAAGTGCTGAGACCAGTGTTTTACGCGCGTGCCATTATTATCGCCGCGTATTTGCCGATCTTCACGTTGCAGAGCGTCGAAGGCCGTTTATTTAAACCGATGGCCTGGACGGTGTCGTTTGCTCTTATAGGCGCTTTGGTGTTTTCGCTTTTGATCGCGCCAGTGCTCGCGCTGTTATTTTTTAGTCATGGAGTGCGCGAATGGCACAACCCGGTGATGCAATTCCTGAAAGACAAATATCGCATCGCAGTGACGCGCGCAGTCCAACACCGGGGAATCACCGTTGGCATAGGGGCCGCGGCCTTCGCCGTTTCGCTGCTGATTATTCTTACCGGTGTTATCGGTTCGGAATTTTTGCCGCACCTTGACGAGGGTGCGATCTGGGTCCGTGGAACGCTGGCGCCGAGTACCGGCCCAACGGAAGGTGTGCGCGTGATGGACCAGGCGCGTGTGATTCTCGCGTCGTTTCCGGAAGTGACGGTAACCACCAGCCAGGTTGGCCGGCCCGATGATGGCACTGATGCGACCGGGTTTTTTAACACGGAGTTTTTCGTCAACCTGAAGTTAAAAAAATACTGGCGCCCAGTATTTCGCGAGAATAAGGAAGAACTAATTTCCGCGATGGACCGGGAGCTCAGCAAAATTCCTGGAGTGCTATGGAACTTCTCTCAGCCCATATCCGACAACATGGAAGAAGCGGTCAGCGGTGTGAAGGGGGAGCTGGCTGTAAAACTTTATGGCGAGGACTTGAAAACGCTGGAGGACAAGGGCGACCAAATTGTAAATATCATGCGCAAAGTTCCAGGTATTGAAGACCTGGGGCTCTTCCGCGTCTTGGGCCAGCCGAACCTGAATATCACTGTCGATCGCCAGCAGGCCGCGCGACACGGGATTAACGTATCCGATGTGCAGGACGCGGTGGAAACCGCAGTAGGAGGAAAAGCCGTGAGCCGGGTGCTGCAAGGCGAGCAGCGATTCGACCTGGTGGTTCGTTATCAAGCGCCGTATCGGGAAACGAAGCAGGCTATTGAGAATGTGCGGTTATTGTCGCCTACGGGAGAACGCGTTTCCCTGGCGCAACTTTCCAAACTGGAAGTGCGCGATGGCGCTTCGGAAATTTATCGCGAAGAAAATTCCCGCTACGTGGCTATTAAATACAGTGTGCGCGGCCGCGACCTGGGCAGTGCGGTACGGGCCGCGATGCAGCGCGTCAACGAGCAGGTGAAATTACCCGTTGGCTATCACCTGAATTGGTCAGGCGAATACGAGAGCCAGAAGCGGTCGGAGAAAAGATTACTGGTGGTTTTGCCGATCACGATTCTGGCAATCTTCGTCATCCTCTACACCATGTTCGGATCCTCAAAGTGGGCCGGCTTGATTTTAGCGAACGTCGCAATCGCGCCGATCGGAGGATTGTTGGCGCTGCTGATCACTGGGACGCACTTGAGCGTGTCGTCTGGCGTGGGCTTTCTCGCGTTATTTGGCGTGTCGGTGGAAACCGGGGTCATCATGCTGGAATACATCAACCAACTGCGGGCCGCTGGGCACACTATTGAAGAGGCGGCGATGGAAGGGGCGGTACTTCGTCTGCGTCCGATCATGATGACTATGCTCGTAGCTACGCTGGGACTTTTGCCGGCGGCATTGTCGCGGGGAATCGGTTCGGATTCGCAGCGGCCGTTTGCGATCGTCATCGTGGGAGGCCTGATGGGCGCTTTGTTATTGAGTATTTTCCTGTTGCCGGCGTTGTACGTTTGGGTAGCGAGGGAAGGCGATCCACTACCCGAGCCGGAATCTGAGAGCGTGTAGAATCTCTCGGCTGCTTGCCGGCTGATAAGCCGCCTGGTAAATAGGCACGGGTAGCAACTAGGATGTCGACCATGGACAAGGCTGAAGTCTGCGAACAAATTAAAAGAATAGGCATCAGTCCCGCGATTCGTGTTTCGTCCGCGGAGGAGGCGCACTTTGCTGCGGATGCAGTGGCCCAAGGCGGCATACCGATCGTGGAAATCACCATGACGGTGCCCGACGCGGTCGCACTGATTTCCCATCTCGTTCGCGATCACGAAAAAATGATTGTGGGCGCCGGCACGGTCCTCGACACCGAGACTGCGCGGAAATGCGTGGATGCGGGCGCAAGCTTTTTGACTGCGCCGGGTTTCGATCCGGCGATTGTCGAGTATGCAGCGAAGGCCGGCGTCACGGTTTTTCCTGGCGCGCTGACGCCCACTGAAGTAGTGGCGGCATGGAAGGCTGGCTCGGACTTCGTAAAAGTTTTTCCTTGTGCGCTTGGCGGACCGACATACATCAAGTCTTTAAAGGCGGCGCTACCTCAGATTTCGTTGATCGCCGCGGGTGGTGTAACGCAACAAACGGCAGGGAATTTTATCTTGGCGGGTGCCACGGTGATCGGAGTTGGTACCGATCTGATTCCTTCGCGGGCCATCGAGCAACGTGAAGCCACGCGAATTCGAGAACTCGCGCACCGATTTGTAGGGTTTGTGGAAGACGCGCGCCGTCTTTTGGAGCCTCCAAAAGAACCTCCCAAGAAAGCCAAGACTGATTTCTGGAAATTTCACCGGCATGCGAATCCGGGTAAACCATGAAGTGCCGTTGAGCCATTCGAGACCCGAGCAACCGCGAAACTCCAGAGATTTGCGCCACCCGTGATCACAAAATCGCTTCGGCGACATGCCCTTCCGTGTACCTGCCTGTACTGCTGTAATTTTTCCCCACCACCACTCTACACGATTTCACTAATGGGAATTTCCTCAGAAGCGTGTATCTTGGCGTAACAGATCTTGGGAGAGTCCCAGGTACTTTCCAGTCCGCGTTCAACTGGGAGCGATAGTGCTGACGAGATATCTGAATCAAGTTTTGCCCACCATGCTGGGTGTATTCGTTTTTCTGTGGGGCGGGGCATCGTTAGCCACGCAAATGCCGCCGTTAACCGAAGATTTGGATGACCTATACATTTACACCATACCCACGTTGCCGCTGCACGAAAACGCCGCGCTTTCTGCGCCGACCGACCGCGTGAGCGACTCACCCGCTCAACATGACGCCGATCTCGATCCAGACGCCAACGCCGCGCCGTTTCAATGGAAGCCCGCCTTGCGGCAGGCATTCTTCTTCACCGGCTTCATGCACGGTTACCGGCTGGCCACTGAGGCGCAAACTCGCGATGCGCTGAACGGCCACTGGTGGAGGAATTACAGACAGTCTGTTGGAGAGCTGCGCGGGTGGGACGACGGCGACACGTTTATGACCAGCTACATCGCGCATCCATTCGAAGGCGCGATATTCGGTTACATCGCGCAGCAAAATGATCCGCGCTATAGCCGAGTCATGTGGGGCGACGGCAGGAAATATTGGATTGCGCGGCTGCGGACGGCGGCCTTTTCCGCGGCAATGAGCACGCAATGGACGCTCGGTCCGGCGAGTGAAGCGTCCATCGGAAATGTGCAGCTTCGCGATTCGCCTGGATTTGTCGACCTGGTGGGAACTCCGATATTCGGAACCATGGTCATGATTGCCGAAGATGTTGCGGATCGCTACCTAGTGGCTCCGCTGGAAAACCGTACCGCAAACAGACCGGTGCTCGCGTTTTCACGAATGTTTTTATCGCCGACGCGTTCGTTCGCCAATCTCATGGCCTTCAAGTATCCGTGGCACCGCGAAGGCCGGCTGGGAATTAATGGCGAGAACAACAGATTGCGGCGGGAAATGCTCCGCGACTATGCGGAGGGTACCGGCCCCGAAATCTTTGAGTACACGCCGCCAAAGAAACGCTCGGGAGAAGCCACGGCTTATCCACCCGAAGCGCCCATCGAGATCGAAAGCTCCACGCACTATGAAACTTTTCTCGGCGGAGGAAGCTGTATCGGTGGCGGGGGCTCCGGTGCCGTTCGCATTAAGCGGTCGTGGCAACTGATAACCGAGGTCAGCGGGTGCCTGGTCATTAATATGCCCCACGAGCAAAGCGGAGATTCCATGCTGTACCAGGTTGGTACACGCTGGACGCCGCGGGCCGCCCGGCGAGTTTCGCCATTCCTACAAATAATGGCAGGCGGCCGACGCATCACGCACGAACTCGACGACGATGCAAAACGAGACGCATTACTGAAGGAATGGGACAATGGAGCGGGCCCAATTCATTATCCCAAGCGCGACGACTGGTCATCAGAGCATCAACAAAATGGGCTGGCATTGTCAGCCGGTGGTGGATTGGACATCGCGCTGGGCCGCGCGTTTGCTTGGCGTGTCGGCAACGTGGAATACACACATTCCTGGCTTGGCGATGTCGACCAGATACACGCTGCCAATGGTTTGCGGGTTTCTTCGAGTTTAGTCTTGAAAATCGGTACCTGGTGAGGTTCTCGTAGCTGGTGGCTCGTGCGAGTTATACGCTGTCAGAATGAGCTAAGACCTCGTTGCCGCGAAGCTCGGCGATCCATTTCTCCAAGGTCAGCTGATCCTTGGGCGTCACATCCGTGAACGCCACGCCCAAATCGGTATTCTTGCGCACCCATACGATTCGGGCTCCGGCCGTAAAATTGGCTGCCTTGTGAGTGATTTTCACCCGGACCCTGGTACCCACAGTCCATGAGCAATCTTTAATCTCAGCCCGAAAACCAAAAAGGGTCAAATCCCGCGTCCGAGTAACTATCCTCGACTCCGATTCCACATCCAGGAGTTCGAGGTGCGCCGAAAAGACATGCCGACGCGGTCGTGGTCGCTCAACCAACATGGGAATTCCCTCATATCCATTGTAATTGGCGATAAGACCCGCTGTGTGTACCTGATAGCTAAGACAGAACCTAAAAGTAAACGCCCGGCGAACCTCGTGTTGCAGTCACTTGTGGTGTGGATGTGTTGAGGGCGCGGCTCGATTTAGGGAAACGGACAGAAGCGCTGTCGTCGGATTCGCGGCTGTATCTCCATATTTACCCAATCTTTGAGCCTGGGCATCAAACGCCTATCCGCAGTTTGCAAGCCCAATACGAAGGAGAAAAATATGACGGATGCAGCTCAACAGCCAGCAAAAGAGACCCAGAAACCCCAAACTTTCCCGGCAAAAGCCTTCGCAGCGCAGTCCGCTACGTCCCGCCTGGCACCCCATAGTATTAAAAGGCGCGCCCCCCGTCCGCAAGATGTCCAGCTTGAGATTCTCTATTGCGGAGTGTGCCATTCCGACCTGCACCAGGCACGAAATGAGTGGCAGCACGCGCTGCCCACCGTATATCCCTGCGTGCCGGGTCATGAAATTGTCGGCCGGGTCGTAAAGGTCGGCAGCGCGGTGAAAAAATTGAAGGAAGGCGACATCGCCGCCGTTGGCTGCCTGGTGGATTCGTGCCGCAAATGCGCGGCTTGCCTGGATGGCGACGAGCAATATTGCGAAAATGTTGCGACGTTTACCTATAACGGCGAAGACAAAATCCTGGGCGGGGTGACCTACGGCGGGTACTCCGAGAGCATCGTCGTGGATGGAGACTTCGTCTTTCGCGTGCCGAACGGATTGGATCCCGCGGGCGTGGCTCCGTTACTTTGTGCCGGTATCACCACGTATTCGCCGCTTCACCACTGGAAAGTTCGCAAGGGACAAAAAGTAGGCATCGTGGGCCTCGGCGGCCTCGGACACATGGGCGTGAAGTTTGCCAAAGCGTTGGGCGCGAACGTCGTGCTATTCACTACCTCGCCAAAGAAAGTGGACGACGGAATACGACTCGGCGCTTCTGAAGTGGTCGTCTCTAAAAACGAAGCGGAGATGCAAAAGCACGCGGGCAGCTTCGATTTCATTCTCGATGCGGTTTCGGCCGAGCATGACGTGAACGCGTATCTTAATCTGGTGAAGAGGAACGGCACCTTGGTGCTGGTCGGCGCACCAGAAAAGCCTTTGCCGGTGGCCGCCTTCAGCTTGCTTCTAAACCGGCGCAGGCTCGCCGGGTCCGGAATTGGCGGGCTTCGCGAAACGCAAGAGATGCTCGATTTTTGCGGCGAAAAGGGAATCACCGCGGATGTCGAGATGATCAAGATTCAACAAATCAACGAAGCGTACGACCGCCTGCTCAAGAGCGATGTGAAGTATCGCTTCGTAATTGATATGGCCTCGTTGCAGTAGGCATAGGGTTGGCGGCGCGGTCCCCTTCCGATTGGCGGCTGCGCCGTCGTGCTTGGCGGCTACACCCCAGCTCTGAAACCGCGGACCGTTCCATGTGTCGGCGTCATCCAACAGTGAGGGGACAACCATGGCAAAAGAGAATCAAGACAACTCCGTGCTACGCCACATTGATCAGTTGGTCAAAGAAGAAGAACGCCTGTACGCCAAGGGCCAACTTGACGTCGGAGACCAGAAGCGTTTGGCCGAATTGAAAGTGGAGCTCGACCAGTATTGGGATCTCCTGCGGCAACGCCGGGCACTCCAAGAGTTCGGCGAAAACCCTGATAAAGCGAAAAAACGCCCCGCTAAAATTGTTGAAAATTACGAGCAGTAGGATCAATTCGCGCCAGTCCTGATGCTAGAGTGTCAGTGGCGTCTAACACCCTTCACTCGACAGCTTTTGACGGAAACATAGTTTGACTATAACGGACGATGTACCGTGACATTTTAGGATGGGTGCGGCTGGCATTCTTGCGTCCAGAGCTCCTTTCGGGAGGAAATAGCATGCCCCTGGCAAATTACGGGCTTTTGACCGGTAGGGTTGTCGAGCACGGTCCCGCAGCGAGCGGCAACCCGCATTACCTCGTCGCTGTCCAGGCCGGTGGAATCCGATGCCAGGTCTCTCTGAACACAGAGACGACGCGGCCGGGCCGGGGTCCTTCGCCCGCGACACTGCAATTTCAAATCATCGACGATATGCGTTCGTCCAAGCTGAAAAAAGCAGTGGCGCTTGCTGGCTCGCTCGTTAACGGCAATCGCTTTGATCTGGCCAGTGAAAATCCCGGGCTCCCGCGCCTCGACTACGTGCGTGGAGGCATCCTCTCTAT
>DATHGV010000435.1:0-5026 GCA_035490135.1 Candidatus Methylomirabilota bacterium
CACAAAAGTAGGGCGAGTCGCGCCGAAACCAATGAGGCGGATGCCTGGCCAGACGTAAATCGTCCTACTCAAGCGATAACGGCCCGCAGGAACGAATACGATGCCTTGATTTCTGTCGTGCTGCACTTTGTTAATGGCGGACTGTAGCGCGTCAGTGTCGTCAGCCTGACCATCACCGTGAACGGAAAACTCAGTGCTGTCCAAATAGACGGCCTTGGGATCTTGCAGGCGGTTTGGATAGTAAGACGATCCGGTCGCTGACGCAGTTGTGGCCGACAAGAGCGCGAGAGCCGGTAGCAGAAGCCATTTCAAAGCTGCGGCGCGCAGCCCTGCGATTGATTTCGAGAAAAGTTCAGTTGTTGGCTTCGGCATCATCGGGCTCAGGCTTGGAAGGTTCCAGTCGCATCGTGCGGTACATGGTTTTCAATTTTTCCTTCATGTCTTTATATTTTTGGTATTCCACCAGTTCGTGCTTGGCCTCCTCGGTCTTGCCGGTCTGGCGATAGATGGTGCTGAGACGAAAGTGAGCCTGTGCGATGGTGGGATCGACCGCAGTTGCGTGTTTGAGGAGGGCTTCAGCCTTGTCGAGCTGGCCTAACGACATCATTACTTTAGCGAGACCGACGCTGGCGTCAGTGTCATCCGGTTGCAACTGTAACGCGCGGGCATAGTGCTGCTGCGCTTCGTCGAGGGCTCCTCGCTGGGCGGCAATATCTCCAAGCCGGCATTCGGACTTCTCATCTGAAGGGTTCACTTCCAGGGCTGCCTTGTACTCTTTTTCCGCTTCCTCCGGCCCTCCTGCGGCTGCGGAAGTGTTCATCAACTCGGCAAGCTCAAAATGGAGACCGGGTAGCTTCGAGTCAATCTGTAGCGCGATTTTGTAATTTTCGATGGCCTCTTTGGTTTGCCCCTGTCGAGCCAATTCGTGAGCCATCATCTGGTGTACTTGGGCGGATTTTGGCGCGACCACGATCAGACTGAGCCGGGCTTGGTCTGCAAGGTCCGAGTAGAGGCGATACGCGCTGTAGACAAGCGCTACATTGGCGGGATCGAGCGCGCGAAGAGTACTCACGGTGGCGGCGGCCTTATCCAACTCGCCATTTTTAGAGTAGATCTCGGTTAGCTCCAGACCGGCATCGATGCGTATCTTTTTCTCTTTCAAATTCGGGAAGGCCTTCTCCAAGTCGTTGCGTGCCGCTTCGGCATCGCCGCTGCGTTTCTCGGCCATTCCGAGCAGTGCTTGAATTTTCCAAATTCCGGGTTGCAGCTTCAATGCGGCACGCAGTTCTGGGATGGCCTCCGAATTAGCGCCTTGAAAAAACAACAGAACACCCAAATTGCCGCGTGCGTCGACGTTGTTGGGCGCGATGGCCACGATGGCTCGGAATTCCGGTATGGCTAGATCGGGTCTGTTCTGACTGAGAGCTTCCTGGGCCTTGCGGCTATGAACCTGGATCTGTTGCTGATTGTTCGGGGGGGATTGCGTACGGCCGGACGAGGGGAAAAGCAGCGATACGACTAGGAGTGAAAAGGGAAGTGCGTGCATAGTCATCAGGCAAGTGTAAGGCAGACAGGTGAGGTTTTTAAGACATGGCGTTGGAAAAAACAAAGGGACGGCGAACGACGCCGTCCCTCCCCTCGACCAGGGCGATAGTTAGAAAGTGAAACGGGCACTCAACTGACCGCTGCGTGGAGCGACGGCAATACCGTTGCTGTTTCCCGGGCCGAAGCCAGGAGCCGAGGCATCGATAATGCCGAAGTTAGATGTTCCGCATGATGTGGCTGCGCCACCCGCTACCACGCATGCGTTTCCGATGTCGCTGTGCGGAGCCTGGAAGCTCGGATGATTGAGCGCATTGACGAAATCGGCGCGGAGTTGCAGCGCGAAGCGCTCCCCGAAGTGGAACTCCTTACCCAACGACAGGTTCAGGACGGTGAGGCGAGGACCGCGCAAGAAGTTTCTTCCCTCGTTGCCAAATGTTCCGTTGGCCGGCTGAGCAAAGGCCGCGGGATTGAAGAAGTAACCCGCAGGCACGTTAGAGAAGGGATCGCCGATAACATTCGGATACACGACGCATCCATTGCGGCATTGCGAATAGCTGTTATTTTTGGTGTCGATCACTGTGAATGGATTCCCGCTTTGGGTGATGAAGGTACCAGACAACCGCCACCCTCCGACGAGCGCATCGCTCACGACGCCGTTGTGGAGATAAGCCTTATTGTGTCCGAAGGGCAGTTCGTAGGCAACGATGGCCTTAAAGGCTTGCGGGATGTCGAAATTGGAATTTCCATAGTTGGCTGCGGGATCATTTCCGATTTGCCAGTTCTGGACTCCGCCACGGCTGCCCCAACCTCCAGAGTCCTGATCATCCAGGAAGTGCGACCACACGTAGTTGGCCTGGAACGTTAGTCCGTAGGAATAACGTTTCACCACTCCTACCTGCAACGCGTTGTAATTGGAGATGCCGTTGTAGAAATTCCCGCTGATATTGCCGAACAGCGGGAATGGGCGCTCCGCCTGGGTGGTCGGTCCCGCGGCCAGAACCGCCCGATCGGTAATTTGATTCAGGTCCGTCGGAAACTGTAGGTTGGATCCATGACTGCCGACATAGGCGATGGAGGCCGCGTAGTCGCGCGAGAACTCATGCTCCACACTAAAAGTCCACTCATTGATCCTGCCTACGGGAACAAAGTAAGGAGTGAACGTCACGCTCTGCGGATGGGCCGGAGTGACGTACGTAAGGGGGTCTCTGGCCGCGGGTGAGCCGGTGACATAGTTCAGAATGGGATCAGCCGTTGCCGACGAGGCCGAAAGAGAAATCAGCGGATTCGGTCCAGTTCCTGAATTCACGTCCGTAGCGTTGCCGGTGTTGGTGCCAACAGAACCAGCGCCCAACCCTTGACCATAGGTGTCTTCGCTGAAGTTGTAGGCGTACATTCCAAAACCACCCCGCACCGTTGTGTTTTTGAACATGCCCGGCGCCCATGAAAAGCCCACGCGCGGCAGGAAGATATTGTGAATCGGTTGCTGCAACGTCGTTCGCCCGACTTGACCACCAAACCACATGGAGCCCTTCGACCCATCGAAAGCATTGGTGAGAGTAGGATCGAATCCTCCGATCGCATTGTGGAGTTCGCTCATGCCGGTGGTGGCCTCATAGCGTAGGCCGAGGTTGACGGTCAGATTGGGCTTAACCTTGAAATCATCCTGCACAAAGACCTGAGGATCTTTGATGCGCATGTAGGTTACAGACTGGTTGGTGGCCTGCCAGTGCTCAACGTCTCCCAGCAGGAAGTCTGCAAAACTCGCGCCGCCGGGAGTACAGGTAGTAGAGCCGGCGGGGCAATTTTGCTGTGTATATTGGCCCGTAAAGGTAAACTGCCCAGCATCGACGTTCCCCCACGGGGTGGTGTTACCTTCTCCCATCAGTACTTCCGCACCGAAATGCAGGATGTGCTTGCCTTTGATCAAAGTAACCACGTCTGACGGGTCATAAAGATTTTCGATGTAAATGGCATTCGTGCCTGGCTGTAGCGATGTGCAGCAGGTGCCGTTGAGATTGAAGGTTGGAAAAATGTTGGCCTTGGAATACTGCAGGCCAAGCGTCGTGGCGGCGTTGAAGCCCAGGCTTTGCGGCACAAACCAGTTACCCTGCTTGGTGTAGCCCATGCGGACTTCATTCACCAAAGTCGGGCTGATGGTCCAGGTATCCGACAGTTGGGCGTTATAGCCGTCGATGTCTCCGGAAAAACAATTGATGGGACATGCCCATTGATTAAAATTCTGTCCCGGGTTGTTCTTCGCGGTGACCGAGAATGTCACGCGATTATTTTTGGTGAGGTCGTAATCAATTCGGCCGAAGTAGCGAAGATTGGGGTTCACGGAAGGCGACAAAAATACGAAATTGTTAACTGTGGCGTTCGGACCGCCAGCGTTGGGGGCCGGATAGAAGCCCAGAACCTTCAGCGCTACGGGATCAATTCTATTGGCCGGAATGATGTTCCCGGCAAACGCCGTTCGCGTACCACCTACACCAGCAGTGGTCGGGTCGTAAATGGTGACCGGTAGGGCGCTGAAATCCCCACTTCTTTCCGCCACGGTAGGAACAGTGCTGGTGTGCTGGTTGCCACTGCCATTGTTGGTGATTTTGTCCCGCACAAAGAAGAAAAACAGTTTGTTCTTGAGAATCGGGCCACCAACGGAACCACCCCATTCGTTATAGCGAATCGAGGGTTTAACGGGATTGCCATTGCGACCAAGGAAGAAGTTGGAAGCATTGAGTACGTCGTTCTGCCAATACTCATACGCGGACCCATGAAAGCTGTTGCTTCCGCTCTTGCTGATCTGGTTGAATACCGCACCGCCGATACCGTACTGCGCGGAGAAGGAAGAGGTGGTCACCTGTACTTCGGAAATGCTTTCGAATACGGAGTTGTCCACGTTTCCGCTGACAGGCAGTACTACCGTCGCCCCGTCCGCGAGGAAGTTGGCATAGTTCGGAAGGTTGCCGTTAATGGACACGGCATCTCCCGCGTTATACGCGCCGCTGCCTTCCGAGGTCGGCTGCGAAGGGGCGCCGGATGCTCCGGCGAGGAATATATTGAAATTGGCCCAGTCATTGCCCGTGATCCCGGCACCAATTTGGGGAAGAGCCTCTATCGTCTTTCCTTCCATAATGGTCCCTTGTTGACCACTTTCCGTCTGAAGCAACGGCGCCTCTCCGGTATCTTCTACCGTGACGATTTCCTGGACCTGGCCGACGGCGAGAGTGGCATCTTCAGTAATGATGGAGACCTCGAGCTTAAACGGGCCACGGGTCAGCTGTTTAAAGCCAAGCTTCGTGAACGTTATGTTGTAATTTCCTGCTCTGGTCGAGGCCGTGTCGTAGATGCCGCTGTCATTTGTGGTGAAGTGTTGGACTTCACCGGTGTCGACGTTGGTGAGCGTAACGTCTACACCCGGAACGGCGGCGCCAGACGTATCCATCACCGTGCCGCGAATATCTCCAGAATTTGTGCTCTGGGC
>DATHGV010000436.1:0-3818 GCA_035490135.1 Candidatus Methylomirabilota bacterium
ATAGCTGCATTGACTACTTTGCCGGCAGGACTAAAACTGATCCATAAGTCAGTTGAATTTGGACGCACCAAAACTTCGATGAGATTACCTCGAAATCCGAGCAAGGCCGCCACTGGCAACAGACATGCGATTGCAATTAACGCTCGCGAGCGACGAAAAGATTCGCCAGCATCGCCTCGCGAATAAGTCACCGCAAACGCCAGCCAGATCGCCACCAGAAACGCCTTCAGAATCAGCGCCCATTCCTGCCAGAAGGCCAATTTTTCCAGACTGATTAACGACAAACAAATTCCGGTTAAGATGCTGTCTGCGGCTAGGCCAATCATGCCGAGGGCAAACCACCAGACGGCGCCGCTGCGGCGATTCCGCAACACTGCCGCCACAGCGAGAGCGGCGCTCAATGCCGCAGCGATAAAAGCCAACGATTCCGGTGTCACAGCGGATGGTTTGCCAGATCGCGCAATGAAGTCATTTCCAACGCATCCGACTACAGTATAGGGTAATTTTAGCTTAAAATGTGCCGGTGGTCGAGCACACGCGAGTCTTTGGAGCCCGGGCCTCGCAAAACGATGCGCGTCATCTCAAGCAGCGCTTGGCGCGCTAAGTTATCTTAACACAACTATGGCGTCCAAATTTGGCGTAAAGATAGCCGGTCGCACCAGGCGCAATTCTTCAACGATCATCGCGTCGGACAAGACAGAGACGGCGCCGCGCCTTTCCGCTGAGTTGAGCTAACGCTTTTTAAGGGGCTAGAACATCGTCTGAGGAACGTAGATGACATCACCGTCACGGACGTAAAAAGGTTTCGTCCCCTGACCGACTAGCGTGTCATGAACATTCATTACCTGGCTTTTTTGGACGCCATTGACGGTGCGAACAAGACGGACGTGTTTCAGTGTTCCGAACTCGCTCGGTCCACCGGCCTGCATGATCGCCTGGAATACCGTGGTGGGCCGTTCAAAAGCAATCTTGCCCGGCTTACTCACGGCTCCTGAGACTACAACGGTCGTCAGGCTGGTTTCCAAACTTACCGTCATTTCCGGAGTCTTGAGCTGCGATTTATAAAGCTGCATTAGCTCGCCTTGTAGTTGCGCAACCGTTTTGCCGGAAGCATCCACTTCGCCAACCAGCGGTAAACTTAGTTTGCCATCCGCCCGGACTTTTTGCGACTGATTGAGCTCCGGCGCGGAAGAGAACGTTAGTTTTACGACGTCGCCCGACGCCAGAATGACGTGTTGCGGAACGTCAGCCTGCCCGGAAAATGTTGTGCTGTTTGCATCCGTTTGGCAACCCGCCCCAGCAAAGGCGAGAAAAGTTAAAATGCTGATGAAACCCGCCATACGACTCAGGCTTTGGAGCTTGAGAAAAAATGTTCGTGGCCGTCGGGGGGCATTGATCCTGGTCGAGCAATTCCATCCGTTCATAGGCCATTAACTATCCGACGGAGGAGCTACTGGCAAGCGAACTTGCAAGGTCTTTTCCCTTTGCGCCGCGAATCAGTTCGAGATCGCCAGGGAATCGGGGGGGAGCGTGTAGACCCCGCGTGCCAGGAAACGGCTCCTCGCCATCCGCGAACTCTCTTTATATTGCCAGCTCTTAGCTGCCGCCAATATCCGCGAGCGCGCGTTTTGCCTCGCTTGCTTCGGCCCCGCCCAGCCCGGACTGTAATGCCCGATTAAGCGTTTCTTTAGCTTCCGCCTTATGCTTGGCTTGCGCTTGCGCCATCCCGAGATAGTACAGGGATCTGGCGTCGAGAGGCTTTTCGCCAGCACTTTCCTGAAATAGTTGGATCGCGCGATTGAAGTCCTTTCGCTCATAGGAAACGCGCCCGAGCACAATCGAAATCAAAGGGTCGCCCGAAATTGTCCGCCGCGCTTTTGTGGCAAGCTCGTACGCGGCGTCGCGCTTTGTCGGGTCGTTAACCAGCACCACAGCCAGATCGCGTTGCGCCGGAGCGAAGTCGGGAAAACGCTGCAAGATCTGTCTATAAGTTGCTTCTGCTCCAGCAGAATCGCCGCGCTTCGCCTGGTTAGCGGCCCGTGCAGCTAATGCCGGAACATAGTTCGGGTCGGCGGCGAGGGCCGAATTAATCTCGGCCTCCGATGCGGATACATCGTTCTCGCCGGTCGTCGACGCCGTCATTGAAAGGAACGTCCTGGCGTCGGCACTTTGTGGCGAACTGGGTCCAATGCTCAGTACACCGTCCATTGTTTGCCTCGCCTCCGCGACCTTGCCTAAACTGTAGGCTGCCCAAGCAAGATCATGTAGAACGGCGGGATCATTTGGAAGCTGACGGCCGCCTTCTTGTAAGAGACTATAGGCCCAGGTGTAATTTCCAAGTTGAAATGCAATGCTGCCGACAGTGGCTGCCGCATGAGGATCGGCCGGCGCCAGCTCGCGGGCTTTCTTCGCGTACTGGAGCGCTTTGTCCGGGTTCTTCAATGGACCTGCATTCAGCTGCGCGAGTTTCATTGCCGCAATCACCAGTTTAGGATTCGCTTTGAGAGCCCGTTCGTAGGCGTCAGCAGCTTTTGCCACTGCTCCTTCTTTTTCGTAGGCTTCCCCCAGGCGCGCTAATCCGACCGGATCATTTGGCTGTTGTTTGAGAGACGCTTCAAGCTCAGCGGCCGAGAGATTCGGCGCGGCGCTGCCCTCTTGACCCAAAGAAGCCAGCCGGCGGCGCGCCTCCGCTTTCCCATCAAAGTCGGTGGCCGATGCGACTGCCTTCTCGAGCGCAGCTCGCGCCGCGTCAGTCCGGCCCATCATGTAGTCTGCCATCCCAAGATGAAATTGAATCTCCGGGTTATCGGGACTCTTGGCCGCGCTTTGACTAAGCAGATCGGCGGCCTGTTGGTAACCGCCTTGTTTATAGGTAATCCATCCCAGCGTATCCAGGACGGATGGGTTGGTTGGTGCGATTGAGCGAGCTTTCTGGGCCAGTTCACTTGCGCGCTTAAGGTCGTTCAATTTCTCGGCATAGATATATGCCAGATTGTTCAAAGCCGGGACGAAGTCTGGACTTGCCGCTACAACCTTTTCATACGCATCCCGCGCTTTATCGAATTCCTTCATCTGACTGTAGATCATGCCAATCACGAGCGAGGCTCGTAAATCATTCGGCTTCTTTGCCAAAACAGCGTTCATCTGGTTGAGCGCTTCTGGCAGATTTTTCGCGTGCACGTAGGTGGGCATCAGAAGATCGTAGGGAGGGCTCAGGTTCGGATCCAAATCAATGGCTTTGAGCAGAGCCGTTTGCGCCAGATCAAACTTTTCCTCGGCAAGGTAAAGTCTCCCTCGCATGTAGTATCCAGCAGCGGAGTTTGGCTGTTTCTGAAGAACTTCATCGACTCGGCGATGACCGGCCGCATAGTTTTTGCTCGCAATATCGAGGTCGACAAGTTGCTGAAGGGAAGATAGATTATCCGGTGCCAGTTGCGCTGCTTTCTCAAGAGCTTCGCGCGCTTCCGTGACTTTGTTTTGCTGCTGCAAAGTGACGCCAAGCAGAAAGTAGGAGGCAGCGTTCTGTGGCGATCTCTTGATCTGCTCTCGAATAAGGGCGATGGCGTCATCCAGGCGGCCAAGGGCGCGATATGCTTCCGCCAGCATCAGTTCTGCCCGTAGAAGACCTGGAGACTGTTTCACTACGGCCGAGAGAGAATCGACAACCGATTGCGCATCGCCATTTTTGAGGTGTAGCTCCGCCCGAAGTAAAACGGCGTCGACAAAGCGAGGGCTGAGGTTCACCGCCTGGTCAGCCGTCGCTATGGCCTGGTTTAGGTTGTTCGTCTGTACGTACAGGCGAGCCAGGGCGTATTTTA
>DATHGV010000437.1:0-12755 GCA_035490135.1 Candidatus Methylomirabilota bacterium
TGCGCCTTTCGCGCGCGGAAAAAATGGTGTTCATTGCCAAGGCGCGCTTCGGCCGCCTGACGGAAGAGAATATTATTGAAAAGCGCGATCGTGATCGGCGGCGGCCTGGCGGGACTGGCGTGCGGCGTCGCGTTAGCTGAAACAGGCTGGCGCGTTCGGCTGTTCGAACAGAAACCTTTTCTCGGCGGCCGCGCCACCTCCTACGTTTTACCCAATGGCGAGCACGTCGATAATTGCCAGCACGTAACTCTCGGTTGCTGCACCAACCTCGCCGATTTCTATCGCCGCGTCGGCTCCGCCGATAAAATAAAATTCTTCGACGAACTCGTCTTCCTGGATCCCCAGGGCCGTCGTGGCACCATGAAAGCCGGCCTCCTACCCGCACCCTTCCACATGACTGGTTCGTTTCTCGCCTTCGCCCCGCTCAGCATGCGCGACAAATTATCCATCGCCCGCGCCATGCTCGATATCGTTGCCGCCAAAGGAAAAACTGCCGACCCCGCCGCTTCCGGAGGAATTTCCATGCTCGAATGGCTGCGCCGCAGGCGTCAGACCAAAGGCGCCATAGAAAGATTTTGGCGCGTCGTACTAGTAAGCGCTCTCGACGAAGAACTGGACCGCACCGATGCCCGCTATGGCGTGGATGTTTTCTGGAAAGCCTTCCTCATGAATAACACCGGATACCGCATGGGCGTCCCGATCGTCCCGCTGGCGGAATTATACGCAGGCTGCAAAGCCGCCATCGAATCCCGCGGCGGCCAAGTGAATTTGCGCTCGCCAGTAAGAAGTTTGATAACCGAAGGCACTTCCATTAAAGCCGTTCAGTTCGATGTCGGCCGGGAAGAATCAGCCGACGCATACATTTTCGCCGTCGCCCACGACGCGCTGTTCGATTTAATGCCCGAAAGTATTCGCCGCAGCGAACCCTCCCTCGCAAATTTATCCAAAATTAAAACAGCTCCCATCACCGGCGTCCACTTCTGGTTCGACCGCCAGGTCATGGACGAACCCTTCGTCACTCTCCTCGACACCAACACGCAATGGATTTTCAATAAAACCATGTTGCACGGGGAACAAAAGGGAACCACCAACAACCAGGAACAATATTTGCAAATGGTGATCAGCGCTTCCTACGACCTCCTGAAAAAAACGCGCCAGGAAATCATCGACATATGCCTCCGCGAAGTTCGTCAAGCGTTACCCCGCGCACAAGCAGCCCAATTAATGAAGTCCACAGTAATCAAAGAAGTCGCCGCAACATTTTCCCCGCAACCAGGGGTGGATCGCTGGCGCCCCCCACAACAAACCAAAATCCCGGGCCTGTTCTTCGCCGGCGATTGGACCGCCACAGGCTGGCCTGCCACCATGGAAGGCGCCGTCCGTAGCGGCTACTTAGCCGCCGAGGCCGTCCTCCGCGCCTCCGGCACGCCGAAACAATTCCTCCAACCCGATCTACCCCCCAGCGGCCTCATCACCCTACTAAAAACCTAAACCGGGTGGCCCACCCTCAGTTCTTTGGAAGGTGGGTCTGGTAACGTGGAAACACCAAGTCCATAACCACGAAGCTCCCACTCCGTTTTTTATTTCTTTAATCCCTCACCCACATTCAATTATCAAAATATCCCAAACACCTTTCAAACGTAGTCAAACTCTGACAATCCCGATCGAGCTTCAAATAAGCCGCATGATTCAATTCCTTAAACGACTCGTACGCGCTCCGCGACTCCCAAAAATCCAACGTCACAAATTTATTCAGCTGCACCGCATCCCGCAGCAACCGCGTCTCAATAAAATTCTCATCCGTCCGAAAAAGTCGCGCCCATTCTCCGTCCGCCCCATAGACCGATTGAAACCGTTCCTCACAACCCGACTTGACTTCGAACTCCCAGAGGGCTAAAAACATATAGGCCCCATCTTCTGCTCCCCGGACCTAAGCATTCTGCATCGCAACCTTTGGGAACCATCGCGCAGGCCGGCCGAGTGTAGCAATCCGAGTGGATTCTAGCCAAGTTGTTGTGCGCAATAAGCGCCAATAGCAGGTTTGCGTTAGCAGTAGTCCGTCGAAACGGCGGACGGAGGCGTTAGTGGATCGTAAGTACAGCCACCGCGGTTATCGCGACGCGGAAAAAGACGAAAAAAAATCCAAGGTTCATCATGATCGCAGCAAGCCGCCCTCCGGCGGCCCGCGTGGCGCCGACCAGTTCGGCCCACGCACACCGAGAATGGTGGGCACCGTCACCCGCGGTCGCTGCGCAAATTGCGGCGCTGTTCTGACCCCCGGCTTCGATCCCAATGGCACATGCCCCAAATGCCAGTTCGAACTTCACTCCTGCAAACAGTGCCGCTTCTTCGATTCCGGCGTCCAGTTCGAATGCACGCAACCCATCCCCGAGCGCATCACCCCCAAGGACGCCAAAAACAATTGCACCTTCTACGAATTTCGCATGACCATTGAAAAAGATACCGCCCCCACTTCCTACTCCCAGCCTTCCACGGCCACAACTCCGCCCCCATCACCATCACGCCCCACCGACGCCCGCCAAGCCTTCGAAAACCTTTTCAAAAAAATGTAGCGAGTTCTCCTCGACTTTTCCCCGCGAAGTTTCTCGATCTTTCCACAGCTGAACGGCAGCTAACTGAAGTTGTCATCTTGAAAA
This sequence comes from Candidatus Methylomirabilota bacterium, assembly GCA_035490135.1. Classification (GTDB taxonomy): domain Bacteria; phylum Acidobacteriota; class Terriglobia; order Acidiferrales; family UBA7541; genus Acidiferrum. The sequence continues at coordinate 2,658 of DATHGV010000437.1, forward strand.
GAAGCGAACGGTAGCAAAAAGATTGCAGCGACGGTAGAAATGCTTCCAATGAGTAGGAATACAATCCTGCCCCACATTGGGATAGTCCAATAATGCTTGGAGCGGCCTTTACGCCACCTTCCAGTCGCAGCAGTCCTAAAACTCCCGATAGCGATGAGCACGGCCCAGATTGTATAGATGACCCCATTCATGTCAGGGATTGTATCTAGACATTAATGGGCGAACTACTGCGCGTCCGGCGTAATCGCCGTCGCTAACGGAAAAAGCGTAGGCTCCGCCGGCCGCGACGCTGCAATCGCATCCAGCTGCGGAAAGTGCTGCCGCAACGGCTCCGGCACATTAACCTTCGTCTTCGTGAGAATGTTAATCAGCTGCAACGCGTTCACCACGCCCTTGCCCTGATAGTGATTATTGGTGATCACAAAAACCGTCCTCGCCTGCTTGCTCACTTTTTGAATCCGCGCAGCCCAGGGCTTCAGCTCCTCGTTGGAATAAAGATAGTTGTACCGTTCATGCGAAGACACTTCAGGATCGTCCGTAAACCACGTATCGTAGCGCCGCCCATGCAACCGCACATAACCCACCGCCGCAGTCGCCGCAGTGGACGGTTCTAAAGACCGCCCAATAATCGGCTGATCAATGTTACAAAACCCCGCATTATGCTCCCGCAGTAACTCAAATGTATCAGGAATATTCCACGAAGAGTGTCGCACCTCCACCACCAACGGATAAGCAGCAAACCGCTTCAGCAACCGCGAAAGATACTCAACCGTCGCCGCCTCGCGATGAAACGAAAAAGGGAATTGCAGCAGCAACGCCCCCAGTCTTCCACCAGCGTGCAGAACGTGCAGTCCCGCACGGGCCTCACGCTCATCCGCCGCACTGGCATCATGTTCATGCGTGAATTTCTTCCAGAGTTTGGCGGTAAATAAAAAACGAGGGTTGCCGCTCACCCGCTCAATCCATTGCGCAGCGTGATCGGCCTGCATCGGATGATAAAACGAAGTATTTATCTCGATGGTGTCGAAATATTCCGCCAGAAAAGTAGCTGGATGAAAATTCTTCGGACGCGGCTGCGGATAAACATACCCAGCCCAGTCCTTGTAGGCCCACCCCGCCGGCCCGATGCGCAGCATTGGCATGCTGCTCGAACTTCCAGACGCCCGCGAGCTATCGCCACTCGATGTTTGCGAGATTTTGGAACCACGTGATCGAGGACTGATCGTTGTCACGAATTAGTAACCGTATTTCGAATCGAGCTTAGGTGTTCCCGTCGCGCGCTGTCAACGCACGTTACAATTTAGAGAATCCGATTTGCGGCGCGACGTTCTGACCTGCTAACCTGCTGCTTGCCGCCAACGAAATACTACAGGTGCTTCCGATGAAATTGTCCATCAGTTACAAGCACGTCGATGCGCACGAAGCGATCGAGAAGGACGTCGACCGGCACGTCGCAAAATTAAACAAATTACTGAAAGCCTACGCGCCCGACCTCGTGCAACTCCACGGCGTCTTCGCCGTGAATACCCACAAAGGACAGCATTCCTGCACCTTGAATCTCTCCTTGCCGACCGGCTCAATTCACGCAACCGGCACGGGCAAAAATGAACGCTCCAGTTGCAAAATGGCTTTCGCAGAGCTGGAAGCTCAGGTTAAGAAACACCAGGCCCTGCTAAGAAAAGATTACCAGTGGAAGCGCAAGCGCCCCCGCGAGCGTGAACTAGCAGTCTCCTAAGCGCCAAAGTCTCGCAGCCTATTTCGTTCTACAGTGCTTTCTTCCGAACTCACAGCAAGCCGCTATTCGCCACGGATTTACAGCCTCCCAGAATACCACCGCAAACCCTCTCTCTAATGCCTTCACCGTATGTTATAGCTGGCAAACAGGATGTACACTCCCCCCATCAAAGCTTGAGATGGCAGTCTCGGCAAAACCTTTCAAAACTGAACTGCGAATCCAACCACCCAGAGTTGGCGGAGAAAAATCACTATGAGCCAAATCAGTAAAATGCCATCTGTTTTAACTCTGGCACTCGCGTCCCTCACCCTGATTTTTGCATTCGCAGGATGCAACAAATCCGCCCCAGACAACACCGCCCAGACGCAGCCAGGCGCCGCGCCAGCTAACCAAGACCCCGCCGCCTCTGCCAATCTGGCTCCCGTTTCCGCCCAGCCAGCGACCTACGATCAGCAAGCCCCCAATTCAAACTATCAGCAAGCTCCAGACTATTCGAATAACGATTCACGCAATTATTCCAGCCGCGATTCCCGCACCCGTGATTCGCGCGACTCGCGCGACTCCGGCAACTATAACGATGGCGGCAACTACGATTCCGGCAGTTACGATAACAGCTACAACTACGATAGCTCCGAAGACGACTACGGCCAGCCGGTCGTTTACGCCAACGACCCGCCCCCGCCGCTCCCGGAATATTCTCAACCGGAAATCCCCGGCGACGGTTACATATGGACCCCTGGCTACTGGAGCTGGTCTTCAGAAGGCTACTACTGGGTTCCCGGCGCATGGGCCCGCCCACCCGAAGCCGGTTATTTGTGGACACCCGGATGGTGGGGATATAGCGGCCACCGCTATCGCTACCACAACGGTTATTGGGGCTCGCACATCGGCTATTACGGTGGTATTGATTATGGAAATGGCTACACCGGAGCCGGTTACCAGGGCGGATACTGGCGCGGAGATCGCTTCAACTATAACCGTGCCGTCAACAACGTGAACGGGGGCAACGTCCAGGTCTACAACCGCTCCGTCACCAACACCACGATTAACAACACCACTATCAATAACACTACCACCCGCGTCAGCTACAACGGACCAGGCGGCGTCACTCGCCAGCCTGCTCCCGCGGAGCTCGCCGCCACGCGCGAGCAGCGCATTCCGCCGATGACCACCCAGGTTCAGCATCGCGAACAAGCCGCGCAGAACCGTCAGCAGTTTGCCGCCATCAATCACGGCAAGCCCGCCGTCGTCGCCGCAGTCCAGCCAATCTCGCAGGGCAAACCCATCGCCGCCGTAATTCCCGCACGCCCCGCTCCGGCTCCGCGTCCCGCGCCAACGGCCGTGCCACCCAACGCCGTGCAGCAACAACAGCCTAACGGTGCTCGTCAGCCGGCTGCCGCTCAGCAAAATGTTCAGCCGCATCGCAACCCACCACCCGTAGGCCCACAGGCGCGCCCCCCGCAGCAGCCCAATCGCAACCAACCGCCTGCTAATCAACCGGTAACGCCGCCGCCCGCGCGCCAGCAACAAGTTCAGCCGCAAGCTCGCCCGCAGCAGGCACCGCCCCCAGTTCAAAACAAGCCAGCTCCTGCTCCGCTGCAACGTCAACAACAGGTTCAGCCACAAGCTCATCCGCAGCAAGCGCCTCCGCCGCGTCAGCAACCAACTCCGCCGCCCCAGCGCCAGCAACAAGTTCAGCCGCAAGCCCGTCCGCAGCAAACGCCTCCGCCAGCGCAGAACAAGCCAGCACCAGCTCCCCAGCGTCAGCAACAGCAACAGGTTCAGCCGCAAGCGCATCCGCAGCAAGCACCGCCGCCACGCCAACCGCAAGCGCCGCCACCTCAAAACAAACCCGCTCCTCCTCCACCGAGGCAGCAAGCCAAGCCAGCACCTGCGCCGAAACCGCAGGCGCAGCCCGCGCAGCGGCAGGCTCCGCCTCCGCAAGAGCAAAAGAAAAATCCGCCTCCGCCACCTGAGAAAAAGAAAGAACCACCGGCCAAGTAGCATCGTCCCGAATTTTTGAGTCATTAAAGTTTAGAGGGCCCAACGCTGAATCTTGGTGCCTCGCCTAACTTTTGGTTTTGTTGACAACCTCCACAACTGCTCGGTAGTGGGTCAGTTTGAAGACCCACTCCCAACTGTTCTATCTTCTCGAGCGTGCCGCACAGGCTATAATGCGCGCACGAATGGCCCTGACTTCCGGCACCAAACTCGGTCCTTACGAAATTCAATCTCCCTTAGGCGCTGGCGGGATGGGTGAGGTGTATCGAGCACGCGATACATGCCTCGACCGCACTGTCGCCGTCAAAATTCTTCCCTCTCATTTATCTGAAAATGATGAGGCCATACAGCGCTTCGACCGCGAGGCCCGCGCCATTTCTTCGTTGAATCATCCCAATATCTGCACGCTTTACGATGTGGGTCACCAGGCTGGCGTCGATTATCTGGTCATGGAATTTCTGGAAGGTGAAACTCTGGCCGACCGCCTGCGAACTTGGCGGACACGCCAGCCCCTTTGTTCGACGTGACCGCCGACGGCCAACGCTTCCTGGCGGTGACCCCTGCGCGGGCCGAGTCCAGGTCGATCAGCTTGCTGCTCAACTGGCCGGCCATGCTGCACAAGTAAATTTATTCGACTGAGAACCTGCCAGCCGTCTCCAAAGCGAGGCGTCGATGTGGATTTTTTTCTGATCAAGTAATTACGCGCCTCGAGGTGCGTCGATTTGTCAAACAACAAACGAACTATTCGATTACTGTCAAACGCCCTTCAACAAATGCCCCATCTTCGATCTCTTCGTCTTCAAATACGCCCGGGACGTCTTCGAAATCCTCGGCTGGCACGGCACCCGTTCCACCACGCGAATCCCCGCATTATCAAGCTGCCGCACCTTCTCCGGATTATTTGAAAGCAAACGGATCCGCTGTGCTCCCAGGTGTTTCAAAATCGCCGCGCTAAAATCGTAGTCGCGAGAGTCCGCCGCAAACCCCAACTCCTCGTTGGCCTGCACCGTATCCATTCCGCCGTCTTGCAATTCATAAGCGCGCAGTTTATTCATCAATCCAATCCCGCGCCCTTCCTGCGGCAAATAGAGCAGCACGCCCGCCGGCGCACGCCCAATTTCTCGCAGTGACAACTCCAATTGCGCCCGGCAATCACATCGCATCGAAGCTAGCACATCGCCCGTCAAGCACTGCGAATGAACCCGCACCAGCGGTGCAACCTTGCCCTTCAGATTCCCGCGCACCAGCGCCACCGCTTCATCCAACGCCCCGGCGCCCTTAAATCCATAAATAGTGAATTTCCCATAACGCGTAGGCAATTTCGCCCGCGCCACCATCTGTAACTCCACGTCCTTACTCTTTTCCAAAGTTGTACTCTTCAATTTTTTATCCATGGTGAAATCACTTCGAACTTCCAGCCTCCAACCTCGAACTTCCAGCACTTGGATGCTTGCTTACACCATTCCAGCTACACACTTTACATCCCACGTAACATTAGCTTAGCGTAAGCAGAGTCCCCTCAGCGCACTATGGACCCCACTACCTCAACCCGCGACCTGCTTTTCACCCTGCTGCTGAAGGTCGGCGTGGCCTCCTCCATCGCCGCCCTTCTCGCGCGCTGGAACACTTTCCGCCGCGTGCTCTTCACCGAAGAGCGCGACCCCGACCAAAAGCTCAAACTCATGCTCTTTATGGTGCCCCCGCTCATCCTCGGCGTAACACTGCGTCTCGTCGGCTATCCATACCGCTTCGCGGACCTCTCGCTCGAAGGCGCTTTTTTGATGGGCCTACTCGGTGGCCGCGTCGTCGGCCCCCTCGGTGGCGCCCTCATCACCCTTCCCGCCCTGATCGGCCACGAATGGCTGGGCATGCCCGCAGCCGCCACCGCAGGCCTAATCGGCGGCCTCATCCGTCAAGCCATCCCCAATAAAGAGGACATCTGGAATTTTGGCCCCTTCACTTTTCTAAACATCCCCCGCGCCATCGTCCGCCTCGTGCGCCGTGCGCAACCTTCCTGGGAAATGGCGCCGCTACTCGCCTGCGTGGGTCTCGAGCTTGGCCGCGTCGCTCTCGTTGACGCCACCAAGCCCAAATGGCTTTTCGCCATCGATCCGCGGTGGAACTGGTGGCTCGCTCTAACCGTTATCGCCACTCTTATGTCCGTCGCCGCGCCACTGAAAATCTGGAACAACACTCGCATCGAAATGAATCTCGAGCGCCACCAGCAGCTGCTCCTCAAAGCCCGCATGGACGCGCTCTCCAGCCAGATCAATCCCCATTTCCTCTTCAACACTCTCAACACCGTCTCCGCTTTAATCCGCTTCGATCCCGACACAGCCCGCGGTGTCGTCCTGAAACTCAGCAATATTTTGCGCCGCCTCCTGCGCAAGCACGAAACCTTTGTCCCTCTCCACGAAGAACTCGAATTCATCGACGACTATCTCGACATCGAAGTAGCCCGCTTCGGCCGCGACAATCTCGAAATCATCAAGGAACTCGACGAAGACACTCTCGAAGCCTTTGTTCCCAGCATGCTCCTGCAACCCATCGTGGAAAATTGTCTCAAGCACGGCCTGGCTCCCAAAATTGAAGGCGGCAAAATCCAGTTGCGCACCTCCAACCGCGACGGCCGCCTGCACATCGAAATCGAAGACAACGGCGTCGGCATCTCCGAAGAAAAAATGCCTCACGTCTACGTCGAGGGCATAGGCTTGAGCAACGTCCGTGAACGCCTCAAAGTTTTGTACGGCGCCGACTTCAACCTGGAAATCGAAAGTCGCCCGGGCGACGGCACCACCATCCGCATCGACATCCCCGAACTAGTCTCCACCATGCAAGCTGTCGGCTAATCGTTCCCGCTCACTCCGACCGCGCCAATCTCAGGAAAGGGAACGGCGGCCGCACCCGTTCGAAGAATCCTGCGATTTGTCGCGAAGATAACTTTCCGCTTGACACCTTCCCGTCACTACTGTACTTTCTGTTAATACAGAAATGACTGAACACACACAAAGTCCTCCGCTCTCTCCAGCCGCTCAAAAATTCGTCCTGCATTGGGGCGAAATGGGCACTCGCTGGGGCATCAACCGCACCGTGGCGCAAATCCACGCGCTGCTCTTCGTCTCGCCGCACCCGCTACCCGCCGACGAGATCGCCGTAATCCTTGCCGTCGCGCGCTCCAACGTCAGCACCAGCCTCCGCGAACTCCAGGGGTGGCGTATCGTCCGCGTCGTCCACGTCCTCGGCGACCGCCGCGACCATTTCGATTGCACCAAAGACGTCTTCGAAATCTTTCGCATCGTCTCCGAGGAACGCAAGCGCCGCGAAATCGACCCCACCCTGAAACTGTTAGCCGAATGTGTCCAGGAGATTAGAGCCCATCCCACCAAAGACACCTACACCCTCGCACGCCTGGAAAGCATGCTCGATTTTCTCAGCGCCATGACCGGCCTCTTCGAAGAAGTAGTACGCATGCCCGACGCCGCCCTCAGGGGCGTCGTGAAACTGCGCGGCAAAGTAATCACGCTGCTAGGCACCGGCCGCAAAAAAGCCGGCTAAGCAAGGCTGGGAAATTTTCGAACTGTGAAGTCGCAACACCATGGTGCACCACCATGATCTCGCTCACCTCAGAATTCACCGACAGCAAAGGCCGCCACGCCCGCGGCTGGCTGTTCTTCGACGCCGACTGCACCTTCTGCGTAAAAATCGTTCGCGCCCTGGCCCCATCTCTACAAAAGCGCGGCTTCGCGCTAGCCGCATTGCAGGATCCCCGCGTAGGCGCGCTACTCGGCTTACCGCAAAGTGAATTGCTCCTCGAAATGCGCCTGCTGCTAAGCAACGGCCAGCAAACCGGCGGTGCAGATGCCGCCGTAGCCCTCGCCCACGAAATCTGGTGGGCCCGCCCCCTTGGCTGGCTCTCCAGGCCCCCCGGAATGATGGACGTCTTGCGTACCGCGTATCGCAGGATCGCCGCCCGCCGCAATTGCTCCGCAGCAATCTCCTGCGCCATTGCAAATTCTGCGATGCAAAAAAGCGCGGCGTCGTACAAGAAATAGTCGAGCATCGCGGGTCCACTAACCACTGGACGAATTTATGTCACCTCTAAAGCATCAGCCGATTCGAGTCGTTATCCCAGGAGGCAACGGTCAGGTAGGAACTGTGCTTGCCAGGCACTTTCACGCTCAAGGTGACTCCGTCGTGGTCCTCGCTCGTCGTCCCATCACCGCGCCTTGGCGATCGGTCACATGGGATGGCCTACGTCTTGGCGAGTGGGTCAAAGAACTGAATGATGTGGACGTTCTGATCAATCTGACGGGACGCAATGTCAACTGCCGTTACAACACAAAAAATCGGCAGGAAATCATGAACTCCAGGGTGCACTCCACCCGACTCCTCGGCGAAGCCCTGAATGAAATCGTCCATCCACCGCGCCTATGGATGAACGCCAGCACCGCAACCATTTACCGCCATGCCTTAGATCGCCCCATGGACGAATACACTGGCGAAATCGGCGGCAATGAACCAAACGCGCCTTCCAGTTGGCGCTTCAGCATTCAGGTAGCAACGCAATGGGAGAACGCCTTCGTCGCCGCTCCCACAACCAATACTCGCAAAATTGCCTTGCGCAGCGCCGTGACGATGAGTCCAGACCCTGGTGGTATTTTCGATGTATTACTTCGTCTCGTTCGATTCGGCATCGGCGGCGCATCCGGCTCCGGCAAACAGTACGTATCGTGGATCCATGACCAAGACTTTGTCCGCGCCATCGACCATTTAATTGCTAATGAGCAAATGGCGGACTGCATCAATCTGGCAGCGCCTAACCCGCTGCCAAACAGCGAATTCATGCGCGCCCTCCGCAACGCATACGGCCAGAAAATTGGTCTTCCGGCCACAGAATGGATGCTCGAGTTAGGCGCGATTTTTTTGCGGACGGAAACCGAGCTAATGCTGAAGAGCCGTAGAGTTATTCCAGGCAAATTATTGGAGAGCGGTTTTCAATTCACGTTTCCAGATTGGCCTTCCGCTGCACGCGATTTAGTAAATCGCTGGAGGAAGATAAATCGTTAATAGAAAGTTTAAATCGTCAAGCTGTAGCCACCGCGGCCGATTCCAGCACTCGCTGATAATACTGTTCATATTGCGGGATCACATCATTCGCGCAGAATTTCTGCTTGGCATTCAATCGCGCCGTATGTCCCATCTCGCCCCCACGATCCGCGCGTGACAAAATCTCAATCGCATACGCGCCCGCCCGTTTCACATCGCCCGGTTCCACCAAATATCCATCCACGCCATGTTCCACAACTTCTGGCAGTCCGCCGACATTCGTAGCGATCACCGGCACCTCGCACGCCATGGCCTCCAGCGCCGCCAGTCCAAATGACTCCAGCTGCGATGGCAACAAAAACAAGTCCGCAGCCCCCAGCTTTTCGTACACCTGGTCCTGCTTACCCAGAAAAATCACATCTTTCTGAAGCTTTTTCTTCCGCACCAGATATTCCGCCGCTCCGCGATCCGGCCCATCCCCAATCAACACCAACTTCGCCGGCATCTTCTCCCGCACCATCGCGAATATTTCCACCGCGTCCGTCACCCGCTTCACCGGTCGGAAATTGGAAAGATGCATCAAAATCGGCTCCCCATTCGGCGCCCACTTCGCTCGTAACTTTGGATCATCCTTCCGTATATACAAATCACAATTCACAAAATTGGGAATCACTTCAATCGGCCGCTTGATTTCAAAATCCCGAACCGTCTGCTGCTGCAGATAACTCGAAATCGCTGTCACCCCATCGCTCTGCTCAATCGAAAATCGCGTAATCGGCAGGTAACTCCGGTTACTCCCCACCAGCGTTATGTCCGTCCCATGCAGCGTGGTAATAAATGGCAGCCTCCGCGGCGCCGCCATGGACCGCGCCAGCATCGCGCTCACCGAATGCGGTATCGCGTAATGCACATGCAGCAAATCCAGCGCCTCGGACTCGAAAACTTCAAGCATCTTGGTCGCCAGCGCCAGCGTATAGGGGGGATGATCAAACAAGGGATAGGACGCCACTTCCACTTCATGAAAATGGGTATGCGGATCATTGGGATTCATGCGGATCGGCGGCGCGTAACTAATAAAGTGCACGTCGTGCCCGCGCGCAGCCAATTCCGCGCCCAACTCGGTAGCCACCACTCCCGACCCACCATACGTCGGATAACACGTAATTCCGATGCGCATCTCGATTCGCCCCTCTACCGCGTCGTCGAACGCCACAAACACAATGTAGCGCCAACAGTAGCCTGTTAGACGCACCGCCACGCATTATCGTGACATTAGTGTTATTGCACTTTTCTTACGCCGCCACACGCGCCGTTTT
>DATHGV010000438.1:0-3267 GCA_035490135.1 Candidatus Methylomirabilota bacterium
TCAAACAACCTGAAAGGATCTTCGATGAAATACTTCACTCGAATAATTGCTTTCTTAATCCTTACCACGGTGTGCTTCGCCCAAAATCAGCCTCCGAAGTTTCGGTTGCCTACCTCCGTTGTTCCGCTCCGGTACAGTGTCGAGCTGACTGTGATCCCCGATAAGGACACGTTCAATGGAACGGTTGATATCGATCTTAATTACAAAGTGGAAAGCTCGGTCCTATGGCTCAACGCCGAAAAGCTTACAGTAAAGAGCGCCACACTGAGCTTGGGCGGGAAGACCATTTCCGCGAAGATCACCTCCGAGCCTAAAGATTTGGTAGGTTTTTCTTTTGATAGCATCATCCCGCCCGGTCCCGCGAAGTTCCATGCAGAATACGAAGGCCAGATTAGCAGGAAGGACATGCAGGGGATTTTTCAGGTCAAAGACGGTGATCATTGGTACATCTATTCTCAATTTGAAAATATTGCAGCACGGCAGGCATTCCCTTGTTTCGATGAACCCTCCTTCAAGGTTCCCTGGCAACTTACATTACATGTTCCTAAGGATGATGGCGCATTCTCGAATACACCAATCCTTTCAGAAAGAAATAGCAGCGACGGAATGAAGACGGTGCAGTTTGCAGAAACCAAACCATTGCCAAGTTACCTCGTAGCGCTCGCGGTTGGCCCTATGGATATCATTCCCGCAGGCCACGCCGGCGCCAACAACACCGAGATTCGCATCATCACACCCAAAGGTCATATTCCGGACGCTAAATATACCGCCGCTGATACTCCTGACATCGTGAATCTGTTGGAGAAATATTTCGGGATTCCATATCCCTATGAAAAGCTCGATGAGGTTGCCATTCCTATGGCGGGTTACGCGATGGAACATCCGGGCTTAGTCACCTACGGATCCGGCATCATTTTGGCGAAACCGGAAGAGATGACACTGCAGTGGAAAACTCTATCTACAAGTGTAATTGCCCACGAACTGGCCCATCAGTGGTTTGGCGATCTCGTTACTACTTCCTGGTGGGACGACATCTGGTTGAATGAGGGCTTTGCTTCCTGGATGGCCAACAAAATTGTTAACCAATACCACCCAGAGTGGAAGATGGGGCTAACTGAATTGAATGGCTATCAAGACGCAATGACCACCGATGCGCTAGTTAGCTCGCGAAAAGTCCGTCAACCGATCCTCTCCGACGACGACATCGCCAACGCCTTCGACGACATTACCTACAATAAAGGGTCCGCCCTTTTGAATATGTTCGAATCGTATATTGGCCCGGAAAAGTTCCAAGAGCGGATTCGGCAATATCTACATAAGTATGCTTGGGCCAACGCAACTTCCGCGCAGTTTCTGGAATCACTCGGGGGCAGCGACCAAACTATCGCCCGCGCATTCTCGACATTCTTGGACCAGCCGGGCGTACCACTAGTGACCGTCCGGCTTCAATGTGGCACCGGCAAGTACAAAATTGATCTCTCGCAAGAGCGCTTTCTGCCACGTGGCTCCCAAGGCTCATCTAAGCAGACATGGAATATCCCGGTCTGCTTTAGATATCCGGCAGGATCAGAATCGCACCGATCTTGTGCTTTGATGGCCGAGACCACGGCTGTCGTGGATTTACCGGGCGCTACCGGTTGTCCGACCTGGGTTGATGCAAATGCTGATGCCGCCGGATACTACCGAGTTTTATATCAGGGCGGCATCCTGAATTCTCTATCGCAGAGCGAAAAGAACCTTTCGTCGCCGGAACGCGTAAGCCTCGTCGGTGATATTGCGGCTCTCACTCAAGGCTATCTACCGCTTGGGGAGGCCATGGGTCTGGTGCCAAACATCGTCAGTGATCCCAATCGCGATGTGGTGACCAAAACCCTCGACATAGTCGGAAACCTCGATGATCATCTAATCCCCACAGAACTCAAGCCCAACTACCGCCGCTACATGAGTAGTTTGTACAAGCAACGTGCTCAACAGTTGGGGTGGAAAGCTAAGCAAGGCGACAATGATGATGATCGCCAGCTGAGGCCCAAGCTTTTCAGCGTGCTAGCGGACCAAGCGGAAGACCCAGAGTTCATCGAACAAGGGAAAAAACTTGCGCTGGCATGGCTCGACGACCATCAAGCCGTGGATCCGGACATGGTCGACGTTGTACTCAAGAGCGCGGCTCGGCACGGGGACCAATCGTTGTTCGAGCGCCTGCGCGGTCAGGTAAAAAAAGAAACAAATGAACTTTTAAGGTATAACTTATTTTCCGCAATGGGTTCTTTCCGTGACCCAGCCATCGCCAAAGCGGCATGTGCCATGATATTGACCGATGAGTTTGACAATCGTGAATCCATCGCGATTCTCTTCGCAGCCCGATCCTCTCCTCAGACACGAGACATTGCTTACGCCTTTGTCAAACAGAATTGGGACGTCCTGGTCGATAAACTGCCCACAGACTCCGGCGCCTTTCTTCCTTTTATAGCTCGCCACTACTGTGATGCCCAGCACCTAAGCGATGCAGAAGCTTTCTTCAAAGACCGATCAACAAAGTATGCTGGGGGACCGCGAAATCTTAGCCAAGTACTAGAAGGCGTCAGCCTCTGCGCGGCGAATAGAGAAGCCAACCAATCCAGCGTAGCTGCGTTTCTCAAGAGGTTTTAGCTAGTGGACAGAACTGTGCGGCCGGGAGCGCATTAGGATCGTCGAAATTCACACCACGTCTTTCGGGGCGCAGCTTATTGACGAGCCGCCAGCAGCGAAGGAAGCATTTATATGCGAATACCCATTCTGATTCTATATGTGCGATGGTGGACCATCAGCCTTGTCTTGGGAAACGGTTCGGTTTCCACTTAAGCAAATCTCCAGGCTTGCATTTCAGGGCGTAGCAAAGTTTATTAAGGACTTCAGCGCTGTACGGTTCGGTCCTGCTATGAAACATCGCGGAAATTCTTGGCATCGTGATTGAAAATGTTCTATTAAATCCTGAGGTATGCGGCTCTTAAGATCCTCTGCACGGTGAAGCAAGAGTCAAGATTTCCAAGGCGACAAGAGCGCGCTGGGCGAAGTTCAGGGCCGATAAAGCTAAGAAAGCGAAGTAGCGAGCGTATATCAGGAGGCTACTCGAGTAGATCTCAGCCTTCCATAGGTCTTCTAAATCAGCGCAGTCACTCTGCTAAAATCATCGTGTGAACTCGAACCATCCGGCCGCCATGGGCCCAAACCTCGCCCGCATCCAGGTCCATCCCATCAAATCCTTAGATCCCGTCGAGATCCAAACAGCCA
>DATHGV010000439.1:0-8167 GCA_035490135.1 Candidatus Methylomirabilota bacterium
CCCATTTCGGAATTAGCAGGCTGCAGGCGAATCTTCCCTGGCCCTTCGCGGTAGAAACGCTTCAATGTAGCCTCATCCTCTCCGATCAGCGCCACCACGATGTCGCCCGCATTTGCCACTTGGGTTTGCTCACACACCACATAATCCCCATCCATGATGTGGTCTTCAATCATCGAGGTGCCTTTCACCTGCAGAACGAAAGAATTTCCACCGCGCGCGAAGTCCCCCAGCGATAAAGTTTCGCGCTCCTCCACCGCTTCGAGCGGCCGCCCCGCTGCAATGCGCCCAACCAACGGCAACTCTTGAATCCTTCGTTCCATCACCTGGTCTTTCACCGATTTTGGAAGTTGCACAATTTCTATGGAACGGCTCTGGTTATAACCGCGGCGAATGAAACCCTTCTTTTCCAGCGTGGTGATGTGTTTATGAACGGTAGCCAATGAAGTCAACTTCAAGCCTTTGCCAATTTCTTCAAAGCTGGGCGCATAACCGTGTTTCGTCTCAAACGAAACCAGATAATCCAGAACTTCTTTTTGACGCTTGGTCAGGGCCACTTGAGCCTCCGATCGTATGCCTGCTTTTTTTTACTGGACGGCAGGCTTGTGCCATTAACTTAGGCGAAAAGAAAGCGAACGTCAAGCGAAAAGCTGAGCTTAATGCACAAAGCGAAACGAGAAGTTCCTATTCTTTAGCGGCCGACTTTGATGTTTCCATGTGGCACAGCGCATAAAAATCTTCGCGTCTGCAAGACTTGGCGTAATTTTCTACACCACTATTGTTCCGATTACCGGCAGCCGGCGTTGTAGGCCGTGTGTGTTCTGCGGACACACGCCCCGCTGTGATATTCTTTTTGTGTCACCCTTATTGCGTTAGTTAGACCTCCCGCATGCAACACCGGCGGGTATGCGTCCTAGGGCCCAAGGAAGTCAGGGATCATGTCCACGTTAATTACACTGCCGCCCTCAAAGACCAAGCCAGAAGTTATAGACAGCGCCGTAATCCGCTTTGCAGGCGATTCCGGCGACGGCATGCAAATTACCGGCAGCCAATTCACAAATACTGTCGCACTCTACGGCAACGACATCCGCACCTTCCCCGATTACCCTGCTGAGATTCGCGCACCCGCGGGAACGCTCCCTGGCGTAAGCGGTTTCCAACTGCATTTTTCCTCCGACGACGTGTCTACTCCCGGCGACGCCGTGGATGTACTGATCGCCATGAATCCCGCCGCGTTGAAGGTCAACATAGCGGACTTGAAAGCCAACGGCATTCTCATCGTAAACAGCGACAGCTTCACGGAAAGCGATCTGCGCAAGGCGCAAATGACCGCGAATCCGCTGGAGGATCATTCACTCGATAAGTTCCGGCTTTTCTCCGTGGAACTTGAGCGCCTCACGCGCCGCGCGCTTGAACATCTGGGACTCGATGCCAAGTCCATGGATCGCTGCAAAAATTTCTTCGCCCTGGGGATGTGCTACTGGCTCTACAACCGCTCGATGGATTCCACCGTTCGCTGGATTGAAGACAAATTCAAAGGCAAGCCGCTATTGACGGAAGCCAACAAGCTGGCCATGAAGGCCGGCTATTCCTACTGCGAAGCCACCGAAGCATTTCAAATTAGTTACGAAATTCCGCGCGCGCAGTTGTCTCCGGGCCTGTACCGCAACCTGAGCGGGAATCAGGCGCTGGCGCTCGGCCTAGTCACCGCTTCTCAAAAATCCGGCCTGCGTCTCTTTCAAGGAAGCTATCCCATCACACCGGCCTCTGACATTCTGCACGAGCTTTCGCAGTACAAAGATTTCGGAGTAATGACCTTCCAGGCCGAAGACGAAATCGCAGCCATTACTTCCGCGATCGGCGCCTCGTATGCCGGCGCTCTCGCCATCACCACCACCTCGGGCCCAGGCATGGCGCTCAAAACCGAAGCGCTAGGCTTGGCCGTAGCCATCGAGTTACCTCTGGTAATTTGCAATATTCAGCGTGGCGGCCCATCGACCGGCCTGCCCACAAAAACGGAACAAGCGGATTTGTTACAAGCTTTATTCGGACGAAATTCCGAAGCACCGATACCGGTGATCGCCGCTGCCACTCCTGCCGATTGCTTCTGGGTTGCTTTGGAAGCCTGCCGCATCGCCGTGAAATACATGGTCCCCGTCATTCTTCTGTCGGACGGTTACCTGGCGAATGGCGCCGAGCCCTGGCATGTTCCGGAAGTTAGCGAGATACCGGATTTCAAAGTGCAATTCGCGAAAACCGCGGAAGGATTTTTGCCTTACAAACGCGACCCCCAAACATTAGCGCGCCCGTGGGCCGTTCCCGGAACACCCGGCTTGGAACACCGCATCGGCGGACTCGAAAAACAAGATGTTACCGGCAACATCAACTACGAACCTTTGAACCACGAAAACATGGTGCGCATTCGCGCCGCGAAAGTCGCTGGCATCGCTCAAGATATTCCTGAAGTCGTGCCGGCAGGCGATCCCCAAGGAGACTTGCTTATCGTCGCCTGGGGCTCGACCCACGGAGCAATTACCGCAGCAGTGCGAGCGCAGCGCGAGAAGGGACACAAAATCGGTCATGTGCACTTGCGCCATCTGAATCCGTTAGCGCCCAACCTCGGTGAAGTAATCGCGAGATACAAGCGCGTGTTAGTGCCGGAACTCAACATGGGCCAATTACTGTGGGTCCTGCGCGCCAAATATCTGGTGGACGCCGTCGGGCTCAACAAAATTCAGGGCCGCCCTTTCAAGCAGGCTGAGCTCGAACAAAAAATCGAGGAAATACTCGGCAGCCAGGAGAATTTCGCATGAGCTCCACCACGCTGCCACCCATAACCCCGCTCACCAAAAAGGATTTTCAGACCGATCAGGAAGTGCGTTGGTGCCCCGGTTGCGGAGATTACGCCATCCTGTCCGCTGTGCAGTCCGTTTTTCCAGAGCTTGGAATCGCGCGCGAAAATTTCGTAGTCGTCAGCGGAATCGGCTGCTCCAGCCGCTTCCCTTATTACATGAACACTTTTGGTTTTCATACCATCCACGGCCGCGCTCCGGCAGTAGCCACTGGTATCAAAGCACTCCGCCCGGACTTGGAAGTTTGGCTTGCCACCGGTGACGGCGATGCCCTCTCCATCGGCGGGAATCACACCATTCATATGTTGCGGCGCAACGTCGGCATCAAGGTTCTGCTGTTTAACAATCGAATTTATGGATTGACCAAGGGCCAGTATTCGCCCACCTCCGAGCTGAATAAAAAAAGCAAGTCCACTCCCTTTGGATCGCTGGATCGTCCGTTCAATCCGCTATCGTTAGCCATCGGCGCGGAAGCCACGTTCGTGGCTCGCTCCGTCGACGTTTTCCAGGGCCACCTGAAAGAGACCTTGAAACACGCCGCGGCTCACAAAGGCTCCGCGTTCGTCGAGATTCTGCAGAACTGCAATATTTTTAATGATGGCGCATGGTTCTCTCTAACCGAGCGCGAAGCCCGCAGCGAACACGTCATTCAACTTGAGCACGGCAAGCCGCTGGTGTTCGGCAAGAATCGTGACAAGGGCATTCGCATGAGCGGCCTGGATATGGAAGTCGTGCAACTCGGCAATGGCATCACCGAAAAAGATTTGCTGGTCCACGATGCACACCATCTCGACGCTGCGTACGCATTTCAGCTGTCTCAAATGGAGAAACGCCCGGGCTTCCCAACTCCCATTGGCGTCCTACGGTCGTGGGAAGACGTTCCGCGCTATGAAGACGTCATGAATCAGCAGATAAACGACGTTATCGCCAAGCGGGGCGCGGGGGATTTGACGAAACTTCTTCGCGCTGGCGATACCTGGGAAGTGAAATAAGCCCCTTCGAAGAACCCAGACCTTGGGATCTTCATCGTGCTACCTGCAAATCCTTACAAGAAATATAATCAATTTTTGTAATCTTCCCGGCCTGTGTTACATCTAACGCAGCAGTTCTGTCAGCCAGGTCATGGATGATTCCGCCAAACTCGCTCCCCTTTTTCCGCTCGGCGATATCGATCCGTTCGCCCCAAGTTTAGTGGGCGACGCACCCGATCAGGCCGAAGGCCTCGCGCTCCTGTACGAAGTCAGCCGCGAATTAACCTCCATCCTCGATCGTGAGGAATTGCTCAGGCGCATCGCCCAACACGTAAAGCGCATAGTGAATTACCACGTCTTCACCGTAATGCTCTGGAATGAGACCCGCCAAATGCTGGAAAGTGTCTTCGCCATGCATTACGACGACGCCATCCCCGCGCGCCTGCGCCTGCGCCTCAATCAAGGTATTACCGGAATATCCGCCGGAGAACGCCGTCCGATGCGCGTTGGCGACGTGCGCAAGGATTCGCGCTACGTGCAATTTGATACCGACGTGGAAGTTCGCTCGGAATTGGTCATCCCGCTTTTATTGCAGGATCGTCTGATCGGCGTACTCGACCTCGAGAGCACTGTGCCGCATGCCTTCACGCATGAGCATGAGCGCATGCTCGACACCATGGGCACCTACGTCGCTATCGCTCTCGAAAACGCGCGTCTTTACCAGGAAGCACGCGAGAACGAACTGCGTCTGCTGAACGATTTGAATATGGCGCGCGAAATTCAGCGCCAACTTTTGCCGAAGGGAGCGAGAGAAATTCCTGGCCTTGATCTGGCCGCGGCTTATGCGCCCGCGCGTGAATTAGGCGGCGATTTTTACGATTTTCATCCCTACGGCGAAGGCCGCTTGGCCTTCGCCTTGGGTGACGTCTCCGGCAAGGGAACCGCTGCCGCGTTGTACGGCTCACTCGCCATAGGAACTCTTCGCGAAGTCGTCACTGACCATACCCTCGGCCCCGGGAAGATGCTCTCGGTATTAAATCGCCGCATGTTCGGCGCACGCCTGGAAGCAAAGTTCATCGCTTTGCTCTTTGGAATTTACGATGCGCCCGCGCGGCGTCTGACGCTGGCCAATGGCGGCGAGCCTTATCCCCTGCTCGTCCGGAATGGCGAGGCCACTGAGATCAACGTAGCTGGCGTTCCTCTTGGTTTGTTTGCTGAAAGCGAATACGAGGAAGTCACCATTGACCTGCTGCCAGGAGATGTCGTGGTGTGCGCCTCCGACGGCATTTTGGAATCCGAGGATAGCGACCGGCAGGAGTTCGGTGCCGAGCGCCTTCACGCGCTCCTTGGCGGCGTCAACGGCGATGAAACATCGCTGTCCATTGCCAACAGAATTCTCGCCGCAACCGACGATTACAGCGGCGCCGAATCCACTCCCCACGACGACCGCACCTTAATCCTGCTGCGCGTTACCGACGAGAGTTCAGCGGACCTGTACAAACTTCCCATCATTTATTGAACCGCCAGCTCAGTTGGTGTCGCCAGCTCCGTGCTTCTCGCCGCATTTCTTGCACGCCGTTGGCGGTTGGGTATTGTCCACACGATGGCTTATCGGCGGCAAACTCCTCAGGTACGCGTAGATGGCCTTCAAGTCTTCATCAGTTTGTCCGCTGTAGAGCTGCCAGGGCATCACCGTGTTCAGTTGTCGCTTGCCTACGTAGCCCGTCCTCATCGCCTTCACAAACATTTCCTCGGTGTAGTTGCCGATCCCTGTCGCGTCCGGCGTGATGTTCGGGCTAACCAGTTTTCCTGAAGGATCAAAAACCTGCCCTCCGGCAAATTTCATACTGGAATCCAGCCGGCCCCGCTTCCGGAGAGTATGACATTCCGAACATACCGCCAAATTCACCAGGTATTCTCCGCGGCTTACCGGAGTTGAGAGATCAGCTTGCACCGTTTCTGTTACCGGCTGGGGAACTCCACGGATCAGATACTTCACTGGAAAATAAATTTCGGTACGCGGCAGTGGATTGCGTTGTGACGACAGAGTCCGGAGGTAAACAACCACCGAAGCCAGATCTTCGTCAGACATCCGCCGGTAATGCGCATACGGCATCATCGGAAAAAGTGTGCGCCCGTCGTGGCTGATGCCTTCCCGAATTGCTCGTGCCAGTTGATCGTCTGTAAAATTGCCGATGCCGGTTTCCGGGTCGGGCGTAATGTTCGGGGCCACTAGACTCGCTGGCAAACCTGGGATAGCAAAAATCTGACCACTGGCTTTCTTGGCCTGTACGATTTCCGGGCCGTTCCCGCCTTCTTCCTGTGGAGTATGACAATAAGCGCAACCAGCGACATGCTCCACAAGGTAGGCGCCGCGCTTCAGTCGCTCCGGCGTAGCTTCAAACCTGCGATCCGTCAACGCGCGCGTTTTCGGCCCGATGAACGGCCGCCAGCCCATAGTCGCACTGATGCCAACCACCGCCAGAATCACCAAAACAAACACACCGACACCAACACCCTTCACAAATTTGTTCATTCCCAAACTCCTTGGGAGTAATTACGTCGCAATGCGCAGGAATGTTACAGAGACAGCTTGCTTTTAATCGCGCAACAAACGTTTCGAAACGGCCTGGTGGACCTCGATTGCAGTGACTACGGATTTTCTATAGCTGCAAGCGGAGTGTGGCGCAGAGATGGGCCGGCTAAGTGCTGTATTTAGGGAAAAAATGTCGACGCGCCGACATTTTCAATGATAAGAAATTAGTTTTTTCCGAAAACCAAACTGACACGGAGGGTGCCCCAGGCTCGATTTTCAGCCTGGGTCTTGGGTTGTGCGTCTGTATTGCACGCCACCCAGGAAGTAATTCTAAGCTTCAAATCCCTAAAGAATCTGGAGAAGTTTACTGCCCGGATTGCAGCTTCGAGACCGTATTAGCCGTCGCCACCGTGGCGAAATAATTCTGCTCGCGCAGCCGGCGATAAATGTTCCCCGCAACCGTCGCGGCCGTCGGGCCTTTTACGCGTCGAGTATTTCCACGAAGCAGAACCGCCAGCGCAATTTTCGGATGAGCTTCATCCGCATAAGTCACGAACCAACCGATACGCGAAGGGGTAACGTGATCGTCGCACGTCCCGGTCTTACCAAGCGGTGTTTCATCTCCGCCGCGATCGAAGCTCGATTTCCCAGTACCATAAAGAACGGCCGCCAGCATGCCTTCACGAATTTCCGGCAGGATCTGCGCAATATTCAGTTCCCGCTTCACCCGCGGTGCAAAAGCCAGTTGCTCATCTGCGGTCCGGGGATACTGCAGGTAATAGAGTGTTCCGCCATTCGCGAAAGCTGCTGCCAGAGAGACCAGCTGTAAAGGCGTCATCTGTATGCCTTCGCCAAAGCTGGACATCCGCGCTACTCCGCCGTGCGGAGGCGGCTGCATCGGAAACGCGCCGGGATGCTCTTCCGGAATTTCGTAGCCCGAAAGTTCACCGAGGCCCAACAAGCGCGCGTACTTTGAAACCGTATCGAAACCCATGCGCAAGCCAAGCTGCTCAAAAAATTCGTTGTTGGAGTGCGCCATCGCCTCCGTTAGGTTCATGTACTTGCGGCGCCCAACTTTCAACATGGTGTCGCGGTTGATGACGTTTTCTTCCAGCGCCGCCAATGCAATCGTCGGCTTGATCGTCGAGCAAGGAATATAGCCTTCACCAAATGCAATTTTCTGGTTCACCACCGTCAGAACTCGTCCGGTGTTCGGATCCACGGCCACGACTGCGCCGTTATAGCGCCCCAATCCCTCGACCGCTGCCTGGCGTACAACTGGATCATCAAACGCCGTAATGTCCCCGTTGGAAGAGTTCGCAAAGGTGGGCACTCCGCCGCCGTGATAACGCGCTGGAGCTCTGCGTGTGCGTGTTGATTTCAGTGCTCCCGGGGCTGCAGGTAGCGGCATAGCGCACAGCACCGCGAGCACAGTTGCAACCGTCGCTTTTACAAGTTCCTTCACTTCTACCACCTCAGATTGCGCTCTTCCGTTACAAACTATGCGGGACGTTGATTTTCATCGAAGCCGTCGCGCCGGTCAACTACTTCTTGGATGGCCGTTCCAGCCTACGCGCCTTATCTTTGAATCAGATGCCGTTCGTTGCTGAAATGCCACCCGCTGGAAGCCGCGCCGAACTCGGCTCCCGCTTAACTTGAGACATAATATATGGGCATGCCATCTGCTCCGCAATAGCCTGTGAGGCTTAGTACGAAGTATGTGCTTTGCTTTGTATCAACTGGCCTTCAGCTGACCACAAGGTCAGGCACCGGTCTTTCGTCCCGACAAAATCACCGTGCGCGCGTGAAAA
>DATHGV010000440.1:0-3154 GCA_035490135.1 Candidatus Methylomirabilota bacterium
CAGCTCGGAATCGTACATGGTGTGAGGTAGGACACCGTCCACTTGATGGGGTATCCCGCTCCCTCTAAAAAGGGGAGTTTGAACTAGTAATCATGGTCGAAGTACGGATCGAAGAGATGTTTGGGTCGGACTGAAGCCGACCGAAAGATTACGAGCGAGCCGTGGTCTTGGTTCAGCCTGAAATGGAGAAGCGACGTTCTCCGTTAGTGAGTATTCCGCCCTTCGGGCGGGGATTTTCAAGGCATGGGGTCTTTCGATCCGATGGAGGTTGGGCGGCGCAAGAACGAGCTCTCACGCCCCCGTTCATCGTCTCGATGAGCCCACCGGGATATCCCTCGGCATGGTTGCGTCCCCGCAGTGCCCGCTTCCGTTTCGCCCGGCAAAATCATTGTAACTCCGCAACGAGCTGCCGTTTCTCAACATCCGGTTTGCCCGTGACTCCGCCGGAACCCAGACCGGCCAGACCCGAATCGTGAGTTGTGATCGCCTGGTTTCGACAACTATCTATGCTATTTGGGGTCTGCCAATAAACGAGTTGTACACGTCAGGCCCTTGCCGCCCCTTGATCCGATATCTGTCCGAGGTTAGCGTGATTTTTCGGTCAAAAGTTGAGTAATCCGCCGGGGTTTGATCGTATACAGGATATATGTCGGCTCTTCCCATGACATTGAATACGACAGCCGAAACCGAAACGGCAAAGATTGCGCGAGGCTTACGTGAGAGGGATATGGAGCTTCTTGCAGACCTGGTGGAGCGCTGTCAGCATCGACTGGTGCGCTACCTGCTATACCTCACCGGGAGGCGAGAGTATGCGGAGGACCTTGCGCAGGAGACCTGGATTCGCGTGCTGCAGCGGGGCGGCCAGTACAACGGGCGGCAGCGGTTTGATCCATGGCTATTCGCGATCGCCCGCAATTTGGCAATAGATTACCTCCGGAAAAAACGAAAAGCGGTGGCAACAGTATCCTTGCCAAATGATGGCGATGCAATGCTGCTGTTACCCTCTTCCGATCCTTCCCCATTCGAAGCCGCGGCCCGAAGCGAAGACGCAATGCGTCTGGCCGGCCGGCTGCAGATTCTGCCACCGCTGTATCGCGAGGCTTTGCTGCTGAGGTTTCAAGAAGACCTGTCTCTTGCGGAGATGGCTCAGGTCTTGGGCGCCCCTATTACAACGGTGACGTCCAGAATCTATCGCGGCCTTGCAGCACTGAGATCCGCATTTGAGGAGGGTGATTCGCATGGAGGGTGACAAGAGATTTCGCGAGCTTATCGACAGGTCTTTCGTAGAAGAGGTTTCAGAGGGCGAAAGACAGCTCATCCATGACCACATCCGCGACTGTGATGGCTGCAAGCGCTACCTCGAGCTAACTGCGCGTACGATTCGGGGGTTGCGGGAATTCACCTTTACGAGTGAACCAGATTCGAATGCCCAGGTCCGTGAGATTCTTGCGCATCATACCGAGACAATGCGCCAGCACAACGTGCAATTCAAGGTCTGGGCTGCATTTGCTGTAGCGCTCTCGATGTCAATTGTGGGATCGGCACTTGTCTACCAGGTGGCCAAGCTCCTGACGGTCCCAATGCATTTCGACACTGCTCAAGTCCAGGCAGGCGTGCTCGTCTTTTGGCTGCTGCCATCTTTTTGCTCGGCCTTACGTCTGCTCGCGGCGCCTGGTGAGAATAGAGGTATTGCATGACACAGCAATCGGCGGTGCTTTTGATAGCGTTCTTGGCCGGGCTTGTAGTTGCGGCTGTCTTGTTGGGAACCGCAAGACGGAATGTTCTACCCAGGTCTGCAATGGTCATCGCAGCACTGGCGATCCCGATTTGGGTAGTCTATTTTGCTTCCAGCCAGGGCCGTTCCTTACTTGCTTCCAAAGGATTTCTCAGTACCATGCCAGAAGCGCTTTGGTTTGGCTTGACGTTTGGCGTCTTCACCGCGGCTTTTTTCCTTGCCCTCGGATATATTTATGGGGACGCAAAAAGGCGTCAAATGCCTGCTTGGGCCTGGGTGATTGCCGCTTTCCTCATACCCAATTTGATTGGATTCATCCTTTATTTTGTGTTCCGAGGGCCTCTCCTTGGGCCTTGCAGTTCCTGTGGCAAGCCTATTCGAGGGGGAGAAGCATTCTGCTCACACTGCGGATGCTCGCAGGGTTCCAGCATCGGACGCATCACAGCTGACAATCGCACAATCTGAAGTAAAAAAGTGGTAATAACCTTGCATCGCACAAAACCGAGGACGGTATGAAACGTGAGCGCGCCTTACAGGTAGTGTTGGTGTTGGTGGGCTTGTTTTATTGCTTTTGGGGCTATCTCCTGTTCGACGATCTGTGGCACTCTAGGTGGCTTAGCGGGCATAGTGACGTCATGCCGATGTTCCTGAGCCTTAACACGGCGCTTGGGGTCTGTCTGTTGGTGGCCGTTAATCAGCCGGCCAAGCATCGCTTGATGATCGCCTATGGGGCGTGGTCAAGCCTTGCCCATGGGTTCACGATGACAATCATGTCGGCGCAGGCCGTGGCGCACGGGATGCACAGGAAGGATAGCCCCCAGGACATTGTGATCTTTGGCGTGATTGGAGTCACGCTGCTTGCACTCCTCCCGGCAAAACAACCATCGCCGGCCGGCGCGCCTATCAGTGAGCCGCGCGTTGCCGAACGCTAGAGGACCTGGTCCACCGCCGCGCGCATACCGAGATGCAGGGACTCCTCACGGAAGCGCGGCGATTCGCTTCGTTGACTATATGCTTGGCCTTGCCGCTGTGTTAATTCTGCATTGTCGGCTAACGGGAGCAATCCGTTTCATCCATCACGCCGCCCCCTGGCGGCGATTCTTCCGCTGTTCCTTCGCCGCGTCCAACTTCCGATCCCGCTCGGCTTGAATCTCCTGCTCGTGCCCGGCGAGCATGTCCTTTGGAGTGATGTAGCCGATGGCACTGTTCAGGCGAACGTTGTTGTAATGCTCCACATAACCCTCTACCAGGCGCCGTGCATCTTCCAGCGACAGCGGCCTTCCCGGCCGAATGCACTCCCCTTTCAACGACTTGTGCCAGCGCTCAATCTTGCCGTTCGACTGTGGATAATAAGGGGAGGTTCGGACGTGCGTCATGCCCGAGCTGCGAATGAACTCCTTGAAGTCGCGAGCGATGAAC
>DATHGV010000441.1:0-6429 GCA_035490135.1 Candidatus Methylomirabilota bacterium
GCGGCGCACATGTAAAGCGTGGACTTGTAGAAATTTATTTTCGCGTGTCGAATGCACGATCAGCGTGGGGCGCGCCGCGTCTGCCTGCTTCGCACTCGTGCCTGGGACGACACTACTGCGACGGTTCTGCATTTTCTCACCGCATTTAAATTTTGCGCTTGAAGATTCGGGCTTAAACCCGCCCTTTTTGCTCTTACTTTGCGGGGAGTTGGAATTCACTCTGGATGAAGTGTTTGATGCCCTGATCGCCTGTCAAACGCAGGCAGACGAGCGTACCCTCGCGCTCCAGGTCGATGTGAAAATCAAAAAAAGGGCAGCATTTGCTTTCGGCGGCGGCCCAATCGGCTAACTCTGCGATGGAGACCACTGCTGGGTTGAACTGAAATTCGTAGCCCTTTTCCGTCTCTATGATTTCTGTGCGGCCGCTGATGAGTTTCTCGGTTAGCTTCTGATGGTGTGCTCGCTCGGCGGGTGCCAGTGCCTTTATGTTGCAGAAGAACTTGCTTCCTGTCGTCATCGATTGATGGTCCTCCTTTACGGTCTGTCCGGATTCGTATGCTGCGATGCGAGCTGCAACGCCCCCAGCCATGACACAGGCCAGTGCGGTTGTGGCTGCAAGCTTCCCTCGGCACGACGTGAATTGATTCGTTTTATGGTCCATGCTTGCCCTCCTGGATTTGGTTATGTCGCGTTAGGGACTTCGCTCATGAGCGCGAGGAGGTTGCCTTCCGTGTCGTGGAAGTGGTTCATCCACAGCTCGTGAGTGGGCATGCGGGCGATCAGATGCGGTTCATCTTCAAATTTTACGCCTGCTGATTTGAGGCGCTGGAACGCGGCGTGAATATCCCCAACCTGAAAATACAAAATGGAAGCCGGATGGTCGAACTGCGGTTTCTCCGGTGGGCTGAGCATCAGGCGCACTCCGCCGCAATTAAAAAAGCTTAGCTGGCCTGCGCGGAAGAGATGCGGCAAAGCGAGCACATCGCGATAGAATGCGGTGGCGCGATCGACGTCATACGCGTTGATGGCGATCTGCCCGATTTTGGAGAGAGCGGATTTGTCGGGAATATTCACAGGGAAACCTCCGTCGAGTAGAATTAGTTAGCATAGCTAACTATATTTCATGGCCAAGCGCAAGAGTAAAATATCGCCCGACGCAGAAGCGTACCGCATCGGAGACTCGCTGCATTCGGCTGCCATTCACTTGCTGCGTAAAGTACGCGCACAAGATCGCAGCGCCGGAATTGGACCGGCGCAGCTTTCCGCGCTTTCGGTGCTGGTATTTGGCGGGCCTCGCTCGTTGAAAGAGTTGGCGAAGGCTGAGCAAGTGCGTCCGCCTACGATGAGCCGAATCGTGGTCGGGCTAGAGCGAACCCGTCTGGTGCGGCGCAAAGCAACCGATGACAAACGGCGTATGCTTCTGGAGGCAACAGCGCGCGGTGCCAGGATCTTGCACGAGGGCAGGCGAAGGCGAGTGGAGATGCTGGTGCGCGCGTTGCAAGAATTGTCCGGGGACGAGCTGCGAGAGGCGGCTGCCGCCGCCGAATTTATGCGGAAACTGGTAGGAAAATTATCATGACAAGATGGGCTGCAATTTCAGCGGTACGTTTGCCTGACAGCACCCGGCTTACGCGCCATGCTTTCGCCATGCGGACGATAAACGCCAGATTGGGAATGCTCGCGGCGATGCTGCTTGTCATGGCCTTCTTTCTATCGGCGCAGCAGGAGAAGACTAGCGGCGTTGAAGTAGTGGTTATCGATCAAGCGGGAGCGGGAATCGCACAGGCCCAGATAGAAGTTGTGCCGCGTCCAGAAAACTTTCCCCAGAAAATAAAAACAGACGACAAGGGACACGCTAGCCTGCGGTTGAACTCGGGCGAGTATGCCTTGTCCATTTCCGTACAGGGATTTACGACGGCTGTGCAACCTTTTATGGTGAGTAATCGCCGCGGGGACGACTCTATCGCTCAAGAGGTAAAAGTAACGTTGAAGATCGCGGACACCGGTTCGCCGACCATCATCTATCCTCCTGATTCGTTGGTCCTGGCGGGTGATCCGTATCGCGCGCCTGTGGTGCTCTCGCCGGCGGATTTTCGCGCGCTGCCCCACATTACGATCAAGGCCCACAACGGACACACCAATGCGGAGGAAAGTTATTCGGGCGTGTTGCTGGAAACATTGCTGGCGAAGGCAAATGCACCGGTCGGTAATGAATTTCGAAAAGAGGCGCTGAGGAGTTATGTACTGGCGTCGGGAGCTGACGGATACTCCGTGCTGCTTTCTCTTGCGGAAATAGACTCCGCTTTCCATGCGGGGCAAGTGATTGTGGCCGATACGCGGACCGGTCTACCGCTTGGCAAGTACGGCCCCTTTCAACTGATCGTGCCAGGTGACAGCCGCCCGGCGCGCTGGGTGCATAACCTTAATTCTATACGGCTCCAACAGGCGCAATGACCGCCGCGAATAAGTCCAAAAAAACAAGAAGTGAATCCGCGAAGTCCACTGGCGGTTCGCAGCGCAAAGTCCTTCCAGGCCCTACGCTAAAAGAAGGATTTGCCATCGGCAAAGCGTTGCGTAGAAGAGCGACGCGAAGCGCGCAAGGGAAGTGGGTGTCACCGGCCAATCGTGCCGATCCGATTGAGTTGCTGAAGAGATCCGATCATGGAAGATTGCCGGAGCTTTTGCCGATTCGATACGCGCGCATGGCACAGTCGGCGTTCGGTTTTTTTCGGGGCGCAGCCGCAGTGATGGCAGCGGATCTGGCCACGACGCCGCGAACAGGATTGCACGTTCAGGCTTGCGGCGATTGCCACGTCAGCAATTTTGGCGGATTTGGCTCGCCGGAGCGGCAACTGGTTTTTGACATTAATGACTTCGACGAAACGTTGCACGCGCCCTGGGAATGGGACGTAAAGCGGCTGGCCACCAGTATCGTGCTTGCCGGACGGCAGAAAGGCGATGGCGAACATTCTTGCGAAAAAACTGTGAGAGTAGCGGTGGCGAGTTATCGCGAACAGATGCACCAGTACGCCAAAATGCGCGCGCTGGAAGTGTGGTACTCCAAACTTAACGCCGAGATACTGATCACCATCGCAAAGACGAAGAGGGCCAAGAAATACTTCGAACAGATAGAAAAGAAAGCAAAATTACAAACGGCGGAACATGTTTTTCCGCGTATGACGGAGCTCGTGAACGGCTTGCCGCGCATCATCGATAATCCGCCACTGATTTATCATCCCCGTCAGAGGATCAAACAAGCGAAGAGAGTACGGGAAATGTTTCGCCGCTACCGCCTGACTCTGCCGGAAGAGCGGCGTGTGATTATTGACCGTTACCATATTGTGGACATCGCGCGAAAAGTTGTAGGCGTGGGAAGCGTGGGGACCAGATGCGCGGTGGTTTTGCTTATGGCGGGCGAGGGTGACCCGTTGTTTTTGCAATTTAAGGAGGCCCTTCCATCGGTGTTGGAACCTTACGCGGGGAAGAGCCGCTATACCTATCATGGCGAACGGGTGGTCACTGGGCAGCGCATGCTGCAGGCGGCCAGCGATATTTTTCTGGGATGGACGCGCGATGATCAAGGGCACGATTATTATTTTCGGCAACTGCGCGACATGAAGATGACTATTAATGTGGAAGATATGCCCAAGGAAGATTGGATCGAGTACCTTGAACTTTGCGGTTGGACGCTGGCGCGGGCGCATGCGCGTACTGGCGGTGCGGCGCAGATTGCAGGGTATTTGGGAAACAGCGACGCGTTTGATAAGGCCATGGTGAAATTTGCTTTCGCGTATGCCGACCAGACGCAGCACGATCACGAAGTGTTTGTGAAAGCGATTCGGAACGGAAGGATTAAGGCTAACCCGAAAGCTGCGGCTTGATGGTTTTCTGCTGAACTAATCCTAAATCTTAGGACCCACCCTGAAAATCGAGCGTAGGACAGCCTTCGTGCCTCGGCGGTGGTGGCCACCAGGACGAAGTACGAAGATTGTCGTTGACAGTACGAACGCCTTCGTAGTAGATTGCGCGGCATGACGCCAGAGACGCAAAAACCTACGGTATCGGAACTGGAAATACTGCGCATTTTGTGGGCGCGCGGGCCTTCGACGGTGCGCGAAGTGCACGAAGCGTTGAGTAACAAGAAACGGATCGGGTATACCAGCGTCTTAAAGCTCATGCAGATCATGACCGAGAAAGGCTTAGTGCGGCGCAATGAGGATCAACGCGCCCACGTGTACGAAGCCAATCAGGCTGCGGAGAAAACCAAGCGGCAACTGGCGGGCGACGTCCTGCAGCGCGTTTTTGATGGCTCAGCAAGCCAATTGATGATGCACGCGCTCGCGGGCCGCAAAGGTTCGCGGGAAGAGGCCGAGGAATTGCGGCGGCTGCTCGACGAGTATGAAAGGAAACTGTCATGAGGGGATTTGCCGGCTGGGTGACTCCTGAGACCGTCCGACTGATCGGGCTGACGCTCTTGCATTTCTTATGGCAGGGGATAGGGATTGCCGCGGCGGCGTTTACGAGTATGACTGTGGTGCGACGGGCATCGGCGAAATACCTGATGGCCGTGGTGATGCTGGCGCTGATGGTGGCCACGCCGGCGGTGACTTTCTTGGTTTTGTCGGAACGACCTGTGACGACGCCCACAACGGATGCAACGGCAGGTTTATCGAAGACGGGACAGACTCAGATTGCGACGCGAGCCGCGACGACGCAAATTCTTAACTTCGTTTCGGCTGCCAGGGAGAGGGCTTCGTCCATTTATCTCTTGTGGTTTGTCGAGGCATGGTTTGGGGGCGTGCTGCTGTTGAGCCTGCGGCCAGCTGCTGGCTTTTTGCTGATAGAGCGGATGCGGATTAAGAAGGGCGTACCAGTCACGAGAGCACTGCGTGAGCGTTGCTTGGAATTGCAACGACGATTGGGACTGGGTCGCGTGGTGTACTACTGCGAAAGTTTGCAATTGCAGGCGCCGGCCGTGGTGGGGTGGTTCCGGCCTGTGGTTTTGTTGCCGGTGTCGGCGCTAATGGGGCTTTCTGCGTCGCAGCTTGAATTGGTGATCGCGCATGAACTCGCGCACGTTAAGCGGCTGGATTCGTTCGTGAATTTATTTCAGATTGCCGCGGAGACGCTGCTGTTCTATCACCCGGCGGTGTGGTGGGTGAGCAAAAGAATTCGCGCGGAACGGGAAAATTGCTGCGATGACGTGGCCATTTCAGTGTGCGGAAATGCAGTCGAGTATGCTCGCGCGCTCGCTACGATGGCGGAATGGCAAAGCGCGCCGGCGCTGGCCATGGCGTCAAATCGCAGTCCACTCGCGGAGCGAGTCGCGCGCTTGCTGGGCGTTTCGAAACTAGATCGGGAAGCACGCAGCGCGGGCATCGCTGGAAGCATGTTGTGCCTGTGCGCGTCCGTATTGGCCGGGAATGCACTGTTCGGCGCGCAGGGTAATAGAGTAACTGCCGATCAGAGCCCTGCACCAGTGGTGCAACATCTGTCGCCGGAAGATCACGGTGCAGCAATCGTGGTGCGCCCTGAAAAACCGCTGCGCAAACCAGTACCTTCGCCAACATGGGAACGATCCGCAATGGCGCAGGCAGATGCCATCGCAAGCGCGGACCAAGACGAGCAAGAACAGGAAAATAGAACTGAGAACAGTGAGACGCGAGGTAATGAAGGATGGCAAGCGAGGTCAGGGTCCTACATTGACGGCCTGAAGGCCGAAGGCATCGTGGATCTGTCCATTGACCAGCTGATTGCGATGAAGATCCAAAACGTGACGCCCGAATACGTGCATAGCATTCATGCACTGGGTTTGAAGCCGGACGTTAACGAATTTATCGCCATGCGAGTCCAGAGTGTTTCGCCAGAATTGATCCGCGAACTACGCGATGCCGGGCTGGCGCAGAACATCGATCAGATCATCGCTATGCGCGTGCAAGGCGTGAGCCCAGAATATGTAAAACAACTGCACGAAATGGGCTTCGACACCGACGCGGGCAGCGTGCTGGCGATGAAAGTTCAGGGCGTGACAAGCGAATACGTGCGGGAGATGAGAAGCGTGACAGATCCGCAGCTTTCCAGCAGGGAGCTGGTGGCCATGAAAGTACAAGGCGTAACGCCGAAATATGTGCGCGAATTGAAAGCCATGGGATTCCAACTTGATGCCGGCGATGTCATTGCGATGAAAGTGCAAGGAGTTACGGCCGAGTATGTAAAGGGATTGCAGTCGGCGGGGCTGAAGCTGGATGCGCACGGTGTAATCGCAGTAAAAGTGCAGGGAATCACGCTGGAATTTATTCAAAAGGCGCGCAGCCACGGATTTCAGAATTTGAGCATCAATAAATTGATGATGCTGAAACATTCCGGTGTATTGGACGAGTAATGTGCGAGAGGAGCGCGAGGCCATGAATCGACGTGAAGGATTAATTT
>DATHGV010000442.1:0-8762 GCA_035490135.1 Candidatus Methylomirabilota bacterium
GATTGCGACTATTTATTAACTCGGTTGTTCCGCACTGTAGGCCGTTTCCATGACCGCGCTCGAGGCCGCCGTCGATGACGCATTTCTGTCCGTGTGGCGTCAGGCGTTGCTGGAACAAAAACGAATCGTAACTGTTGGCAACGCAACCTTCTCCGTACGCCGAACCGTCAAACATCGCCTGGCACAAATTGATTTTCAACTGGATGGCGTAGAATTCCGCGGCCTGGAACAAAATCCGCAAACCAAATCCCGCTGGGCAAAAATGGCCCGCGAAGGCGCGAAGGTCATGCAGTTTTTGCGGGCAGGCCGATACGTCGGCGTAGTCGCCGATGGAGTCTTGAAGCACTACAGTTCCGCGGAAAAGCCTTAGCCGTCTGCCGGCAGTTCTAAATTATTCATTAATTTTGCGAACCAGGAATTAACGTTGAGCCTTCGCGTGGATGCTCTCCATTTGTAAATCGGAGGCGCAACCATCTCGATAAGTTGACTCAGTGCAGTAGCTAAACGCTGCTACTCCTGCGTCATGTAATCGTCGGAGTGATTCCAATCGATGGTGGGATCCAGGGCCGGATCCGTTCCCGTTTCCTTGGGAGTGGTCTTATCCATTTTGCGTTGGACGCGCTTTTCTTCCTTCATTTTGCGCTTTTCCATCCGCTTCATTTCTTTTTGCCTTTTTTGAAAGGTCGTTGTCATTCTCTCTCCTCGCTACAGAGTGCACACCGGCCCGGGCCGGGTGTCCATCAACTCATGCAACGTGCAGGCTACCAGCGCGGTTCGCGCGGCTGCCGGACAGATTCGCGGTAATCTTCGTTCGAGAAGCGGTCGCGTCCTCCGCCGCCGCCTTTGCCACGGCCTCCGCCGCTGCCACCACTTGGTCCACGACCAGTGTTCGGTCCGCGACCGGCGCTCGGACCATTATTGAAACTTTTCTGGCCGCTGCGTGGTGGTCCGCCCTCGCCTTTGGGACGCGCTTCGTTCACCTTCAGGTTTCGCCCGCCCAGCTCCTTGCCATCCAGCCCCGCCATGGCCTTCGCCGCTTCCTCATCGTTGGGCATTTCGATGAACGCGAATCCGCGTGCACGGCCAGTTTCGCGATCCATGGCCATGTGCACTCGCGTGATCTGGCCGAACGGTTCAAACAACGTTCGCAGGTCGCCTTCGGTGGTCTGAAAGCTCATATTCCCTACAAATAAACTTTTCATCGTAATTCTCCCGGTACCCTTCGAAGCGCCATGAGTGCAGGAATTCACGCAGCCGTTTCCCGCACCACACAACTTGGCTGAAAATTGGCTGAACCAGTGGAGGAAGGGCTACGACTCGCGTTCCAGGAAGTTCAGGCAATCCGACTTCGGGAGCCTACCCACAGACGATATCATAATTCCCGGCGAAAAACAGAATGGACATTTAGGCCATCCGAAGACGGCCCGAACGGTGTCCCGAGCTGAGTAGGCGCTCTATACTTCTCGCAAATCGCCCACCGCACGCCACGCTTGATCGATGGCTACGTCTGTGTACGCGCTGGCCCCTGCGTCGGAATTTGCAATGGCGATCCGCCCCACGCGCTTGCGCCCGATGACCCACGGTTTTTCCTCTTCCTTCCAATCCGGATCGAACAATGGATTGGGAGTGAACGCATATCCGTGCGCCCAGCGATTCACGGTGATCCCCTCAATATCGCGCGCCGCATCAAAGCCCGCCGGCCCCAACATTCTGTTCAATTGATCGCGGATATTTTTCTCAAACGTGGCGAACGGCGTGTCCAGTAATTCCCTGCGCCCCGCGCGATTTTGTTCCCGCTGCACCAGGCCCGGTTTGCACGGTGTGCGCAACATGAAAAGAACGGCTGGCTCCTTCGGGCTGGCGGGAAACTTGTACGCGCCCAGGCTCACCGGAAAATCGAGCGCGGTATAGGTGTGATAGCTCCCCGGCGCCACGATGTGGTGCACATTCAATTTTGCAAAGGGCTCCCAATCTCGCAACGCCACATGCGTGTATACCAAAGGCATTTTCACCAGGTAAGATAACGCTTTGCTTTGTTCCGCTGGAATATCGGGACAAATGTAAGGAATCATTCCGTTGTAGCACGCCAGCACACAGTTCTTCCCGCTCACCGTGTGCAACTTTCCGCCGCGCATGTAAGCGATCTGCACCTCCTTCGCCGCTTCGTGCGCAGCGGCGTTTCGTACCTGCACAACCGTGCTGTTCAAACGAACGCGCACCGGAGAGTCCGCGGCGTCCAGCTTGCTGTACACCGCACGCGCGCAGACCACGTCTTGCATCGAACTGCCGGGCATCGCGGGTGGAATAAGCGAGCGCACTAGCAGCCTGGCGATCGATGCATTGCCGTCCGGGAAATGGTAAATGTACGGCTCTTCTTTTTCCGAGTTCGGGAATCCAAGCCCATCGAATCCTGCATAGGTGAATGAGTTATAGTCATCGCCCGCTTTGTAACATTCCATCGCCGCCACCGCTTCGATCCCGATGCAAAACAGGTCATGCGTGAAGGTCTGAAAAAATGGCAACGCCTTGCGCGTAAGCTTGCAGTATTTCGTCAGATATTCCGCATAGCTGATTTTTGTGAGTAACGCGGACTTCTCTTCCAGCGACCTGCCTGCCAGATAATCTTTCTTCTCCGTGTACACCCGCGCGATATCGCTGCGCACTTCATCCGACAGCGGAGCCTTGGCCAGAAATTCCGGCCACGGCGTGCTATTCATTCCAGTGAGCAAACGGTCCTCGCCAAAAGTCTCTTTATCAAAAAATGCCGCCGTGCCCATTTTCGAATAAAGTTTCTGGTCGTACGCCCGTTCGAATTTCTCGACACGCACGCCAATATCCTGAATCAAAGCCTTGGCTACATCGCTGTATTTTCCGGGGCTTTCAATCGACTGCGTCCCACCGTAACTAAGCACCATCCGCCCGCCGGCCTGAAATTCATTACGTTTGGCATGGCCGCCAAAATCATCGTGGTTGTCCAGGATTAAAATGCGTGCGTTCTTCCCGGCGCGCTGGCGGTAAAAATATGCGGCTGCAAGGCCGCTGATTCCCCCGCCGACCACTACCAGATCATAGTTTTCACGGGTACCTGCAGCTTTTCCGAGATCATTCCAGCTTTGTCCATCACGCATAAGATGCGCGAACGTAAAACTCCCATCATGATCCCCGCGCATGCCCATTTTTGCCGGCGGATAATAACCAGGCCCGTCCTCCGGTGACAATTCATCCAGCGCAGCAGCAGCCAACAAAGTGTCAGCGCCGAATACTTTGGAAACTCCAGTTGCGCTCACAATGGTGCCGCCGACGCCGACGCTTACTCCATTCAAAAAATCGCGACGCGTTATTTTGTGTTGCATGCTTATCGAATCCCCAATTCGCTGACTCTCGTGTGCGATACTTCATGGATTGAAAAAGTCATACATTTTTAGCCCGCGTCCAAAATGGTCATGACCGAGCCGCGCAACAGGCCCAACCCGTGGCCTTATCTCGCCTTAGCCGCAGGCGTTTTGTGCATCGCGTGGTCAGCAATCTTTGTGCGTTGGACAGACATGCCCGGCCCGGCGTCCGCATTCTATCGCATGCTCATTCCGGCAGTCTTACTTGTTCCCACTTGGTTCATGGGTGGCAAATCACCGCGCGTTAGCCCTAAAACGCTGATGGTCATCGCTGTCGGCGGCATTTTCTTCGCGCTCGATCTCGCATTTTTCAACACTTCTATCTTGCAAACATCCGCGGCGAACGCCACTTTGCTCGGCAACAACACGCCGGTCTTCGTTGGACTGCTCAGTTGGCTGATCTTCCGCCAGCGTCCCAGCCGGGATTTTTGGCTGGGATTATTTCTCGCCTTCGCCGGATGCGTGGTCATCGTTTCGGGCGACCTGGCTCGGCACTTCAAACTGGGTTGGGGCGACGCGATGGCCTTGGCAGCATCCGCCTGCTTCGCGGTGTATATGCTGGCTACCGAACGCGTGCGCATGACCACCAGCACCTTGGTCTTTCTGCGTCTCGCGATGATATCCAGCGCAATATTTCTTTTCATCATCAACGTCGCGCTGGGTATTTCGCTGAAAGTACCTGCGGGCCGTTCCTGGGCCGCGCTCTTTGGCCTTGGCTTGGTGTCGCAACTTGGCGGCTACCTCGCGCTCACTTACGCCTTGGGCCATCTGCCCGCCACCGCAGCTTCGATTAGCTTATTGTCGCAAGGGCCGCTCACCGCTGTTCTGGCTGCGATCATTCTGGCGGAGCCGCTATCCACGTCGCAAATCACTGGTGGCGCGCTCGTATTAGCTGGAGTAGGCCTGGCCAATCGCCGCATTCGGCCGATCGGTGAAGTCCCAGCCAATTTGCTCGAAACCTCCCAGCACAAATAAAATGGAGAACGCTGCGGCGCCATCAACAAGGCGTCGAACGCCTCAACGCGTTTATTTAAGCGCCAGCACTTCGACGGAATTTCCAGACGGATCGTGCAAATAAACAGAACGAGTCCCGTCGCGGTGCGTCTTGGGCTCACCGAAGAGCGCAGGGTCCCGCAGCAATGCAAAATGTGGTGGATGCTGTTGCGGCAGCACAAACGCGACACGAATATTCGCGAATTCCAGCAATGCCCAGCTATCGTCTTGATAGGTCACTTGGCATTTAAAATGTTTTAGATACCAATCGACGGTGCCCTTCACATCACTCACTGCGACGGCGATGTGGTCCACAGTGTCAAATGTTTTCGATTCCTTATTCTCGGACATTTATGCCTCTCGATTTCGTCGGCGCGCAAAGCTTTCCAGGTTCAGCTACTCTCGAGGTTGCCGACCCACAAAACAAGCTTACCCCAAGCTCCATGCGACATAAACGCTGGGCATCCCGCGACATACGCCAGACCCCAACTGCAACCCTTCCGGCGCATGTAACGCCGCAGACACGCTCCTACGTTCAGAGGTTGCCACCACTTTGCACTCGGCAGCATACTCAGAGACATGGCTGTTCCACGCAGCTCATTTTTTCTGGGCAGCGCTATCTTGGCGATCACCTTCTTCCCCAAGCCAGCGCAAGCGGATGAAATTCGTCTAAAAGATGGCCAAAAGCTCTACGGCGTGATCGTGGCCTACGAAGACAACATGTTCAAAGTGAAAACCGACTTTGGATATGTGCTCGTCGAAAAAAATAAAATCGCCTCCATCGTCCCCAATGTCACGTCCGGTCACAATGCGGCAAAGGCTGACCCTCCGGCTGCAGATAAACCCGCGGTGGCCAAAGCCGGCGCCACGTCAGTATCCGAAACAGTGCCTGAGAAAAAACCTGTCCCGATTTCCTTCGGTGCGCCCACTACACCAATAGTTCCGCCCACAAAAGCTACAAACGGCGCTGCTTCCATCGCGAATCCGCCGGCGCTCAAGCCTACAGCCAAGCCCCCTGTCGCAACGCTTGTAACGACGGACCAGCCCGTCAAGCCAAAAGAAATCGAGCCCCCCACTAACCGCGAAACGTTACAAGGCAACACGTACATCAATTACACGCACGGCTTCCAGATGTATAAGCCCCCAAGTTGGAAATTGCTTGACGATGCAGGCAAAGAAATACCCAACGCCATCGTCGCTATGGGCACTGCGAACGAATCAACTCTCATGGTAGTGGGTAGCGAAAAAACCAAAGGCTCCCTCGACGTAACTGCCGCTGATGTGGAAAAACGCCTGCGTGAAACATACGGCAATTACCGCCGCATTTCGCAGCGAAAGACCGTCGCCGGCGGCTTTCCAGCCGTGGAGATTCATTATCGCGGGCTTGCCGATGAGCACGACTGGTCCGGCACCCTATTGGTAGTGTCTCGCGGCGAGGACGTTTTTTCCGTACTGGGGATGACTTACTCGGACAGCGATTTAATCCAGATCCAGGAAAACGTCATTGGCCGAGCGATCTCCAGCCTGGAGTTCAACAAAAATTAAGAGTCGGCGATGAATGTTGTGACGCTGCAGAAATACTTTAAACCACTTGCCCAAGCCTCAAGCGCCGACAGCCACCGGAGCCTCACTCTGTTTGCGATGTTCGCGAATAATAGCGATGAGCGATTGCGCCGCGCGCGGCAGGCTGCGGTCCCGCCGGTAAACCAGCCCTAATTCCCGCCACAGGTCCACGCCTTCGACGTTAAGCAACTTCACTTCCCCAGCTTTCACTTGATCGCTCGCGAAACTCTCGCTGATGAAAGAAACGCCCGCATCGGCCGCGACAAACTTCTTAATCATTCCGATACTCGGCAGTTCCATGGTGACACGCAGCCGCGAACGATACGGGCGGAAGAGTTTGTCCAGCACCTGCCGCGTAAATCCGGTGCGCGGAAAAATCAAGGGCTGCGCCGCCACTTCTTCCAAGGTAATTTTCGATCGATTGGCCAGTGGATTTCGCGTGCTGACCATGAAGCGCAACCGGTCGCGGTAAATATGATGCACTTTGGTGTTCAGCGCCTTGATCGGCAATGTCACGATGCCCACGTCGATCGTGCCATCCTCGATGCGCTGCAAAATCTTGTGGCTGAAGTTGCGGTAAATGCTGATATGCACCAGCGGGTAGCGGCGCTGAAATTCAGCGAAGATATCCGGGAGCAGATACAGGCAAGTCGCCTCATTAGCGCCAAATAAGACCGTGCCCTGCACCACGTTCCCGCGGTCCGCCACGCCCTGCAGCGACTCGTCGCGCAAGCGCAACAGCCTTTCCGCGTATTCGAATAACACTTCCCCAGCCGGAGTTAACTCCACGGACTTGGCGGAACGATCCAGCAGTTTGGCGCGATAGGCTTGTTCCAGCTGGCGAATTTGCGCGCTCACTGCCGATTGCGAGCGAAAAACTTTTTGCCCCGCGCGCGAAAAACTCTTTAATTTTGCGACGTACACGAAAGTGGCGAGTTGGTCGAAATCCATAGCGATTGCTCGGCGGTGATTATAACTGATTTACGAAAATCCGCGAGCGGTTGCGTTGCCCCTTTCAGAATGATTACAGAATGTTAATATCTGCCGTTTATGCCTGCCCTTTACACTTGCAAGGCCGTCTGCGAAGTCGGCGTTTCGCGCTCCACCGGCATCAAAATATCGCGATCTTTCAGTTTCTCCAGCATCGGGCGCCAGGTTGCTTCGATAGTTCCCTGGAAATGCACTGGTTGTACCCGCACCATCGGAAGAGTGCCCGGATGCAACAGCAATTTCGCCGCCCGCGGACTCCCCGTAAAATAAATGTGTTCCTCAATCACGCGCCGCAGCGAACTCTCTTCGGCAGCATCAATTTCCGCCAGCGTGACGAACTCGCGATGCAGCACGTCTTCCACTTCCGAGCGCAACACGTACGCCAATCCGCCGGTCATGCCCGAACCAAAATTTACTCCCAACGGCCCGAGTATTACCGCCACACCGCCGGTCATATATTCACAGCCGTGCTGGCCGACTCCCTCGACTACCGCGAGCGCGCCGCTGTTGCGCACCCCAAACCGCTCGCCTGTGCGTCCCGCGACGTATAGTTGCCCGGAGGTGGCCCCATACAGCACGGTGTTTCCCGCCAACACGTCACCGCGCCGCGAAGCAGCTCTGCCTGCCGAGATCGAAATCGTTCCGCCGGATAATCCTTTTCCCACGT
Source organism: Candidatus Methylomirabilota bacterium (assembly GCA_035490135.1). GTDB lineage: Bacteria > Acidobacteriota > Terriglobia > Acidiferrales > UBA7541 > Acidiferrum. Next base: position 7,606 of record DATHGV010000442.1, read on the forward strand.
AATCATTGGCTTCGCCACGCAAACGCAGCGTCATGCCTTCCACCAAAAACGCCCCAAAGCTTTGTCCCGCCGAGCCGCGATATTCATGCACAATCTCGCCATGCATGCGCCGGCCGGCTTTGTCCCGGCGCATCAATTCCCCGCTCATCCCCGCGCCCACGCTGCGATCCGAGTTTTGGATCACTTCCATCTTGCGCGGAGCTCCCAAGTCCTCGGCGAAATGCCGTGAAGCTTCCTTGGCCGCTACGTGCAAAGCCGGCTCCTGTTGCGGGGCCACCCGACGCGATTCGGAAATCGGCACGATCAGCAACGCATCCATCCCGGACCGCGTTTCTAAAAGGTCGTACCAACCGGAGAGTTCCTTTAGAGAACGCACGCCCAGTTGCGCCATGCGATTTCGCACCTCCTCAGCGAGGTACTGGAAATAGGCCACTACCATTTCCGGCTTCCCGGCAAATCGCGCGCGCAATTTTTCGTCTTGTGTGGCAATCCCTACAGGGCAGGTATTCAGATGGCATTGCCGCGCCATGACGCAGCCAATCGCCAGCAGTGACGCGGTCCCAAATCCAAACTCGTCGGCGCCCAGAATGGCCGCCAAAATAATATCGCGCGCAAATTTGAGGCCTCCGTCCACGCGGAGAGAGAGACGTGAACGGAGGCCAGCGCGAACCAAAGTGTCATGTGCTTCGCGCAACCCAATTTCCCACGGCAGGCCCGTGTTCTTAATGGACGTAAGCGGAGACGATCCGGTTCCACCATTGTGTCCGCTGATGGTAATGACATCGGCGCCTGCCTTCGCAACACCTGCGGCGATAATTCCCACTCCCGCGCCGGAAACTAGTTTCACTCCAATTCGCGCATACGGGTTCACCGCGCGCAAATCATGAATCAACTGAGCCAAATCCTCGATGCTGTAAATATCGTGATGCGGCGGCGGCGAAATCAGCGGCGTCCCCGGCGTCGCGTGACGGATGCGCGCGATATATTCCGTAACTTTGCGCGCTGGGAGTTGCCCACCTTCGCCAGGCTTGGAGCCCTGCGCCATTTTTATTTCGAGTTCTTCCGCGTGCACCAGGTAATCCGCGGTCACGCCAAATCTTCCGGATGCCACCTGCTTGATTTTGTTGGCCGCTTCCGGCTCGTAGCGATACGTCGCC
>DATHGV010000443.1:0-13731 GCA_035490135.1 Candidatus Methylomirabilota bacterium
CCCACTGTCTTTCGTGATCCAATTGGCGTGAATCCAGCCGGCCTCCTCCATGCGATGCAGCGCAGGATAGAGCGAACCTTCCTCGACTCGCAGCACTTCGCCGGACATGCTCTGGATGGCGGACATGATGGCGTAGCCGTGCAGGCGTGGTCGGCGCGAGAGGATCGTCAACACCAGCAGATCGAGCGAGCCTTGGAGAGAGTCGGATTTTGGCATACTCAGACCTCATAATACATAGACGTCTGAATATTGCAAAGGTTAGGAGAAATCTACGCGTGTGCCACGTCGTGTCTCCCAGGATTGTGCCTAGATCACGGGCCCCTCGGAAGATAGCGGAAGAAAGGCGCGTAACTTCCGGGTTTGCCGACTAGAACCATGCGCCCGCAATGTGCCCCACGCGAACGGCACTTCGACGTGTCCTGCGTTACAAATTTCAGTCTTCACAAGCTGATTGACCTGACTCCACGCAGCCGTGCTCCTTTGGAAATTTCACTTGATAATATATCACGATGATATATCATCATGATATGTCATTGACATCCATTCAGTTTGCGGTGCTGGGAATGCTGAAACTCCGCCCCATGACCGGCTACGAGATCAAACAGGCTCATCAGAAGGGACCTGCTAATTTCATGCCGATCAGTTTCGGCCAGATTTACCCTGCCCTCGCGACACTCGGAACAGAAAAAATGGTGCGTCAGGATAAGCAGCCGGGCAGCCGGGGAAGTATTCGCTATTTCATCACTGGCAAGGGTGAAGAAGCTTTACAGGAATGGCTGTTCTCTCCTCGCGATCCGGCGAACTATCGGGAGTTGTTGCTTCGGCTGTTCTTCGCCGCGCCTTCAGAGCTGACCGGGCTACTCTGCCATGTCGAAACATTCCGCAAAGAGGAACAAGCCCGGCTCCGCCACTATGACGACACGTGCAAGTGGTTGGACGACGCGCAGGCGCGCAATCCCCGGCTGCCGATTTGGAAGCTGGTCCTGGGGTACGGCGTCTTGCAGAGTGAGTGCCGCGTGCGCTGGGCGGAACGAGCACTGGCGTTTATGAAAAATCGAAACAGGAGGAAAAAGCAATGACGAGTACCTCAGCCCATCAGAAGTTCTCTGGTTTGCTCATCGTGATTGGGGCATTGGTGTTTGTTTGCGGTGGTGCATTCCACCCCAAAATCAATTCGAGCCTTGGAGCGCTTGGCAGCTCGGAGTTCTTCCAAAACTTCTACATGCACATCGCTCATCATGGCTCATGGAGGCTCATTCACGGAATGATCTTGGCGGGACCGCTCCTGTGGATGCTCGGTGTCGGCGCGTTCTGGAGCGAGCGCAGTGGCTGGGCTCGGATGGCGAGGACCGCCATCACTCTCGCCGCCACCCTGTGGGCTGTGACTTTCGTCTTCGACGGTTTTGTCGCGCCTGACATCGTTCGTTGGATGACGCCTGAAACCGGCTTGTACCAGCTCGCCGTGAATCAAGATGCCGTGATCCGATTGGGCTTGGTTTCCTGGCTTGCGCTCGGCTTCGCAATGATTGCGGGCAGCGCAGGAACACTCCTTTCGAGCCGCTCCGGGGGCGCGAAAGTGCTGGCGTGGATCGGAATCCCGCTAGGAGCGTGGCCGTTCATCGCCTGGGCGACGGGGACATTCCTTCCTGGTCCTTTCACGAGCCGGTATTGGAATGTCAGCGCTGTCAGCGCGACATTCTGGTTCCTTGCTGTCGGAGTCTTTCTACTGGTTTCTGCGGCGCCACAGAACGGAATGGAGTCCGAGGCCTAGAGATCGTGCCTGGATCACGGGCAACCCTTACGTCATCCGGTAAGGGAAGGGTTGCCGACGACTCACCCAGAATCAGGTTGCGCTCTGATTCATCCGTTGGACTGTAAGGGTCGACGAAGGATATACGGGAGCGGACAGAAGCGTAATAAACCGGGCAAAAGCTGTTCGGCCAGTAATATAATCCGGTCTGCAATGAGACCTATTGCGTATGGAACCAAGCCGAAAGGTCCCCTATGTCGTGCTCAAGTTCGGGCATCATAGGCCCTCTCGGCCGCTAATACTAGCTGCTACTACGGATAAGACATCAAAGAGTCGTGTGCTAAAGCTTGTCGTGGCCGTTCAGGTGGAATTGCCAAAAGACCGGGCCAAGCTCGTTCAAGCCGGACGGGTTCAGTTCAAGATATTTACCATGGAGAACAACTCATGTGGGCAATATCGCGATGGCTGTTGCTTTTGTTTTTGTGCGTAAGTGTGTGGCTAAACTTTTCAGCTGCACAGGTCGCAAAACAGGTATCGACCCAGAAGAAGGCCTCAGCCAAAGCTGACTCAATAGATTTGACCAAACAACCGACTCTTTACGCCGTCGGCTACGCACATCTGGATACGGAATGGCGATGGGAGTATCCGCGGACCATCCAGGAATATCTCAGTAAGACATTGCGCAATAATTTTGCGCTCGCCGATAAGTATCCGCACTACATCTTCAATTTCACGGGCGCGAACCGCTATCGGCTGATGAAGGAGTACTACCCGGCTGATTTCGCCAAACTGAAGCGGTACGTCGCGGCGGGCCGATGGTTTCCGGCGGGTTCGTCGATGGAGGAAGGCGACGTGAATTCGCCGAATGCAGAATCTATCCTCCGCCAGATTCTTTATGGCAACACCTTCTTCCGTCGCGAATTCGGCATTGCCAGCTCCGAGTACATGTTGCCTGATTGCTTTGGCTTTCCGGCTTCGCTGCCAAGTATTTTGCATCACGCCGGAATCAAGGGCTTCTCAACTCAGAAACTTTCCGCAGCTTGGCAGCCGGCGCCTCACGTGGGTGGTGTGGAATCGTCAGAGAAGACTCCTGAGGGTATTCCTTTCAACGTAGGCATCTGGGAAGGCACCGACGGCAGTTCGGTTATCGCCGCGCTGAATCCGCTGACGTATGGGAGCCAAGTGACTTATGATCTCTCGAAAACACCCCCTCCTCCGCCTCCGCCAGATCCCAACTTGACTGCGCAACAGAACTCGTTGCGAACCAGACCGCGAGAAGACTGGGTCAAACGTCTCCAGATCAACGCTAACCTAACCGGGATCAAGGCTGACTATCACTATGTCGGGACTGGTGACATTGGTGGCGCGCCGACTGAGGCGTCTGTGAAGCTGATGGAAGCCATCGTAACCAAAGGCAAGGCCTCCCTTCCGAACCCACCGTCAATTCCGGCTCAATGGGAGTCCGGACAGGAACCGGAGGAATCGCACTCGAGTCCAGTTCGGGTGGGCGATGGCCCGATTCAAGTGGTCTGGTCGAAGGCCGATCAGATGTTCAATGACATCCTGAAGTGCTGCAACACCGATAACATGCCGCGCTACAAAGGCGATCTTGAGTTGGTCAACCACTCGGCCGGATCCATTTCTTCCGAGGCATATTTTAAGCGTTGGATGCGCAAGAACGAATCGTTGGCCGACGCTGCGGAGAAGGCGTCCCTTGCTGCTGCCTGGCTGGGTGGGCGGCCGTACCCGCTGGCGCGCCTGAACGCGGCGTGGACGCTGGTAATGGCTGGGCAATTTCACGATCTTCTTCCGGGCACGGCCACGCCAAAGGCGTTTGAATTTGGCTGGAATGACGAGATTATTGCGATGAATCAGTTCGCTGGCGTGCTCGCTAGTGCGACCGAGGCGGTCGCGTCCGCGATGAACACGCAAGCTCAGGGCACTCCGATTATCGTTTACAACCCACTAAACGTGGAACGCGAAGACATTGTGGAGGCTCGCATCCAGTTTCCGAACGGAATTCCCCGATCCGTTCGGGTAACTGGACCCGAGGGCAAGGAAATGCCGGCGCAAGTCTCCGCCGATAAACAGGAGACGGCAAAAGTTCTCTTCCTGGCCCACGTGCCGTCGGTCGGCTACGCCGTGTTTGATGTGCAGCCAACCGAGCCTAGACCTTCGACTTCGGAGCTAAAGGTTTCTGAGTCGCTCCTGGAGAACGCTCGCTACAGCGTCAAGCTTGATCAGAACGGAGACGTCTCCAGCATTTTCGACAAGGAAGTCAATCGCGAACTGCTGTCCGCGCCGATTCGCCTGGCCATCTCCGTCGACAATCCGGAACATTGGCCCGCCTGGAACATGGACTTCGCGGACGAACAGCGGGCGCCCAAAGCTTACGTGAGCGGACCAGCTCAGATTAGAGTCGTCGAGGATGGCCCAGCCCGCGTGGCTGTTGAGGTGGAGCGCGAAACGGAAGGCTCGAAGTTTGTCCAAACCGTTCGCTTGTCGGCCGGCGATGCAGGCAATCGCGTTGAGTTCGCCAACCGGATCGATTGGAAGACCAAAGGAGTCAACCTGAAGGCCACGTTCCCGTTCAGCGCCAGTAACCAGATGGCGACCTACAATTGGGACATCGGCACTCTTCAGCGTCCCAATGCAGCTGAGCGGCAGTTCGAAGTTGCTTCGCACCAGTGGATCGACCTCACCGATCAAGGCGGCGCTTACGGTGTCACCCTGCTTACGGACTGTAAAAACGCCTCCGACAAGCCAAGCGACACGACTGTGCGTTTGACATTGATCAGAACTCCCGGAACGCGAGGGGGGTATGCCGATCAGGGAACGCAAGACTTGGGCCATCACGACATTATCTTTGGACTCGCCGGGCATAAGGGTGATTGGCGCGAGGGACAAACAGATTGGCAGGCCTACCGCCTCAACGATCCTCTCGTCGCGTTCGAGAGTACCAACCATTCGGGAGCGCTCGGCAATCAATTTTCGTTCGTCAAGGTGAATAATCGCCGCATACGCATGCTGGCGCTCAAGAAAGCGGAGGAGAGCGAGGAAATTGTCGTGCGAGTTGTCGAGGTGGACGGTAGGCCGGCGAGCAACGTTCACCTGGCCTTCGCTTCTCCCATTTTTGCAGCTCGAGAAATTAATGGACAAGAGCAACCGATTGGTCCCGCCAAGATCCAGAATGGTGAATTGGTTGCGTCATTCAATGCATATCAGCCACGCAGCTTTGCAATAAAGCTCAAAGCGGCGGGGACCAAGGTTGCTGTACCGCAATTCGCGACAGTGGAACTGCCTTACGATGTTTCCGTCGCCAGCCAGGAAAACAGGCCTGCGAGTGGCTGCTTTGATTGCTCGTTCGATCTCCCGACCGCGACGCAGGGCAAGGCTCTGCCTGCCGAGATGTTGCCTGACAAAATCGACTATGCTGGCGTCAGTTTCAGGCTGGCTCCGGCGATTACTGGTAGATTCAACGCGGTCACGACGGACGGCCAGACGATCCATTTGCCCGCTGGCCAGTTCAACCGCCTGTACCTGCTGGCAGCCGCCGCCAACGGCGATCAGAAAGGCGAATTCAAGGTTGGCGAAAAGTCAGTTGACTTGAACGTGCAGGACTGGACCGGATTCGTCGGTCAATGGGATGACCGAACCTGGAAGACCGCTGAAGAACCTATCCCACAGCGCGGCGGCGCTCCGCCTCAGGGAAGCCGGCCGCAGTTTCGTTTGAATGAATACGGAGAGATGATTGGCATCCGTCCAGGTTACATCAAGCGCGCCGACATCGGATGGTTTGCTTCGCATCGTCATGATTCCGCCGCAAGCAACGAGCCGTACGCCTATTCTTATTTGTTCGCGTACGCCATCGATGTGCCCTCGGGCGCACCAACGCTTACGTTACCTCGAAACCGCAACATTCGTATCCTTGCGGTAACTGCGGCGAACCAGAACCCACGAGCCAGGCCAGCACAGCCTCTTTACGATGTCCTGGAACCTGCCGAAAATCGAACACCTGAATGACGGGCGACTCTGACCTTACAGTCGCGGCAATCTCAGATCATTGATCGGTGGCCCGGAGGAAGTAATCGCCCGGCAACGTTTACATACATGATCTCCCCGATTGCAAAACTACCTCGTAGTGTCCTAAAAGCTCGACCAACCTGGTTGCCAGCTAATCCGGACGAAGTCTAGACCATGTGACGGGGAACTCACCTGACGGGACAAGTGTCGGCCCCCACTGAGACTTTCCATATCCCGACGACGCAAAACGAAAATTCCGATTCATCACTCCGATGCACCACCGGGAGGCTTCCATGACCAATACCTGGGTTAGGATTGTCTTGGCTCTTTTTATCAGCATTGGGGCTGCGGGAATCGGGTTGGCCCAGTCGGACCTCGCCACGATTTCGGGTTTTGTCAGAGACCCCTCGGGTGCCAGCGTTCCGGGTGCCAGCGTCACCGTCCGAAATAAGAGCGGCGTGGAACGCCAGGCCACCACGAACGACTCCGGCTATTATGCAATTACCAATGTCCCGCCCGGCCTCTACACCATGAGTACTGAGGCGCCCGGTTTCCAAAGGTTCGAGTCTAGAGATAACAAGCTCGATCCCAGCGCGAATCTGGTTATCGACGCCAATATGACCGTGGGTGCTACCAACCAGACCGTCGAAGTTTCCGCATCGGCAGTCTTACTGCAGACGGAATCGGCCTCCGTGCAAACGCTTGTGACTCGCGAGCAAATTGACTCGCTAGAAATAAACGGCCGCAACCCGATCTTCATGGCCAATCTGGTCCCCGGCACGCGCGGCGGCACCCTTGCGAACCTCAGTTTCAATTTTTCTCAGGGGCCATCAAACATTAACGGAGCGCGGACGCCCGAGAGCTTAATCACCTACGATGGAGCACCTGCGGTGCGCACCCGCTCCAATGGCACCAGCATCGGCGCTGCGGACGTGGACTCCACCCAGGAGATTCAGATCCTAACCTCGGACTATGCCGCGGAGTACGGTCGGTCCTCCGGCGGACAGATCCGCATCACCTCCAAGAGCGGCTCGCAAACTTTCCACGGCGCCGCCTACGAATATGTTCGCAATACCGTCTTCGATGCCAATCCATGGCAGCGCAACGCCGTGCCCAGAACCACAGGCGTCACTGCTCCGATTCATTACAATCAGTTCGGATACAACATCGGCGGGCCGCTCTACATCCCCAACCACTTCAACACCGACAAGACCAAGATCTTCTGGTACTGGGGAGAAGAATGGGTGCGATATATCTTCACAGACACGAACAGCTTGACGGTTCCTACCGTTAAGATGCGTACCGGCGACTTCAGTGAACTCCTCGACCCGAACAACATCTTCTATCACAAGGCCGTGGTTCTCATGGACCCCAAGACGGGCCTTCCTTTCCCAGGCAACATTATCCCCGCCGCGGGCACTGCCACCACCGGATCGACTGCCAGTCCTAACGGCCTCGGCATTCTGAACGCTTATCCTTTGCCCAACTTGACTACCCCCATCAACGGCAACCAAAACTGGTTCTTCTCGGCGCAGCACCCGCAATATCAGCGTAAGGATACTATCGCGGTCGACTTGAATCTCACCGAAAAACAACGTCTTCGCTTTCGTCGCGTGTACTTCACCTTTTGGGAGTATCAGCCGTTAGACGGCGGTACAAACGAAACTCCAAAGTTCTTTGATCGCCCCAATCAAACCAACTCGATCGACCACGTTTGGACCATCAGCCCCACCAAAGTCAACGAAGTTCTCTTGTCCTTCAGCCTCGACAACGTCCATATTCCCGTCGATCAGGCACATTTCCTCGACCGCACGACCGTTGGTCTCAACTATCCCTACATTTTCCCGACAGGGAAAGAGATCCCCAACCGTATCCCTACCGTAAACATGTCTGCTTTCTCTGGACTGAGCGGTGGACCCTATCCATCACACTCAGCCGGTCCCATCTACGATGTGTCCGACAGCTTCTCCTGGGTCAAGGGCAACCACACCTTCAAGTTTGGCGGGCTATACGAGTATTCCGGGGAAAACGACAACGACGAAATCAACGTGCAGGCGTGTTCCACGTGCACCAACAATCAGAATGGTCAATTCCTCTTCAGCGACAACGGCGGAAAGTTCGTCCGCCCAGGATACACCTTGGCCTCGACCGGCGTTGCGGCGGCAAACGCCGCGGTCGGGCTCTTCGATTCCTACTCGGAAATCGGCAACCGAGCTTATACGCTTTTCCGGGGAAGCATGTGGGAGGGCTTCGCGCAAGATACGTGGAAAGTCAGGCAGAATCTGACCTTCACCTATGGGCTGCGCTATTCGGTCGTCGTTCCGTACCATGCCGTTTGGCGAAATATGGCCGTCTTCGACCCCGCCCTCTACGATCCCGCCAAGGCGGTGACCGTTGATCCCAAAACGGGACTCATCACCGGTAGCCCGACGATCGATCAGCTCTACAACGGTATGGTGATTCCCGGAAGCGCATTCCCCTCGTCTGCTAGTGGTCGCGTTCCCGTGGCTACCTCAGGTCTTTACGCTGGCCTGTTCCATGGCCTCCCCGATCATTACTCCGATATCCAATGGGGCGACGTTCAACCGCGCGTGGGCATCGCTTACCAGATTAACAATAAAACGGTGGTCCGCGCCGGCGGCGGCCGCTTCTTCACTCGCCTGGGTGTCAGCGATTCCATTTTCCTCGGCGGAAATCCTCCCTTCCAACCCAACGCAAGCGTATCGTTTGGATCCGTGGACAATCCTGGCGGCACCGGAACCGCTAGCGTTCCCTTGGTCGTGACTACGCAGAGCAAAGTGTTTAAGAACCCGGAGGCCTGGGCCTGGAATTTCACCGTCGAGCGCGAACTTTTCTGGAAATCGCTCCTCAGCGTCGGCTACGTCGCTCGCCGCGGATTGCACCAGCAACGAGAGTCCGACATCAACCAGCCGACCACCGCCGTCGTGACCGCGAATCCCGGCGTCAATCTCAACGCTTTAAGGCCCTACAAGGGTTTTGGGTCGATTCGCGAAACCGACAACGTAGCCAGGTCTACCTACAACTCGCTCCAAGTGGCGTGGAATCGCCGTTTCAGCAACACTTTCCAGTTCGGCGTCTCCTACACGTTGTCAAAAAGCATGGACAATGGCTCGAACCAGCGTGATGTCGTTCCCGATACCTATGACACCAGCATGCTCTGGGGGCCCTCCGAGTTCGACGCCCGCCATATCGTCATCATCAACTACCTTTACCAGCTGCCGTTCTTCCGGGAGCAAAAGGGATTTGCAGGTAAGGCCCTCGGCGGATGGCAGATAAGCGGCATCACACAGTTTCAAACCGGTTTGCCCTGTAGCGTTATCGCGCCGAATGTGGACTACGCCGGCGTGGGGCAGGATGCTAACTGGGGATGCGGCGGGAACGGCCAGTTCTGGGTCGTGAATGGCGATCCCAAGATCATCGGCACCTTTGGTCCGAAGGGGCAGTGGTTCGCCACCACCAATCCCGATGGAACACCGATCTTCACAGCACCCACGCCGGGAACCTTTAACACCCAGCGCGTTCGGAACTTAATCTATCAGCCCGGATATCAGAACTGGAACATGGGTTTGTTCAAGACCTTCCCCGTCAACGAACGGCTTCGCTTCCAGTTCCGCGCCGAGGCCTATAACGTCTGGAACCATCCGAATTGGTGCGCCAACAGCGGCTGTAATGGGACGACCAATATCGGTCTCAATCCGACGAACACCGCAACGTTCGGGAAGGTGCTCTCCAAAGGTAGCGGTACCTCTGGTCAAGGCGAGCGCAACTTGCAGTTGTCGCTTCGCCTCGAATTCTGAACCGATCCAAGCGTCTCGGGTGCGCCGAATTGCAACAGACGATGGCGCCTTGAACACCTGGTGTGCTGCCAACATTTCGTACAGCGTAGTGCCGAACGAGAAAATGTCAACACGGTGGGCGGCGGCTTCGCCCCTAACTGTTCCGGCGCCATGTATCCGACAGTGCCGAGGATCATTCCTAGCGAAGTGTTTGGACCTCCAGAAACCGTTGCGTCACTGGCCGAAATTGCACGCACCCTAGCCAAGCCAAAGTCCAGAATCTTGATGCGATCATCTGCCGTGACGAGTAGATTTTCCGGCTTGATATCCCGATGGACCACACCGCGCTCGTGCATCCGCCCCTCATCGCGAAGACCCTGCAAGTCGGTGAGCGCCGCCACTGGCAGAGAAGCGGCTTCCTCGAACGTCAGCTTTTCCGGCTTCCCAATCAAGGCTGCTCGGAAGCGCACGCATACTCGGCAAGGGCTCCTCGGCATGTGCCGAAAACCGAGTCGGCCGGCTTAAACCGGGTCACGTTCCTGCCCACCACTTCCACCTGGCCGGCCACGTCATGACCGAGCCGACCGGGTTCCCCGGGCGTGGGCTTGCACAGCCGGAACAGTACTCGAAAGACGTACGGCGCGCCTCCCATCAAGCGCCAGTCGGCAGGGTTGACGGAGGCCGCGCGAACCTTAATCAAAACTTCATTGTCCTTCGGAACGGGCTTCTCCACCTTCATGATTTGGACAACGTCCGGGGGTCCGTATCGGGTATAGGCGGCGGCTTTGATTGGCGTTCTCCAGCAACAGTGACTGGGTCCCTTGATCGGATGTGCGACCGGCCCAGCGCGGTCTGCGATTAGGCACTCATCTTAGAATCCGGCGGTGGCATAGCGTCCCAGACAGGACTAAAGGTATCGGAGGAAGGTTACGCCAAGCTATAATCACGCCCACTCATGCCCCTCGCTCCGAATACAAAACTTGGTCCTTATGAGATTGAGGTGCCACTCGGTGCGGGCGGTATGGGCGAGGTTTACCGCGCACGGGATACCCGGCTGGGTCGGAACGTCGCCATTAAGATTTTGCCAGCGCACTTTTCCTCCGATCCGGTTCGCAAGCAGAGGTTTGAGCGCGAAGCCAAGACCATTTCTAGCCTGAATCACCCGCACATTTGCGTGCTGTATGACGTTGGTCACCAGGATGGGATGGACTACCTGGTCATGGAGTGCGTGGAAGGCGACACGCTCGCGAAGCGATTGGAAAAAGGGCCGCTGCCACTGGAGCAGGCGCTGAAGTTGGGCATGCAAATCGCGGATGCACTGGACACGGCGCACCACAGCGCCGTGGTGCATCGGGATCTGAAGCCGGGCAACATCATGCTGACATCCACCGGCGCAAAACTCCTCGACTTCGGTTTGGCCAAGGTGTCGGCGCCTGTTGTTACTGGAGCGACACAGACCGTCTCGGCGAGGCAATTACCAGTGACCGAAGAGGGAACTTTGGTCGGCACCTTCCAATACATGTCGCCGGAGCAGGTGGAAGGCAAGGAACTGGATGGACGCAGTGACATTTTCTCGCTGGGCGCGGTTCTGTATGAGATGGTGACGGGCCAGAGGGCCTTTGTAGGAAAAAGCTGTTTGAGTGTGGCTTCGGCAATTCTTGAGAAAGAGCCCGCGCCAATTAGCGGCATCAAGCCGATGACGCCGTTGGCGCTGGAGCGCTCGGTGAGGAAATGTCTGGCAAAGAATCCCGACCAGCGTTGGCAAAGTGCAAGCGACCTGGCAAGTGAGCTGAACTGGATCGCCGAAGGAACGCAGGCTGCAGAACCGGCGCTCACTCCGGCACGAAATAGAAAATGGGAGCGGGTGGGTTGGATTTTGGCCACCGCGTTTTTTCTGTTGATGATAGCCACCGGTGTGGCCAGGTGGCAGGCAAGCAACAGGCGCACGCACCCGATGTACTTCCATACCTCCGTGCCGTTCCCCGCGAACGACCTGGCTCTGTCGCCAGACGAACAGACGTTGGCGATAGTCGCTTATTCCGCGCAGGCGAACAACTATGTGCTCTGGACGCATGAAGTCGGAGGCCGGCAGACCAGTTCGTTGGCTGGGACGCAAGGCGCTTCCTACCCATTCTGGTCGCCGGACGGCAAATTTATCGGGTTCTTCGCTGACGGCAAACTCAAGAAGGTGGGTGTGTCCGAAGGACGGGTTCAGGTGCTGTGCGATGCGCCCAACGGGCGCGGCGGTGCGTGGAACCGGGACGGAGTGATCGTGTTCACACCCGGGGGACTCGGAGGGTTGTTCCGAGTGATTTCCTCGGGCGGCTCTCCAGTCGAAATGACCAAGCCGGATCCGACACGCTTTGAATCCAGCCACCGCTGGCCTGTGTTCCTGCCGGACGGGAAGCATTTTCTTTATCTGGCAGCGAATTTCACCGGGCACTTAGAAAATAACGCGATCTTCCTGGGCTCTCTGGATTCGCAGGAAAGGCGCTCGCTCGTAAGCACGAGCGCGAACGCGGCCTATGCCGAGCCAGGCTACCTCGTGTACCTGCGGGATAAGACGCTAGTGGCGCAACCGTTTGACGCGCGGCACTACGTTCTGAGCGGCGAGCCACACACCTTGAGCGACGAAGTGCTGTACTTACCGGGGGTAGACAAGGCTGTGTTCAGTGTCTCCAGTGGGGAGGTTCTTGTCACGCAAACGGGAAAAGGCACGTCCATTTCACAGTTGACGTGGTTTGACCGAAGCGGAAAGCCGACGGGCACGGTCGGGATGCCTGGGTCGCACAGCAACGTGCGTCTCTCGCCAGACGGGCGCAGGGTTGCCGCAGATCAGACCGATCCGGACGAACGGAACATTGATATTTGGATTCATGAGCCGGCCCGGGGTGCGACGACGCGTCTGACGTTCGATCCGGCGTTGGATCAGACGCCTGTCTGGAGTCCCGATGGTAAGCAGATCCTGTTCGCTTCGAGCCGCCGGGTCGGCTTCCGCCTTTATCTGAAGAATGCCGATGGTTCTGGCCCCGAGGAAGAGGTGGCCGATCTCGGCGCCGGTTTGCAGGTCCATGCCTGGGACTGGTCGCGCGACGGCAAGAAGGTAATGGTCAGGAAGGGAAACGAGTTGTGGTATCTCTCCTGGCCGCAGCGCGTAGCCACGCCGCTGTTTCAGGCAAAGTGGACGGTGCGGAACGCACAGTTTTCCCCCGATGGCCGATGGATGGCATACGCCTCGAATGAGACGGGGAGCATGGAGATTTACGTGTCTCCCTTTCCGAGTGTCAACGGCAAGTGGCAGGTGTCCAGCGCGGGAGGACAAGAGCCGAGATGGCGCCAGGACGGCAAGGAGTTGTTCTACCTGTCGGCGGAAGGAAAGATGATGGCAGCGGCGGTGACGGCGGGCACCAGCTTCGAAGCCGGCTCCCCAGTCGCGCTGTTTCAGACCCACCCGCGTCAGCCGGTTTCCGCGTCGGACGTCTTCTCCTACGATGTGAGTGGCGACGGGCAGAGATTCCTGATTCTCTCTAAAGTGGACGAAGCCAATCCCGCGCCGCTCTCCGTCCTTCTAAACTGGGCTTCGGAGATAGAGAAATAGGGCTGTCCGTCCGCCAGCCAGCGTCTTCCAGCAGCACCGTGACGGCTCTGCCAGCCGACACTCCGGGAGTTGGTCGTATTCTGCTCCAGTAAGGGCGCTTCGCCCGACGTGAGGTGAGAATGGTGCGCCGTCAACTGATTGTGGTCTTCGCCGTCTTTTTCACAAGTATTCCGCTGTTCGGTCAAAGCTCGTCGCCAGAAAGTATGGACCAGAATACGATTGTTGCTAGCGCACAACACGCGGCTGTGCAAGCGGTCAACTTTCGGCAGGGTGACGCGGAGGGATGGAAACGTGGGCGTCCCGATTTCACGCCAGAGGGCTGGTCGGAGTTCGTGAAACACATGCAGGGGTGGCTGGATGAGAAAGGAGCTCCCACATTCAGTTCGAGTTTCGTGCCGTCCCGCAATGCTGTCGTAATCGGCAACGAGAACGGAGTTGTTCATTTCAGGATCCCCGGCACTCTCACGCAAAGGCAGAATGGGTCCAGAACAACCTATCGGGCTGCGTTAGAAGTTTACGCCTTTCGAGACCTACTGATTCACGGCGGGAAGGCGATAAAGATT
>DATHGV010000444.1:0-2317 GCA_035490135.1 Candidatus Methylomirabilota bacterium
CGTGGCCAGCGCCTGCTGCAACTGAAGTTCCTGGTCCCTAGCCCGCTTAAAATACTCGTATGCATGCGCGGCTGCCAGAACAATGATGAAGTTCCAGATTATCTCGGCAAAAGCGTAAAAACCCGTAGACAATGTGCGCAACGAGCGTTGTTCGAACCTCTGAGCAAGAGAATTCCAAGGCGGCAGTAAAATCCAACGGAGGCTCACGCAGGCGATGATGTAAAGCGCGATGCCAAGAACATACCCAGCTACGCGACCAATCCGAATCGGTTTGGTGATCGGATAGCGGTGAACTATCGCGAAAATGGGAGGCGTCAACAGCGCCGCGCACAGCAGAAATCCGCCTTCGATAAGGAGTGCGGTCCAGTAAGATGTGCGGAGCCCCCTCTCCAAGAAGCGGACCTTATCCTCCGCTGCAGCCAGAGCGGCAAGACCCATCCAAAACAAGATGGACCACAGATAGGCAAAGGCGACCCGCGAGACCTTGCGCGAATTGGGTTCCATGCAATCGATTGTATCCGGAATTACAAGAAGCGGAGATAGAAGGTACGAAACGACAGAGAAATGCTCTGACCATACGCATAACCGGGCTTAAGCTTAACTATCTGCTTTCCTCACAGGCAATTCTGAAGTAATGCCTCTCGATTTGTCCTGACAAACGCGCTTGGATGAAGTGATGTGGCCAAACTTGCTAGTACGCAGCAAACCTGAAGTTGTTCAAAAACGCGTTGTCGGGAAGAACGAGCACTGTCGTCGCAATCGGGCGGAATCCCTGTCGGCGATGCCCACAGGTGGAGCGTGCTGTCCTCTGAATTGCTGGAGAACGTCCTAAGACTTCCTAAGACATCGAGCAAAATCCCAAGTACCAGATTTCCCATCGTTGATTGCAAAACCTTGAATTGGCGCCATGCGCTCACTTTCGCTGTTGACAACAAAGGCGGTTAGGATTTACCAATATCGATGGAAATTTCTTAGGCTAGGAGGGTTCGAATCCCACCCTCTCCGCCATTTTTTTTAATGGCAAGAAAAACAAGGGGTTAGGCGCCGACTAAAGCTGGAAAAGATAGCCGAAGCCGACATAAGGTCCGCTTACGGCGAATTCGTCATGTATCCAGAGGTCAGCGAGATTTCCGCCCAGGTCTATGAAGAGACGGTCCGCTGGCTGGAATTTTTCGCTGGCTTTGATGCCCCTTGAGGAATGGCGGAGCAAATCATACCAGCCGGTACATGAGTTCAAAGCGTTGGGAGGTTGAGTGCTTTATTATGTGTTTTGCAGCGTTGGGGATTCCGATGAAGGTGATCGGTGGTTCCGGACTGATGGTGATCAGCGTTCCGGGATCGATGTGATCAGTCGTCGGAGCGAAGCGACGCTGGCGAATGGATTTTGCAGAAAGTGATCACGATCGTCAAGCTTGTTGTTGAAGCTGTGGGAAAGTGGGAATCGCGGAGCGATTTCCAAGGGCGTTCTTTGCCCGTCTTTTCCACAGCTTTTGGCCCGCCGATCGGTGTTCACTTTTCTCCTTTCTCGCCGCGCTGCTTACGCATCGATTCGCCGCGCATCTCGATGCGATGAGCGTTGTGCACCAACCGGTCGAGGATGCTGTCGGCCAATGTGGGATCTCCGATCTGCTCGTGCCAACGGGACACCGGTAGTTGTGAGGTCAGAATCATGGAGCGTACCTGGTAGCGATCTTCGGCGATCTCCCAGAAGTCTCTGCGCTCTGCTTCTGACATTGGAGCCATCGCCCAGTCATCGATCACCAGAACATCGATGCGGTTGAGCCGCTTCAGCAGTTGCCGCAGACTGCCGTCGGCCCGTGCCAAGTTCAGATCCCGGAACAGCGCCGCGGTTCGCGTGTAGTAGACCGCGTAGCCGTCTCGGCAGGCTTTCTGTGCCAGTGCCGAAGCAACATAGCTCTTGCCCACGCCAGTGGGACCGAGCACGAAAATGTGTTCGTGGTTCTTCACCCAGGCAGAGTCCTGGGCCAATGCACGGATCACACTCTTGCTGAGTCCTCGTTCGGCTCGGTAGTCGATATTTTCCACACAAGCGGCGCCCTTCAGACGAGAGGCGCGAACTCGCCGCGCGAGAGCCTGGTTCTGTCGCCAGTTCCACTGCTGATCGACCAGCAGTGCCAAGCGATCCAGAAAGCTCAACTCCCGCGCAGACTCATCTTGTTCCTGTCGCTCCAAGGCTTCGAGTAATCCTTGGAGCTTGAGAGCATGGAGTTTTTCCATCATCGGTTGTTGCAGCATGGTCTTCTCTCCTCCTTACTCGAAATACTCAGCGCCACGAATGTTGTCGTGCGCTGGCGGA
>DATHGV010000445.1:0-26743 GCA_035490135.1 Candidatus Methylomirabilota bacterium
GATGGCAAGAATCGCACCACCGAAGAGCGCATTTCCCGCCCTGACGTCAACGGCAAACTTTCGGAACTAGCCCGCACTGTGGGCCAAGAAACAGAAACCGCCGCAGGAGAAAAAAACACGACCGTTGATACATATTCTACGCAACTCCCTGGCTCGTCCGGCAACGGCACTCTACAGCTAAATCGCCGCGTCACGACTATCCAGAAAAAGGATTCAACCGGAGAAAAAACAGAGCAGCAGGTCGAGGAACCTAACCTAGGCTTCCCGACTGATGGTCTGCAAAGTAGGGCAAAAACGAAATACGTCGTGCAGTATGCTGCCGCAGGTACGCAACAGACCAAGACCACTCAAGTTCGTGACAGCGCCGGCAATTTTAGCGTCGTTTCCGTCGAGGCTCAGAAATCAGACCGTCCTCCGCAAGCACCTGAAAAACCCGCCGATAATCCCCCGAAAAAGCCCTGAAGGGGAAAAAGTATTAAGCCGCGTGCCTCGCCTGTTGGTCGTCGTTAGGACCCATGACAGTCCAAAATGATGAAATTCGAGCAAAAAGGGCGACTCTTTGTCGCTCAGAATGGTGGCAGCGCAAACGCAACTGGTCAGGCACTGCGCCGAGTCGTGGCGAGCTTTGTTATAGTTAATCTCAGACCCCAACATGCCTAAAAAGTAGCCATCGAGAAACGCGGGTGATGGTCCAAAATGTTTTGAAGGCCCTACATAAACTGGGTGTCCGTAAAAATCACCTTGCTCACCCAAGTGTTCGGTTCTTCGCTCAACTGCGCTCTAGGCACGGTATGATCCAGCTTAAATCCCTGATGGGTGCCCCGCTAGACGTCAGTTTTGACTTGAGGTTACCGTGGAGCTTCGTTTGAATACCACGTCACACTCGATGACCCTCTTGGAGCACGGCTGTTCTGGCAAGACTGGCAGCGTTGGGAGCCTTACGTAGTCCCGCAATTTGCGAGATTTGTCCGCAACTCCAGGAGAATCGTAGATATCGGTGCGCATACAGGGATATATTCGCTGTTTGCGTGTGCACTGAATTCTTCATGCGAGGTATTTGCCTTTGAACCCTTTCCGCCGATATACGCTCGAGGAGAACACGTCTCTCATTTACATACGCCACTTCCACCGATTTTGTTCAACGGCCGTCCCATTGCCGCATTTCCTTTTTCATTCGCCGCATGCTATCTTCGACTTCAAAGGGAGAATTCATTTCATGTCCGTCAACAAAGTCATTCTCGTCGGCCGTTTGGGCCGCGATCCTGAGACGCGTTACACCGGCGGCGGCCAGGCCGTGGCAAACTTCTCGATCGCCACAGACGAAACTTACAAAGATCGTAACGGTGAAAAACAGAAACGTACCGAGTGGCACAAGATCGTCGTGTGGGGCAAACAAGCCGAAATTGCGCAGCAATATCTTAAAAAGGGCTCACTCCTCTTTCTCGAAGGGCGCATTCAATCGCGCGAATGGCAGGATAAAGAAGGTCAGAAGCGCACCAGCTTTGAAATCGTGGCCACCAATTTCCGTATGCTCGGTGGTCGCGGTGACGGCGCGGCGGTAGGTGCCGGCGCAGGCGCGGCAGCTGGCGGTGGCGCTCGTCACGCCGACGACTTCGACGCTCACAGCGCACCACCCGACGACGCATTCGGAGGCGGCTCAGCCGCACCCGCAGGCCCCGACATCTCCGACGAAGACATCCCTTTCTAATTTATTCAGGTCCTGAAAATTACAGAACTATTGCTTCTTCGCGGATGAACCACTCGGTCCCGCGGATCTGCTTCGGACAACGACTCTGAAAGTGATTGGTTTTTCCGCCCCTGTTTGAAAGGCAATCTGCGTTGTTCCCGCGCCCAAGGCCGCAAATTTCCACATCTCCTCAGTCCCTGCCGCGCCATTTCCAGCAGGCGGGGCGACATGGCTGTGCTCAATCAATCGTACCTTCGCGGTATCC
Organism: Candidatus Methylomirabilota bacterium; assembly: GCA_035490135.1. GTDB lineage: Bacteria > Acidobacteriota > Terriglobia > Acidiferrales > UBA7541 > Acidiferrum. The sequence continues at coordinate 1,953 of DATHGV010000445.1, forward strand.
AATGCCTTCGCCAATATCCATTCAGAACCCGCCGCATCTTTAATCGGCAATGCGATGGTCAATTCTTCCCCCGCCGAAGTTCCTATCGAAGTCCCTACCATCTTGCTCGTTGCGCGCACCACCGGCGCCTTCTCGCGAGTAACAGAAATGGCCATCAACCTGGCCCCAGCGAAAATTCCTTTCGCATCGAACTCAAACGAATACCACGCATGACCCAGCACCGCGCAAGAGTGGCACTTCTCTCTCAACCGGTAATTCACGATGATATGCACGCCGCCATTCGCGCCCATTTCCACATCCGGAATCTCCGTCGAATAGCGGTCCCCCGGCCACGGCGAAAGATCCGGATGCGATTTTGCCAGCCCGGTATACGCAGCATTGTTCTTCAACGCCCGCGCCGCGATGGTCACCAGCTTGGAATTGTCCACATCGATGGCCGGAGGAGTCCCATTCACAATCACCCATGATTGATTTTCGTTGGCGCGATAGGGATAAAACACATAAGCAATATCCACTGGCCCAGCCGCTCTAAAGTCGCGCACAAATCCCGGCTCACCTAATTGTCTGGAAAATTCGACTGCCGCGTCCGATGCCCCGGCCTTCTTCATCTCTTCTGCAAAACAATCCTGCAACTTATCGGCATGTGGGTCCTGGCAGATAGCCTTGACTGCATCAATTAATTTCGTGTCTCCCGCGAACACCACATTCACTGTCACGCTTTTCGCCCGCTTCGCTTCGTTTGCAGCCCCCGCCTTTGTGCTTTTTTCTTTTTGCGTCGCGTCTGATGAACCCGGCATACTCTGTTTCGCAGGCGCTTCCTGGCTCGCTCGCGCATGCGCGAAAACGTAACTGGCCGCCACCAAGCAGGCCACACCGATACCGACACCGATCCGCGTCATGCATTTCTCCTAGTTCGCCTCAAGAATTCCGCGTGCAAGGAAAAACTCTACTAGTCGCACCAACGGGGGTCAATCAATCGTGGAACGCAGTATGTCGAATGCCGAACTGTACAGTTTACGGCGGCTGCCAATCGGTCAGAGGAACAAGCTCGGAGATCACCGCTAGCTCCTCGGCAGTGACCATTTCCTGTACGCAAATTTTGTCGTTCTCATAAAGGTCGTACGGACTGCGGACCAAGATGACTTCGCGTGCATCGTGTGGACCACGGATCGCATAAACGACCACATCGTCGCGATCACCTTTCCATTCCTTGAATGAATGCAACACGTCCCAGCGATGCATCCTCACGTGGCCAATAAGCTCGGTTACGCGAGGTTTTTCCTGTTCACCGATAATTGTCGTCGCGATGAGGGCGAACTGATGACCGTCCATTTTCCTGTGACAAACCGGGCACGCGGGCATAATCGCGTCCTTTGATTTTGCAGTACTTCTCATCAAATAGCGTATCGCCCTAGCTATAGCTAGCATCACTAGTCCGGTTCGATTGTGGGTTGCGTTTTTGGGTACATCGAAGGATTGGGTCGCGGCTTTATCTACGAACACTTCTACAAATCAATCAGCGAAAGCCCTTGAGAGCTACTGCCCGTTGCGCCGTCGCTCCTCATCCATCTTCCGGATGAACTCTTCCAACTTGGGCTTCTGTTCCTCAGTCAAAATCGCGCGTATGCGCTCGCGCCCCCTCTGTCGGGCTTCATCGAATTGCGGCTCCAGTGTCTTGCGGATGCTCTTCATCTGGGTCTGGATATCGGCAATGATGGCATCGACTTGTTGACCTTGCTCCGGCGTCAGGTTAGCTAAAGAAGTAAGTTCCTGCACCTTTTGCGCGCGCCTTACCGCATCTGAAGGAGGCGCGCCAGCATTCGTAACGGTATATTTCTGGTGCGCAAACACATACCCGCCCAATCCGCCAAGGGCCACGCCCAGCAAAAATACCAATCCCACCCACAGAGCAGCTTTGCGCGTCGTCGACGATTCTGTCATTTTTATTTCTCCGGCGGACGTACCAGGGCATCGTCCACCGTGCCCTGCCCTGCCGCGCTATCAAACAAGTATTGCGGAGTGGCTTGCGCTTTCGACTCCACTGATTCGCTATTCAGCTGCCCACCGTGCGGCCCGTAAAACCACGTGGTTCCCACCACCAGCAGCAACGCAGAAACCCACGCCAGTCTGGACGCTAACTTCGCGACTGCGCCGCTCCATTCCGCCAGCGCTCTTCGACCTTCCATCTCGCGCTCGGCGATCTTGGCCATGACCCGCGCCGCAAACCACGGCTTAGCTTCACTCATCGCCGCGCTGTTCCACTCGCGCGCCAATCCTAATGGCCCCGCCAACAAATCTCGGGATGCCCAGAATGTCTCCGCCGCCACTTCGCATGCATCGCACTCGCGCGCATGCTCCAGCACCTCAGCCGACAAACTATTGCCTAGCTCCGCGGAAGCCGTACTCTCGCCAACATCAGGCGGCAAATCCTCCAGCGCCTCGCGGTATTGCTGGCATAGCCGGTTCTCTTTCCTGAATTTGTCCCACATATTTGCATCTCCTTGTTTCCAACCACCTGCCGTTCTCATCTACTTCTTCGCGCTCGTACCACCCTTCGCGCTTTTTTCTCGCTCTGCAGCCTGCCTCACTACCCGCCCGCGCGCTCGAAACAGTCGTACTTTTACGGTGTTTGCATTCAAGTCCAGTACCTCGGCAATTTCCTCGATGGAAAAACCTTCCACCTCTTTCAGAATCAGCATCAACTTGTCACGCTCCTCCAAGCCTTCCAAAAGCTGTTCTACCCTTTGCTGATTCTCCAATCTTTGCCGGATGTCCGGCCCGGCGCCATCGGACTCCGAGTCCGCCACCCGCTGCGCCTGCTCTTCGCTCAGATCCGACTCATACAGCAGCGGCCGCACCTTCTTCTTGCGCAACAGGTCCCAGCACTCATTCAATGTGATGCGGTACAGCCACGTACTGAATGCCGCCCGGCCATCAAACCGCTTCAGCGAAAAGTAAGCCTTTACGAAGACTTGCTGCGCGATATCTTCAATATCTTCATGCCGCCGCAGGATGCCCGCGGCTACCGCGAACACCCGCTGCTGGTGCCGCTTGATCAGCTCTTCGTAAGCTTCCTTATCGTTAGCCTGCGCACGCCGCACCAGTTCGCGATCGTACGTGCCTTTGGCCTGCGCCGCCGCCCCGGTCCTCCCCGCATCCACCGCCTTCGGGGAGCGCTTGGGGCTGGGCTCAAGCGGGGCTAGTTTTGGGACGTGTGCCATGCTGATTTGGTTACGCTACACTCCTCTCGCGGTTTCCGTCACGTACGATGTCAACTGCATCAAATGTTTCACTTCCATGAGTAGCAACTTTCTACTTGCCTAATAACATACCAGATGGAATAATGCCCACATGATTATTGGTGACCGCCTCCGCGTAATGCGCGAGGAAAAGAAACTCTCCCAGGGCGACATCGAGAAGCGAACCGGTTTACTTCGTTGCTATATCTCCCGCGTGGAAAATGGCCATACTGTTCCGGCCATCGAAACGCTCGAGAAACTGGCTCGTGCCCTCGAGTGCCCACTCTATCAACTCTTCTACGACGGTGAAGAGCCACCCCAGCTTCCCAATCTTCCCAAGCGCAAATCGTCTGACGATATCGCCTGGGGCAGTGTTGGGAAAGAAGCCCGTTTCCTCAACAAGCTGCGCCGTCTTCTCAGCAAAGTCGAAGATGAAGACCGCAAGCTCATTCTGTACATGGCTCAGAAAATGGCCAATAGGTAGATTACCGCGGTTAGCTTTTTTATCGCTGCTCAGCTAACCGGTTAGAATTACCTACCACAACAATCGGGCCGCGCACTCCCCCTCTGCGCGCCGATGCCTTTCTATCCCCTTTTCTCATCTCTTAACCCTTCGCCACCTCACACCTAACTTTAATTTGATTCAATTCCCGCCGGCTCGTTTTATAAAACCTTTATGTCGCCCCACCTACTCCCACTCAATCGTACTGGGCGGTTTTGAACTGATGTCGTACACCACTCGTGTTACTCCCGGAACCTCATTCACGATCCGAGTCGAGATTCGTTCCAGCACGTCGCCAGGCAATCTCACCCAATCCGCCGTCATGGCGTCGTCACTTTGCACTACACGCACGGCCACCGTCAGCCCGTAAGTCCGCCCATCCCCCATAACTCCAACGCTGCGCACCGGCAGCAGCACCGCGAACGCCTGCCACACTTTTTCGTACAATCCCGCCCGCCGGATCTCTTCCACTACCACGGCATCCGCTTCCTGGAGAGTCACCAAATGTGACCGAATCACCTCTCCTAGTAACCGAACCGCCAATCCGGGGCCTGGAAACGGATGTTTCACTAAAATTTCTTCCGGCAAACCCAGTTCCCTGCCAATCCGCCGCACCTCATCCTTAAACAGATCCCGCAATGGCTCAATCAAGGCAAACGGCATATTTGCGGGCAGACCGCCCACATTGTGGTGCGTCTTGATCGTCGCCGAAGGCCCGCGCACCGAAATGGATTCAATTACGTCGGGATAAAGTGTCCCCTGCACCAGGAAACCAATCTCTCCGTGCGCCTCTTCGCGTTGCAGCCGCTGCGCTTCTTCCGCGAACACTGCGATAAATTCCGCGCCAATCCGCTTGCGTTTGATCTCCGGCTCGGTAACACCCTCAAGCCGCGCCAAAAATCTATCCGACGCATCGATCCCAATCACCCGCAGGCCCAACCGCTCGCGCAACATCTCCAGCGTCTCCACGAACTCATTCTTCCGGAGCATGCCGGTGTTCACAAAAATATTCGTCAGCCGGTCGCCAATCGCGCGATGCACCAGCGCCGCCGCCACCGTCGAGTCCACGCCGCCGCTCAACGCGCAAATCACCCTGCTGGTCGGGCCCGCTTTCTTGCGTATGGCCTCCACCGTCTCTTCGATAAACGCCGCTCCGCTCCACTTCTTCTCCGCTTTGCACACCCGGAACAAAAAGTTTCGAAGTATCTCCGTGCCTTGCTCGGTGTGATTTACCTCCGGATGAAACTCCACGGCATAAATCTTTCGCGTGCGGTCTTCCACCGCCGCCACCGCATTGGCCGTCCGCCCCACAGTGCGAAATCCCGTCGGCAACATCATCACGTGGTCGCCGTGGCTGTTCCACACGCGCAACGAACTCGCTACCCCCGTAAACAAATCCGACGCGCTATCGCCACTCTCAATATTCAGTTGCGCTCGCCCGTACTCGCGCCGTTCCGCACGCTCCACCTTGCCGCCCAAAGTGTGCGTAATCCACTGCATGCCATAGCAAATCCCCAGCACTGGTATGCCCAGCGCCAATAATTTCGGATCGCACTTGGGAGCTTCCGGGTCATACACAGAGCTCGGCCCGCCCGACAGCACCACGCCAACAGGCTCCAACTTCATCAACTCTTCCATCGACGTGGTACACGGCAAAATGGACGAAAATACTTGCTGCTCACGGATCCGCCGCGCGATCAGTTGCGTGTACTGCCCGCCAAAATCCAACACCACCACACCGCCAAGTTCCGCTTCCATCCTGCCAACTTGGTCCTGTACGGGTTTCGCTGTGCTCGCCATTAAGCCACCACCAGGTTTACGAGTTTGTCCGCCACGAAGATATGTTTTACCACGCGCTTTCCATCGAGGTGCTGCGTCACGCTTGGTTCGGCTTTCGCCAGCGGAATAACCTGCTCTTCTGGCATTCCCGCAGGCACTTTCAATTTTCCACGCACCCGTCCATTTACCTGCACCACAATTTCCACTTCCGTCTCGCGCGCCAGTTCCGCATCATAAGCCGGCCACGCTGCGGTCCATTGCCCGTCTTCGTGGCCCAGCGTTTCCCACAGCTCCGCCGCAATATGCGGTGTCATCGGCGCCAGCATCAGCGTCAATAATTCCAGCACTTCGCGCTGCACTTCCGGTCGCACGCCTTCGTCCAGCGGCTCCACGGAGTAAATCTCGTTGGTCAAATCCATGATCAAAGCAATCGCCGAATTGAAGTGCCAGCGCGTCTCGAAATCCTGCGTAACACGCCTGAGTATTTGATGTGTCTTGCGCAGCAATTGTTTTTCTTTGGCGGAATTTGGCGTAATCGCTTGACCACCCGCCGTGCTGTTCGCGCTCTTCACCGCGCGTACCACTTCCGCATGACGTTCCACCAAGCGGTACACGCGATTCAGAAACCGCCACGATCCTTCAATACTTTCTTCGCTCCACTCCAGATCCTTTTCTGGCGGCGCCGCAAATAACGTATACAGCCTGCCGGTATCGGCGCCATATTTGTCCGCCATCTCTTCCGCGCCGACCACATTGCCCTTCGACTTGGACATGGCCACGCCGCCCTTTTGCACCATGCCCTGCGTAAACAGCCGCGCTATCGGTTCACTGTGATTCACCAATCCCAAGTCGCGCATCACCTTGCACCAGAATCGCGAATACAGCAGGTGCAAAATCGCGTGCGTAATCCCGCCGATATATTGATCAATCGTAAACCAGTACGCCACCTTGCCCTTATCAAACGGCGCTTTATCATTGTGCGGATCGCAATATCGGTAGAAATACCACGACGAATCCACGAACGTATCCATCGTGTCCGTTTCCCGCCGCGCATCGCCCCCGCACTTCGGGCATTTCACATTCACAAATTCCGGAGTAGCCGCCAGCGGCGACTCCCCTTCGCCTGTCAGTTTCACATGTTCAGGCAGCAGCACCGGCAAATCCGCGTCGGGCACCGCCACCATTCCATCTTTCTGACAGTAGATCACCGGGATCGGCGTGCCCCAATACCTTTGCCGCGAAATTCCCCAGTCCTTCAACCGAAATACTGTCTCGCGTTTTCCAAATCCGTTCGCTTCCGCCTCCGCCGACATCCGCGCTAGCGCCTCTTCCGTCGTCAGCCCGCTATACGGCCCCGAATTCACGCTCTTTCCGTATTCGGTAAACGCTTCCTTCAATTTGCCGTCACTCAGCGCTTCGCCATCACTCGGCTGCACCACAATCGGAATCGCCAGTCCATACTTCGTTGCAAACTCAAAGTCCCGCTCATCATGCGCAGGCACGCACATCACTGCACCAGTTCCGTACTCCATCAGCACAAAGTTCCCTACCCACACTGGAATTTCCGCGCCATTGAACGGATTCACGGCGTATCGCCCGGTGAAAAATCCTACTTTGTCCGCAGTCTCCAGCTCTTCAGCCTTCACAGTACTCTGCTGCATCTCCGCCAACTTCGCGCTCGCCGTCGATTCTTCAATCGAGCCCGCTAATAATTTCGCGACCAGCGGATGTCGCGGCGCCAGAATCAGCGCACTCGCGCCATAGATCGTATCAATGCGCGTAGTAAAAACTTCGATAGTCTCGGCAACAGCGCCATCCTTAACTCCGGCTTTCCCGCCAGCCACCACGAATCGCACCTTCGCGCCCGTCGACTTCCCAATCCAGTTGCGCTGCATGGTGATGACCCGCTCCGGCCATCCACCTTCCAGCAATTTCAAATCGTCCAGCAACTGCTCCGAATACGCAGTGGTCTTCAAAAACCACTGCTCCAGTTCGCGCGATTCCACCAGCGTATCTTCGTGCCGCCAGCAGTACCCGTTCACCACTTGCTCGTTGGCCAGCACCGTGCAGCACTTGGGACACCAGTTGACGCGGCTTTTTTTCTTGTAGGCTAGTCCGCGCTCCAGCATGCGCAAAAAAAACCACTGGTTCCACCGGTAATATTCCGGCTCACATGTGGAAATTTCCCGCAGCCAGTCAAAGCTGAATCCAAAGCGCCGCAGCACCCGCTGAAATTCCGCAATGTTGTTGTTGGTCCAGATTCTAGGGTGGGTATTATTTTTTATCGCCGCGTTTTCAGCAGGCAGGCCAAAGGCGTCCCAGCCCATGGGATGCAGCACGTTGAATCCGCGCATGCGCTTCACCCGCGCCACTACATCGCCAATCGTGTAGTTGCGCATGTGCCCCATGTGCATCGTGCCCGAGGGATACGGCAGCATTTCCAATACGTAGTACTTCGGCTTCGAAGGATCCGCCTCCGTTTCGAAGACCCGCGCATCTGCCCAGCGTTTTTGCCATTTTGCTTCGATCGCTTGTGGGTTGTATTCCGCCACTCTCAACTATCCCCTTTTTCGCTTCTTGCTCGCCCCACTTACTTTTTTCGCCTTCTTCGTAGGCGCCGCCCGCTTCGCAGGCTTCATCGCCATGACCTTGGCGCGCTTGCCGCCGCTAGCAACACCTGTCGCCGTGACCTTGGCTCCCTTCGCGCCACCACCCACACCGGTCATCCCGACCGAAGCAGGCCGGTGCATTTGCTTTTCTGCTTCGCTCCTGCGAAGCAGCCGGCCTGCGAAGTGGAGGGATCTCTCTTCGCTCTTCCTCCGGACCTCCTCCGCCTCCCGCCGCGCCGCCGCCACCGCATTTCTCTTCTCTACAGCCCGCTGCACATCCATCTTCTTCTTCAGCGCCGCCGTCAACATCGAAAAACCCTTCTCCGCCGCAGGCGCAACATCCTTCAATCCCGCCAAGTCCCACAACATCGCCACATTTTTCCGGTCATCTCCGGGATCATCAATGGGCGTCTCCGCAATAAACACCCGCCCCGCCAATCCCTCCGGCGGCGTAGGGCTCAATCGCGGGTGCCGCAAAATTCTGCGAAACGCTTCCGCCCCAATTTTGCCTTTCCCGATGTGCTCGTGACGATCCACACGCCCGCCCAGCGGAATCTTCGAATCATTGATATGCATCACCGGCACGCGTTCCAGCCCAATGGTATTCTCAATCTGCCCAATCGTCGCAGCCAATCCCTCTTCGCTTCGAATGTCATAACCCGACGCAAAAAGATGCGCGGTATCGAGGCAGATGTCGACCGGAAACCCATTCAATCCCGCCAAAACCTCCGCCATCTCTTCCAGCCGCGAACTCAAGCACGTTCCCATCCCCGCGGTATTTTCCAGCAGTATCCGCATCCCGCCCAATGACGCCCGCTTCGACGCCTGCTTCACCGACTCAATCACCGTCGCCACCGCTTGCGCGCAAGTCGCTTCGCCGCGGGTCCCCGGATGCACCACCAGAAAATCCGCCCCCAGCGACATCCCGCGCACTATTTCATCGTGAAACGCCTGTATCGACCGCACCCGCAACATAGGTTGCGGTGACGCCAGGTTAACCAAATAATTGGCGTGAATGACCAGCGGCCCAAGTCCCAGTTCCGCTCGGCGAGCGCGAAACGCCTGCGCATCCACTTCCGGAATGCGCGCCGACCCGCCCTGCCACTGCCGCGGATTGGCGGAAAATATCTGCAGCGCGTTGCAACCAAGCTTCCGCGCCGTTTCCAGCGCGTTCCGATGCCCGCCCGCAATGGAAGTATGAATCCCAATGCGCGTGCTGCCATCCAGCCACGCTGGCGGCAGCGCCTCCGGCTCAGGCTCCGGCCGGTACTCGTCTTCGGGATCAAACTCGGTAAGCCGCGTCAGGGGTTGTGCTGCAATGCTCAATGTAAAATTTCGCTCACTCATAAACCATCAATTATAACACACGCGCCGAACTGGCCTCGCTTCGGCCTTGAGCTACAATTTAATACGATGCTCTCACTGGCCCCGGAATTCACGCCCATGGAACACGCTGTAATGGCAGCGATTTGTCAAATGCAAGAAGACGAACGCCAGGTTCTCGAAGCTCAACTCATGACGGCAACATTTCGCAGCCGTGTAAACACTGGGGCCGGCTTCTATACTGATTTCGATGTGAATCGCAACCGAACCCCAGCCGTCGCGGGTAAGAGGTTACGAGGATGGTCCGCAAACTAAAGTGACAGGACTGAATCACGGAATGGGATTTATTCTTTGGTTGAAGGACGGATACGCCCATTGTCTCGAGGGCTACGCTTATGCCGATAGCACCGTCGGGATCGACCTGGAAAAAATCACTTTCGAGTTGACTTAGTGGCCCCGTACCCGTCAATCAGATTCGGTCGACGTCTCGGATTCCTTTGAATATGTTGGCCTTGAGTGCCACATCGCCGCAGAGTACCATTATCTCTGGAGGGCATATGACTAGCTCACCTTCACTCCCAGTTATCTTTACTTGTTCAGGCTGCCTCCTCGCGTTGGTCGTAGGGCTCATTTTCCGCGCTACCACGCTTCTTGGTGCCATAGCTCGACTCGGACTTTTGCCCAAAGGTCTGACGCGTTGGCTGTACGACGTGACAGACGCCACTACGACGAACTGACCTCAACGTCACCGTGCGCTGGAGCATTTAAAACCCGCCAAATATTTGACGATATTTTATCAATCCCGTTACCGCCTTCATTTGCCCCGCCCGCGCCCCAACAGGTAAACTTCAATGTTCCACATCCTAGCCCGGAGCAGCCATGTTAGTCGTAATGCAGTCTCACGCCACCGAGCCGCAGATTCGCGCCGTTTGCGAACGCATCGAAAGTCTCGGCCTTAAAGCACATCCCATCCCCGGCGCTCTCCGCACCGCCATCGGCATAACCGGCAACAAAGGTGCGCTCGATCTTGGCGTTCTCGAATCCCTTCCCGGCGTAATCGAATGCATTCCCGTCAGCAAGCCCTACAAACTCGTCAGCCGCGATGTCAAAGAAGAAGACACCATCATGAGCATTCCCACTCCTTCCGGCGAAGTTCTTTTCGGCGGAAAACACGTGGGCCTGGTTGGCGGCCCCTGCGCGGTAGAAACCGAAGAGCAGTGCTTCGCCACTGCCGAAGGCGTCAAGAAAGCCGGCGTAAAACTTTTCCGCGGCGGCGCCTACAAACCGCGCACTTCACCATATAGTTTTCAGGGCCTCGGCGAAGCCGGCCTAAAAATCCTCGGGCAAGTCCGCAAGCACTACGGCCTCGGCATCATCACCGAAGCCATCGACAACGAAAGCCTCGACCTCGTCGAAGAATACGCCGACGTCATCCAGATCGGCGCCCGCAACATGCAGAATTTCTCTCTCCTCAAGCGCGCCGGCCGCGCCAAAAAGCCCATCCTCCTCAAGCGCGGCATGTCCGCCACGCTCGACGAATTCCTGATGGCCGCCGAATATGTCCTGAGCGAAGGCAATTACAACGTCATGCTCTGCGAACGCGGCGTGCGCACCTTCGCCGACCATTCACGCAACACCCTCGACCTAACCATCATCCCTGCCGTAAAAAAACGCAGCCACTTGCCCATCCTCGTCGACCCCAGCCACGGTACCGGCAAGCGCCACAAAGTTTTGCCCCTCTCCCGAGCTGCGGTAGCGGTAGGCGCCGACGGCCTGCTCATCGAAGTCCATCACGCCCCAGACCAGGCCCTCTCCGACGGCATGCAATCCATCCTCCCCACCGAACTCGCCGAACTAGTCTCAGAAGTCCGCCAAATCGCCGCCGTCCTCCACCGCGAAGTCAACTGAATGCCGTCGCTTGAATGTCAACTGATGCGTAGCAGTCACTCTGCGCTTTTAGTTCCATCCACTGGGCTGTCGTGCCAAACTTTCCCGCCGTGGTCTATCACGCCTACATGATGGCCAGCACCTCGGGCGTCCTATATATAGGAGGAACCAATCATCTCGAGCGCCGCGTAGTAGAACACCAATCAAAGCGCGCCCAAGGATTCTCAGGCGCCGACAACACCACCAAACTTGTATATTTCGAACCTTTCAACGACATTCGCAACGCCATAGCCCGCGGAAAACAATGGAAAACCTGGCGCAGAGAACAAAAAGATCGCTTTGATAGAACGCCTCAATCCACTATGGCGAGACCTAAGTGAAGATTTCAACCATTGAGTAGGTCTTTAAAAAACGGTTCTACAATAGAAGGGTTTTGAAAAAAGGTTTCGAGAAAAAAGTTTCGGAGTAAAAAAATAACCGCACTGCAAATTCCTAAACAAAAAGCAAAAATCACTCATGCAAATTACGAAACAACAAAGCAAAAACCGGTCATTCCGAGCGGAGCAGACCGGTTTTTTCCTCCTACTTCGCTCCTGCGAAGAAGCCGGTCAGCGCAGTCGCGGAATCTCTCTTCGATGTGTCCGTCGTAGCCCCGCCGATCCTCTCCTCCGTTCCGTTCTTTCCCTTTCAAGAACGAACCAGTTCCCACCATCTAAATGAGGCGTCCCCGCAACTACCGCGTCTTCTCCCTCCTGGCAATCCTCCTCGTGGCCGCCCTGATTCTCCTTCTCTTCGAGCACCGCCCGTCCTTCCTCCGCCCCGGCCTGCGCCTCAACGCCTACGTCACCACCTCCGACGGAAACCTCACGGTAGTGGACCTGGTAAAACTCGGCGCTATCGCCCACGTCCCCATCGGCCAAAAATTATCCGGCGTCCGCGAACACCCTACCCGCGCAGAAATCTGGGGCGTCAGCATAACGGAGGGTTTTGTTTGGGTTCTCGACACGCGCAGCAATCAAGTCGTAGCAAAAATCCCGGTCGGCCCCCTGCCCTACGCGCTCGATTTTTCCCCTGACAGCGCGAGAGCGTACGTCACCTCTTCCGGCGGCAACACCCTGTTCGCAATCGACTGCCGCACCCACGCCATCCTGGGCACCGCTAAAACCGGCCGCGAACCCGTCCTCGCGCGCGGCACTCCCGACGGCAAAACTATAGTCGTCGCCAATCGTGGTGACGCCACCGTCTCTCTTCACGACGCCGCAACTCTCGCGCTGCGCGGCACCATCCCGGTAGTCGCGCGCCCTGAAGACATCGCCATCATGGCCGATAGCTCCGTCGCCTTCGTTCGCAGCGCCAGCGAAGCCCGCATCTCCGTCGTCGATCTGCGTCGCGGCGTGCTTCTGACGCATCTCGAACTTGCCGGCCGCCCCACGCAAATGCTGCTCAAGCCCGACGGCGGCGAACTCTATCTGATCTCGCCCGAAGCTCACGGCCTCCAGGTCATCAACACCGCTACACACGAAGTCGGCGACTACATGGTGCTGGGCTCCGCGCCCACACGCGCCATTCTCAGCGCCGACGCTAGCCTGATGTACGTCTCCGACACCGCGGCCAACCGCATCATCCCCGTCGATATCGTGGATCGCCGCCTCGACCGCGACCCCAGCAAAGGCTTCCCGGTCCCTGCAGGCCAATCCCCTTCAGCCCTGCGCTTCGATCCCCAGGAAAGTCTTCTCCTCGCCGTCAACCACGACTCCGGCGATATCGCCATCATCCGCGTCCGCACCAACTACCTAGTCACCATGATCCCCGTTGGCGACAACCCCACCGACCTCGCCGTCAAACTTTTTTAATATTTTTAGTCGCATTCGGGGAGTGTGTCAGTTTCCGATTACGACTTCCCGGGCTTTGGTTATGGGGCGGGAGTACTCTCGATGAAGTCGTTTCACGACGTTACGGCCGGGCGAGATGGATATACACTGGACTTTCGGAGTTTGGAGTCGAGAAGGAAATTCCAGATGAAACGCATTGCTTCTTTCACACTGCTGGTCGCCTTGAGTGTTCCATGGTCAATACCGGTCAAAGCTCAACGCATCAGTGTCGCAGAAGGTGCGCGCCGGTCCCGGAAGGCGGACAAGAAGCAGCAAAAGATGAATAAGAAGGCCGCCAAGAAGCAGCGGAAAGCAATGAAGAAATCCGCGAAGGCACAACGGAAGGCGGCCAAGAAGGCCAATCTTCGTGCTAGATAGCGTTTCGCGCTTATAAGCATTAATCGGAATTAGCTCTCAATGTCCGATTATTCGGACTCATTCGGACTAAGCCATCATCTCAGTGTGGATACATAGAGATAACGACGCCGTGGGAGCCTTCGGTCATGGACCCTTCAAAAACTCTAGCCAGCTTCCTAGGGGGGGAAGTTCACGTCGTGACAGGCGACATCACGAAGCAGGACGTCGATGCAATTGTGAACGCCGCAAATAGCACCCTTTTAGGCGGAGGCGGTGTCGACGGCGCGATTCACGCCAAAGGAGGACCAAAAATCCTGGAAGCTTGCCGTGAGCTACGCCGCACACGCCTTCCACGCGGCCTGCCTATCGGCGAGGCTGTTCTGACTACCGGAGGTCAACTCCCCGCGCGCCATGTAATTCATACCGTCGGCCCAATCACAGCAATCGGAAAGGAACCTGACGCATCGATGCTCGCGGCCTGCTATCGAAATTCCCTCGCTTTGGCAGCTGAACACGGCCTTCGCTCCATCGCATTTCCCGCTGTCTCAACCGGAGCCTACGGCTATCCACCGGAGCGCGCCGCACCCGTAGTATCAGAAACAATCGAATCTGTTCTGTCTGCCGGGTCGCCGGTCGAGCAAGTACGTCTCGTTTTTTTCAACGAAAACGACGCGAGAACTTTTCTAAAACATCACAAATTCACGATTACTGACTAACAGAGTTTTTAATCAAGGTTTGTCGGTAAAGCACTTCAATCTGGGCGACGGCGCCGCCGACCACATCAATGATGAGGTGCCCAGTAATTGGTTCAAGAGCCACCGTCCGCAACCTGGGTCCATAAGACCCCTTGGGTTTGGGTTGCGTATAAAATGTGGCGCAAAAATCATCGCCGCAGCGGCTTCGGTCTAAAACGCGCAATCCCGCAATCTGCTCTGCCAAAGCGGGTTTGCCGGAAACTCTAAGAAGCTGCTCGAACTCTGCTGATAATTCAGGGAACATATCAACTAGCAACTCAGCTTTACGGTCGCCGTCCATCAGTTCTTCCGGTCACTCAGCATCCCGCCCGCCTTCTCTTCCACCTCCCAAGCGGCGTGTTCTTCACCGAAACTCACATCCAAGAAACCCGACGCGGGCAACACGTCCAGTGGCAACCCGCAATGCCACAGCGCAACTCCTAGCCGCAAGCTGGTTTTTCCAGCAATGTCCAGCGCTTCGCGTCGAACGGCTACTTCCAGAATGCGGTCGAACGCCACTTCCACAATATCTTTCGGATTCAGCAAACAAAGATTTTTTCGTTCCACCGCGAACTCTCGCAAATGGCCGCGCGCGATCTTCGCCACCACCGTCAATTCCTCCGCGCCCACGATGCTGATGTGAAATTCCGTATCTTCCAGTTCCGCAAGCACCTCCGGAAAAAGATCCACCCGCACGCAGAACCGCTCTTCCTCAAAGCCATAACGTAATTCATGCAAATAAAAAACGCGTCCATGCATGGACCCGCCGCGCCGCTCCGGAGAATACAAGCCCGCGCCCAACCACTCAAAATACGAACTGTCGCGTCCGTCCACGCGGACATTCACAAATCCCGTGGGCGCCAGTTCCAGTGCATGCTCCGGTTTGCGCTTGATGGGCTTGGCTAATTCCGCGGGCGGCACGCGCCCGAGTGCCAGATAAACTCCCGTGAGATGTTTGCGATACAATGCGTCGAACTCCGCATCATTCGCGGTGCTGTGCTCCGGCCCGAACCACCAGCACCAGTCGCTGCCTTCGGCCGCCAGCAACGATTCGTACGCACTGCTTAACGCTGTGGCTACTGGAGCGTCGGCGCGACCTTTTTTCTCCGACTCCACTGCTTTGGTGTACGTCTCGCGCGCATCCCACAATAATTCCCACGCGGTAACGTCTTCGCTGTCACCGATCCACACATCGAAATTCGCATTGATCCACGAAGCCGGAAAAATTCCCGCCGTTACGGGCACGTCTCCCGCCGCGGCAATGGCTTCCGAAGCCGTCAACGCGCGAAAATCTTGGTCGCTCTCCACGCGCCGGTAAAATTCGCGCAAAAATTCGCGGCCATTCCCCGGATAATATTCCCAGGCATTTTCGCCATCCAAAAAAATACCAATGGTGAGCGGCTGCGCGCTTTGCACCCGTTCGCCCAGGAATCGCAACCGCCCATGCAGATCGGCCGCCGCAGCTTTAGAATCCATGCGGCTATACACAAATCCGATCAAGTCCGACAAATGGTGGTCGCGAAATAATCCAGTAATGCCACCGCTGGGCGTTTGCACTCGCCAAGGCTTGTACAATCGTTCGGCATTCGCAGGAATTCCCGTCCCATCGCGAAAAAATCCTACATTCAAGGTGCGCCCGAGCACTCCTTCATCCGTGCCAAACCATTTAAATCCTTCTTCCGCAGCAATCGCCAGGGTCTGATCCGACACTGATCCTTCCGATGGCCACAAGCCCGCCGGCTTCATTCCGAAAACACGCTCGTGATATTCCCGCGCGCGCCGCAATTGTTCCCGCGCATCGTCTGGATGCCGATAAGCTCGCCTCGGCAGCGGCGTGGACGGATTCGCCACCCGCGCAATATCCGAATCGCAAATCAGCGGCAGAATCGGATGATAAAAAGGAGTAGTGCTGAGCTCAATCTGCCCCCGCCGCGCCGCCTCCCGGTGCGCAGGCAGCACCAATCCAATCAGCTCAATTTCCTTGGCCTTCAGCGCCTCTTGATCGCTCTCCGTGAAATCTCGTCCCTTCGACGCCAGCCTGCTCACCACTTCGTCTTTCTCGAGCCAGGACTCTTCCATCCACGCCAATTGCGACAGCACCTGTAGATCCCGCCAATCCCGCGTCGTGAATGTCACCAACGCCTGCGCGCCGTCCGCGGGGCGCGACCATTCGTACAATTCCACGAAGCGCTTCCATCGCGACATCAACCGCTCGTGATTTACCTGAAAAGCCCGCGCCAGAATCTCGGTTTTATCTTCTCTGCTCAGCTTCTCAGCATTTTTAAAAGCCAGCGAAAACCACGGCTCGTTGAATTTGCCGCTGGCATATTCTTCTAACTGCATTCCCAGCGCCGGAACAACATTAAAAGTCGCCTGGAATCCCGGAAATTCCTCCAGCACTTTCACCATTCCAAAATAATCCTTGGTCGCATGCAGCCGCGTCCACGGCAGCACGTACCGCCCGGTTTCCGGGTCGCGATATTGCGGCTGATGCATGTGCCACAACACCACCAGATTCACGCGATTCATCTTCTACACCGCTCCTGTCTCAATTCTTCGCGCGTGTTACACTCACCGTTCGTCTCATGCGCATATTGGACCGTTACATTGTCCGCGAGGTTTTTCGCCACGCCTTCCTCGGACTTATCGTCTTCACCTTTGTCTTCTTCGTCCCTCAGCTGGTTCGTCTTATGGAGTTGTTCGTCCGCCACACCGGTTCCGGCTCCCAAATCCTCAAGCTGTTCCTTTGCATCTTTCCGGCGGTCTTTACTTTCACAATTCCCATGGCCGTGCTCATCGGCGTGCTCCTCGGGCTCGGCCGCATGTCCGCCGACAGCGAAATCATCGCTCTCACAGCCCTCGGCATCGGCCGCCGCCGCATCTTGCTTCCTGTAGGAGTCCTGGCTGTCTCCGGGTTGATCGCCAGTCTGACTATGACTCTGTGGCTCTCTCCTTTAGCTCTGCGAACCTTTCGTTCCATTGAAGCCAATCTAATCGCTTCGCAAATCTCTTTCCAGGTACAACCTCGCGTCTTTGACGAACGATTTCCTCAACTAATACTTTACATTTCAGACGTGGCTGCCAGCGGCACTCTCTGGCATGGTGTGTTCTTAGCCGATACCGGTGCTGAGAGCGGTTCGCGTTTAACTTTAGCGGAGCGCGCCATCGTCATCCCGGATCCCAATCACGGCACGCTCGAGTTACATCTTCAAGGCGGCACTACCCACGAATTTTATCGTGACCGCCCGGACCGCTATTCCGTCACCGCCTTTGGACAGAGCGATTGGCCCATCGAAGTTAACAATCTGATTCCCGCCACACAGCGGCAGATCAGCAATCCAGAGCGTTCTCTGCGCAGTCTTATAGCAGATCACGGCCCTGGGTGGCTGGAATCTCGCGTGGAACTTCACCGTCGCTTGGCATTTCCGTTCGCTTGCCTGGTCTTTGCGCTTGTAGCCGTACCCATCGGCGCGCAACCGCGCCGTGGGGGCCGCGCCGCTGGCTCTCTGATCGCTGTCGCCATGATCGCCGGATATTACCTTCTTTTCGTAACCGGCGCTGGACTGGCTCGTCAAGGCACAGTTTCGCCAGCGCTCGGGATTTGGATCGCCGATCTGATTCTCGTCGCGTTCGGCCTCATTTTGCTGCCGCGCATGGAACAATTCCGCGGCGAGGGTCGCTGGCTGCACCCCACCGGCTTTATCAGAACGCGCTTGCGTTTTCTTCGACGTAAAGCGCGCGCCCGCACCGCTGCGTTTCGCAAGCTTGGCTACCCGCTCAACGGGTCCACGCGTCTGAACGGCGATATTCATCAATCGGTTCCCGGCGGCAGCATTCCCCGGCTAATGGACATTTATATTCTTCGCCGCTTCACCGTTTACTTCGCACTCATCATGGCGGTGTTCGTGTTTCTTTTTGAGACTTTCACATTCTTCGAGTTGCTCGACGACATCGCGCGCCACCACGTAGCGTTCCTCATCGTCATCAATTATTTTCGCTACCTGACTCCCTATCTCGTATACAACCTCGCGCCCCTTAGCGCGCTTGTTTCCGTGCTGGTCACCCTCGGCATCATGAGCAAGAACAACGAAATCGTGGCCATCAAGGCCAGCGGCATCAGTCTGCATCGCCTGGTTATTCCGCTCCTGGTCGCCGGCGTCATGCTCGCCGGCGCTATGCTGCTCGTCAACGAAACCTATCTTCCCTATGCCAACCAGCGCCAGGACGCTTTGCGCAACCAGATCAAAGGCCGCCCGCCGCAAACCTACACTCATCCCCAGCGCTGGATTTTCGGCGAAAATTCCAAGATTTACAACTACGACCTGTTCAGCCCGCTGCAAAATCTTTTCGGCGGCCTCAGTGTTTTGGAAATCGACCCCGCGACCTTTAATGTCCGCCGCCGTATTTTTGCCACGCGCGCGGCCTGGTCCGCATCGCAAAAAATCTGGCTGCTGGAATCCGGCTGGGTTCGCGATTTTTCTAGTGGTTCCATCACCCGCTTCGATCAATTTAACGTGCAGGCTTTTCCCGAACTGACCGAGCCCCCGGAATACTTCAATCGCGAAGTTCGCCAGGCATTTCAGATGAATTGGTCCGAACTCAACCGCTACATTGAAGATCTGCGTCGCGCCGGTTTCGACGTTGCCGGACTGACCGTGCAGTGGCACGTCAAGATTGCCTATCCGCTCATCGCGCCTGTCAGCATGCTGCTCGCGATCCCGTTCGCATTCCTGGTGGGTTCTCGTGGCGCGATCGGCGGAGTCGCTATCGGCATCGCCATCGGAATAGGCTATTGGAGCATCGCCCGCCTCATGGAAGCTATGGGAGGTGTCGGACAACTTCCTCCGGTCTTAGCTGGCTGGTCTCCAGACATGATCTTCTTTTTTATCGGGCTTTACTTTTTCTTCAAAATTCCCACTTAGCAAACCTAAAGTAATACTTGAGATACGCAATAGCAAGAAAATGTCGACACGCCGACAATCTCACCCGCGACTTTAGATCAGTAAAGGTAAGAGGTTTCTAGGAATCGGTATTTTATGCGGCAAGTACATTGAAGCTTAAAAGGGATTCCGGCTCTGCCATCGGAGCAGTTTCTTGTTTTCGGGAATCCGATCTAACCTAACTTCGCGCCGCGCGCTTCCAGAATAATTGACTCCGCTGGCTGGCGAAACTTTCGCAAAAATTTGCGCAACACCGCCATAGATACCATCGGGGCCGTCCCACTTAAAAGTTTAAGTGCGAGTTTACGGTGACCACCACGCCAGCAATAATGAAACGCCCATGCCGCCGCCCGTCCCCCAATGTACGCGTAGCGGTCGGCTCGCCTTTCCTTTCCTCCGAAATCCCCCTGCCGTTCGGCATTCGCGAGGCGGATTAGCGCATTGGCAACTGCTTCGGTGTTCTTAGTGCTGTTGTCGCCGTGCTGCCGGTATGCGGAAACACACGGATTCTCGATCAGGATGCTTTGCCCGCGCGTCCCGACCTTCAGTAGTAAGGTGTTGTCGTCGCAATACCACGTTTCCGGCGTGCTGTCGCGAAGCCCCCCTACCGCGTCAAACACGGATTTGCGCACCACAATGCACATGGTCCCCACAGGCCGTGTCTTCGAGAGGTAATCCTGATATTTGATAACCCGGATCGTCCGATCTGTAGGCGCCTCTGGCGGTCTTTCCTCGCCATCATGAAAGCGCTCCATGCTCCCCATAAGCAGCGTGGGTGTGCCAAAACGCGAGATAACCTTGTCGAGAGTCTCCAGCGCAAACGGAAATAAATAGTCGTCGCTATCGAAAAAAACTAGATATTCCCCTTGGGCCATCGCCGCCGCCTTATTTCGCGCGACCTCCGGCCCTTGGTTCGATTGTTGCAGAAGCTTGATGCGCGTGCCGTAAGACACCAGCACGGCGGCAGACAAGTCCGTGGACCCGTCATCTACGGCGAATAACTCGTAATCCTTAAATGTCTGCGCAAGCACGGAGTCGATGGCTTCGCCGACATAGTTCTGGCGGTTATAAACCGGCATCAGAATGCTGAATCGATACTTCACGCTGAACTCCTGAGACACACTTCAAAGTGCGGGATAAGGCTGGGGTCTATTCCGCTGGTGGATTCGGTCATCGTACCGAGCAGCGTAACGGTGGGAGCAGTGCCGTCGACGCTAGCTGCCTGTTTCCGGGGCCCGCACATGGCCTCACGGGTTTGCTTGAAGTGCAAGGGGGGACCATAGGCACCCGCAAACCAAGCTCAATCCTAAGCTACTTCGTCAAAAAATCAAAGCGGCAACCAGTCTTTGCCAGGCGTTCGCTGTGGAAATCAAAAGCTGCACGCAAACCAATTGGGCCGCGTTCCGTTGAACGTGTCCTCGGTGTTTGATTCCCGGCACTCCGTTTGAGGTACCTGAGCATTTATTTCGGTCTTAGATTGAACAGCTAAAGATGATTTGTAGGTTGAAAATAACTGCGAATTTTATTTCGTGATTTTCAGCGAGATGAGCTTCTTTCTATGAAAGACAGGACCAGAAGCGGCGCGAATGCCGCAACGCAGCCGCTTCAAGTAGCGCTTTAACTATGGCATCAACGACTTTTGTCGGCACGCCGACATTTCAGGTCACACTTTAATTTGCATAACACCAGAACCAACACCCAAATCAGGCTTCGCAGTTTCTAGGCTGCGAAAAATGTCGGTGCCCCGACATCTCCAGCAGCACGTTATGCGTCTCGGCGATTCTTTAAATAAAATCGAACGACGCGTCTGAAATTAACCCGCCGCCTTTTTCGCTTTCTTGTTTCCACTCGCATTTTCTTCAATTACCGCCTGCGCTGCTGCTAAGCGCGCTATCGGTACCCGGAACGGCGAGGCGCTAACATAATCCATTCCCAGGCCATGACAGAACTTTACGCTCTCCGAGTCCCCGCCATGCTCGCCGCAAATTCCCACCTTCAGCTTGGGCCGCGTTTCCCTGCCGCGCTCTGTAGCCCAGCGCATCAGCATTCCCACGCCCTTGATATCCAGGGTTTGAAATGGGTCGGAGCTGAACACCCCGGCTTTTTTCTCGTCCACATAGTCGGGCAGGAATCGCCCGGCGTCGTCGCGCGAGAGCCCCATGGTTGTTTGCGTCAGATCGTTTGTGCCGAAGGAGAAAAATTCTGCCACCTCGGCAATCTCGTTAGCCAACAACGCCGCTCTCGGCAACTCGATCATCGTGCCTACTAAGTACGGCAACTTCACTCCGGCCTTTTTGATTAACTCATCGGCGACTCTTCGCGTAGCCTGCTCGAGTATCTGTAACTCCTTTTTGTCCAGAACCAGCGGATGCATAATCTCAGGTAACACTTTAACTCTGCCGCGCTGACATTCGATCGCCGCCTCAATGATCGCCCGTACCTGCATCTCCAGAATTTCTGGGTAGGTGATGGACAACCTGCAGCCGCGATGGCCCAGCATCGGATTTGCTTCATGCAACTGCTCCACTCGGCGCGCCACTACTTCAACGTCCAACCCCAACTCCTTGGCCAACTCTTCCTGTTTGGCTCGCTCGTGCGGAACGAATTCGTGTAGCGGTGGATCAATCAAGCGAATAGTCACCGGGAATCCGTCCATCGCTTGAAATATCCCCACGAAATCGCGCCGCTGAAATGGCAACAGTCGATCCAGGGCTTTCACGCGCGCTTCACGAGTCTCCGCCAGAATCATTTCCTGGATCGCGCGTTGCCGCTCGTGGCTCTTTTCCGGATGCTCAAAATCGGTAAAGAACATGTGCTCCGTGCGGCAC
Source organism: Candidatus Methylomirabilota bacterium (assembly GCA_035490135.1). Lineage (GTDB taxonomy): Bacteria > Acidobacteriota > Terriglobia > Acidiferrales > UBA7541 > Acidiferrum. The sequence continues at coordinate 24,022 of DATHGV010000445.1, forward strand.
AGTCCAATGCCCTCCGCGCCGAATTCCCTAGCCTTGCGCGCATCTTGCGGCGTATCCGCGTTGGTACGCACCCCCAATCGCCGCACTTCATCGCCCCACTTCATCAGTGTGGCGTACGCCTGCGGCAGCTTTGGCGATACCAGCGGCATTTCGCCGGAGTACACCACGCCCTGGCTGCCATCCAGCGTGATCCAATCGCCTTCCTTTACGGTTTTGCCCTTGGCTACCATGGACGACGATTTGTAGTCGATCTGCAATTTCTCCGCGCCCACGATGCAGCACTTGCCCCAGCCGCGTGCTACCACTGCGGCGTGGCTTGTCTTTCCGCCTGTCGCGGTCAGAATTCCCTGCGCGACCGCCATCCCGCCCACATCTTCTGGACTCGTTTCGCGGCGCACCAGAATTACTTTTTCGCCTTTCTCGGCCCACTCTTCAGCCTTCTGTGCGGAGAACACCACCTTCCCTACGGCCGCACCCGGCACAGCGTCAATGCCGTTGGCCAGGATGCGCGCCTCCAGCGATTTCTTGTCCACCTTCACGTCAATCACCGGATAGAACAGCCGTTCGATATCTTCCGACTTGATGCGGGTAATCGCTTCTTCCTTGCTGATCAACTTTTCATTGGTCATATCCACAGCGATGCGAAACGCTGCCGCAGGCGTGCGCTTTCCGGTGCGCGTCTGCAACATATATAAGGTCCCATCTTCGACGGTGAATTCCATGTCTTGCATATCGCGATAGTGATTCTCAAGTTTTACTCGAACTTTATCGAGCTGCGCGTAAACCTTCGGCATCGCCGTTTCCATCTCGCGTAACGGCGTCGGCGTGCGAATTCCAGCGACCACATCTTCGCCCTGGGCGTTCACCAGGTAATCGCCATAGAAAACTTTCTCGCCCGAACTTGGGTCGCGCGTGAAGCACACGCCCGTTCCCGAAGTGTCGCCAGTATTCCCGAACACCATCTGTACCACGTTGACTGCGGTACCTATGACTCCAGTAATTTTTTCGACGCGCCGGTACGTGACCGCTTTCTCCGCCATCCATGAACCAAACACCGCGCCGATCGCGCCCCACAGTTGATCCATCGGATCGTCCGGGAAATTTTTCCCGGTCTTTTCCTTGAACAACTGCTTGTACTCCCGCACCAATTCTTTCCAGCCGCTCGCAGGAACGGCTGTATCCTCTCGCACGCCTAATCTGTCTTTCAGCGCGCGCAACCGGTGTTCCAGGTCTTCCTTGGACATTTCCATCACTACCGTGGAATACATCTGCACGAAGCGCCGATACGCATCGTACGCAAATCGTTCGTTCTTCGTCGCGCCCGCCAGGCCCTCGACGCTGCGATCGTTCAGGCCCAGATTCAATATGGTCTCCATCATCCCGGGCATGGATCGCGCCGAGCCAGACCGCACGCTCACAAGTAGCGGAGCTTTAGGATCGCCGAGCTTCTTCTTGGTCACTTTTTCGAGGTGCGCCACATGCTGCGCCACTTCCTTCTTCAATTCCGGTGGATACTTCTTTCCGTTTTTATAGTAGTACTCACAGGCCTCCGTCGATATCGTGAAGCCCGCCGGCACCGGCAGCCCGATCTTGGTCATCTCCGCCAGACCGGCACCCTTGCCCCCCAACAGATCGCGCCATTCGCCGTTGCCTTCCGCTTTACCAGCTCCAAAAAAATATACCCATTTTTTCACTGTGACCCTCGATTTAGGATTTCATGATTCTCTAACTCTGTTTCAAAATTCAACGACGAAAAATCTGTCGGAGCTAACATCCGTTCGTATCGATACCTGTCGTTCGAATCGATGTAATGCGCCCTCAACCGTTACTTTCATTGTCGGCCCGCCGACATTTTCTCCGTGCATTGTTCCGCGCGACTATAAATTCGAATCTCAACCATCGCCTTACATTCCATCCCTAGCTAAGGAAGTGTGCATGCTAACAGAAGAGTTATTCAACCATCATTTGTAATGTCGGCACGCCGACATTCTTGTTTCGTCGTCCTGAAATTTTGGCATCAACCATAATTTCAACTCGCTGCCTCACAAGCCCCGACTGTTTCGACGCGCCCGACAAGAACCTAACCATCACCTAACATGTCGGCGCGTCGACATTTCGCAGAATTTACTTCTCGCCCCGACATCTAATCTTTTACTTGAGGTCCGACATCGCTGGGGCTTTTCAGAATTTCGCACCATTTTCATCCGGTACCTTCGCTGCACATGAATGAAGCATCCCTTTAAATCCATTGCCGACAGAACCGGAGAACCTCTACCATCACTTCATAGGTGACCGTTGCTAAAATCTCGCCGTCAATCCTTTCCTTCGAGCTTCAATCGCGCTCCTTGGACTTCTACCGTTACTTTATATATAGGGCTTCGCGGGCATCTCCTCGCTTACGACATTAATTGATATCTAAACTGTTACTTCAAAGTCGACGCGCCGACATTTTTGTGAAGGCCGACAGGCTTGCACTGGTTTGATCGGACCTCATGGAGCACTCCAAATATCCTTCTGATCTCAGTCATCAACATCAACCCTTACTTCCAATGTCGACCCGCCGACAATTAGATGTTCGACAATTACTTCGGATGTCGGCGTGTCGACAATTTGACGTTAGACAATTACTTCAGGTGTCGGCGTGCCGACATTTTTTGTTGAACTGATTCTTTAGCGACGCTCCTCTGCGCCGATCTCTGAAAAATCCGCTACCGTCGTGAAC
>DATHGV010000446.1:0-68351 GCA_035490135.1 Candidatus Methylomirabilota bacterium
GGTAGAATGATCAATCTCTTGCCGACTCAGCCTCAGCCGCCTAAGGCCAAAGATTCCAGCGCAGAGTCAACGACTCCGCTGCCCCGATTCGGGACTCCCAGCCGATTTGTCACCGATGGTTTCTGGGGAAACCTCAAACAATTTCTGACCGAACGGCCGGTGAAGGTGCGCGGGGATGTTCGTTCTCCGTTGATGCCGGACAACTACGGTGACGGATTTAAAGAGAATTTAAAGACCGTGCTTAAGGGCGGGCCAGTTCCAAAAGGCGCCTCGAATAGCCGTCTTGAAGTGGCTTGGGGCGCGGGGTTCGGCGGGTTCGGGGACCGCATCAAGGAATTGTTTTTCCCGGTTAAACAGGCTCCTGCGCAGTGGACCAGCAAGCCGGTCAAGGTTAAAGATATCTGGTCAAAGGACGAAAATTTTGGGTGGACACAAATAATTTCGATCGGGCTGCACGTCGGGATTATTACTCTTCTGGTTGTCCCGCTCTTCACGCATATTTTGCCGGGCTCGACACAAGCAAAAAATAAATTTGATTCGACACCGCTGGATATTTCTCCTTACATCGCGAAGCTGCCAGCCGGCACGAAGAAGGCTGGTGGCGGTGGTGGCGGCGGCGATCGATCCATTACGCCACCTACGAAGGGCCAGGCTCCGAAATTCGCGTATACACAGTTTACGCCGCCTGAGGCGACGATCAAGAATCTCGCACCCAAGCTGCCGATGGATCCGACACTACTCGGGCCGCCGGAGTTGAAGATTGCGAATCCGCCGCTTACAAATATGGGCGATCCGATGGCTGGCGCAGTAACAATGTCTGGTGGACCTGGCGGTGGCGGTGGTATCGGCGTAGGCACGAGCGGCGGCATTGGCAGCGGCGAGGGCGCGGGCTTGGGCCCTGGCAATACTGCCGGCACGGGCGGCGGCGATTTCCGCGCGGGGATAAACGGAGTGGGCTCGCCGCAATGTATCTACTGCCCACAACCGGAATATTCGGATGAAGCTCGCAAAGCGAAATACCAGGGCACAGTTTTGCTGGATGTGACGGTAACAGCCGACGGGCGTGTCACCAATCCCATGGTGATCAAAGGCCCTGGACTGGGCCTGGAAGAAAAAGCGCTGGCGCAGGTGCGCAACTGGAAAATGCGGGCAGCTTTGGGGCCTGGCGGCAAACCTGTCGCTTGCCGCGTACAGATCGAAGTTACTTTCCACCTTTACTAAGAGTCGACTAATAGCAGCGTCTCGCGCGGGAGCGGGAATGCCAATTTCCTGATTGGCGTGGAATCACTGCGCTCGGCGGGACCCTTCATTAAAGCAACACAATCGATGTTCAGTGCGTCGCCTGGACGCCAATCTGTTACGATTTGCGAATGATGAAAACGCGAATGGCCACACTGGCCGTGTTGTTGTTTGGCTCGTCGTTAATGGGGGCGAGTTCATTTGCGCAAACGGCTACGGGCACCGGCGGGCTGCAGCTTACCGCAAGGATCACCCCTACGGCGGCACGGCCCGAGCCGGTACGGCAATTCACTTTTTACATCCTGAGTAAAAGCTACGCCGCGGTTTCGCAAGAAGTAGAAGCTGACGACGAAATTCCCTCTCGCGACAAATTCATTGATGAGTTGAAAGTTTCTCCGGAGCTGAAGGAATGGCTCAAAGCGCATGAGATTCTGGACTTGACCATGCCGGGACTGGATAAGGCGCTGACGGCAGATGACGTACTGCACGTGCCTGAATTCTTGCTGGCTTACCAGCGTGCGAACAGCGGCGGGGTGACGAATGGGATTCCCAAGCCGAAATATAAGGACGCGGACAAAACCGACCATCCGGACAAGTACAAAAAGCAAACGGAGGAATACTACAGCGCGCTGCGCAAGTTTATTCGGCTGCACCCGGAAACGATGAGCGGCATGGAACTGGAGATGGACGCGGTGAATCCGCAGCGAAAATGGGCGAAGATTGAAAGCGAGCATAAGAAGCACGTTCAGCACCTGGCGCCCGATGTGGCGCAGACGAAATATCTGGTGGCCAAGGCGGACACGGATCTGGATGGGCGCGCGGGCGTTTCGGGCTTGCCGCCGGGAAGTTACTGGGTGAGTTCTTTGAATTTGGATGCCGATGCCGGAGATACTCGAGTACGGTGGGATGTGCCGGTGGCCATTAAGCCAGGGCAGACTACGCGGGTGGAATTGAATAATTTGAACGCCACGGACGCACGCGGTTCCTCGGCTCCCTGAAATAAGCCAACGCGAATATGGGTACCCTCTCGCGCTGGATCTTCTTTAACATTTTCGTGCTGGTTGCGGTGGCGCTTGATCTGGGTGTGTTTCATAGCCGGCCGCACAAAATCAGGCTGCGCGAAGCGGCGGCCTGGAGCGCGGGGTGGGTCGCGCTGTCGATACTTTTTGGCGGCGGAGTGTTCTGGTTTCTGGGCAGACAGCCTGCGCTTGAATTCTTCACGGGGTACCTGATCGAAAAAGCGCTGAGCATCGACAACCTGTTTTTATTTCTGGTGATCTTTCGGGCTTTTTCCGTGGATGAGCGGGTACAACATCGCTTGCTGGCCTGGGGAGTGTTGGGCGCGCTGGTGATGCGCGGAATCATGATTGCCATGGGCGCTGCGCTGGTGGCGCGCTTTGCGTGGATCATGTACGTCTTCGGGGCGTTTCTGGTGTACGCCGGAATCCACATGTTAGTGATTCGAACGCGGGACACGCATCCGGAACAAAACAAGATTTTTCAATTTGCGAGCAGGCATTTGCGGGTGACTCGCCAATATCATGGCGAGAGATTTTTTGTACGCTTGAACAAACAATTATTTGCGACACCTTTGTTTCTGGTGCTGCTGGTGGTGGAGATTACCGATATTACGCTGGCGGTTGATTCGATTCCGGCGATTTTTGGTATTACTCACGATGCCTTTATCGTGTACACCTCGAATGTGTTTGCGATTCTGGGATTGCGGGCCATGTATTTTTTGCTGGCGGGAGCTTTGGGACGCTTGCGTTACCTGACGGTGGGACTTTCTGGGGTACTGGTTTTCATTGGGGCAAAGATGATCGTCGAACCGTGGATGCACGTTCCGGTGCACATTTCATTGGGCGTGGTGGCGGGGATACTTCTGGTGGCGCTAATCGCCTCGCTGATGTCGCCTGCGCAAGCTGCGGTCGCTGAACGGACAGGCGGTAAAATCACGCCGGGTCCTGATCGATAAGAGTTAAAACATATATGGCAAACGCGATTTCGACCGCGATCATCAATTTGTCGGCCGCCGAAAAATCTGCGCGCGTGGCGGCGGCTTCGGAGATTTATCGACAAGGGCGGGGGCCCGCCGATCAGGCGGTATCTCGTTGGTGGGAAGATGCGGAATTGTCTGAGTTGCTCTTAAGCCCAAAACCAATGGTGACTGTAGGTGTGGCGGTGCGTCGCGAAGCGTTCGCGAAGATCCGCGCGGCTAATGGGCAGCCAGGGTTGGCGAATGTTCCGCAAGAGCAGGACGCCGAGGAATTTGAACTGCATTTTGCGAATGGCGTTGAGTTGGATGTGCTCACTAGCAGGGATCCGGCTGGTCAGGGGGCGATCGCGCGGTTTCTGGCAAAGTTTGGCGAGGGAGTTCAGCAGGTGGAGTTTCGGTGTTCGAATGTGGATCGTGCGATGGCAATCGTGCGCGAGCGCTTTGGCGTTGCTCCCATTTATCCCGAGGCGCGTGCTGGGGCTGACGGTTCGAAAGTAAATTTTGTTCTAGTGCCGGTTCCAGGAGCGGGTGCGGAGAACGCCAAAGCACTGATAGAACTTTATGAGTTGCCCAAAGCGGTGATTCACTCGCCACTTTGTTGAATCATTTTTGCTACCAAGCCGGTCCATCCGGTCTGATGATTTGCGCCTAGGCCGGCGCCATTGTCTCCGTTAAAAAATTCATAAAAGAGAACGAGGTCGCGCCAGTACGGGTCGCTCTGAAATACCTCCGCGAGGCCGTTAACGGGGCGGCGGCCCTGATCGTCGCGCAGAAAAAGGCGGGTCAGCCGGCGTGAAATTTCGGCGGCCACTTGCCAGAGATCAGTCTGGTTATTCGAACCTGTGGGACAGGCAACTTTGAAATCTTCACCGTAATAATGATGGTACTTCTGCAAGGACTCGACCAACAGGTAGTTCACCGGAAACCAGATGGGCCCGCGCCAGTTCGAATTGCCGCCAAATGTTCCGGTGGCGGATTCGGCGGGCTCGTAATTCACGCTGTTTACCGTGCCATTAAAGCGCAATTCGTAGGGATGATCCTTGTGAAAGCGGGACAACGCCCGTATGCCGTAGGGAGAAAGGAATTCCGATTCGTCGAGCATGTGAGAGAGGACGCGGCCTAACCGTTTTTTGCTGACCAGCGAGAGCAGCAAGCGTGTACCGCGAGCCGATTTTTGCGACATATCGATGTGGTCAGGGACGTCGGGATGATTGTCGATGAACCATTGCATGCGGCGTTTAAATCCTGGGAGCTTATCCATGGCTTCGGGTTCGAGGGTCTCCACACCAAAGAGCGGAATGAGGCCCACCATGGAGCGGACCTTCAAGAAATGGTCTTCACCGTTGGGGAGATGCAGAACGTCATAGTAAAAACCGTCTTCTTCGTCCCACAGAGATTTCCCGCGTGATCCAAAATTGTTCATGGCATGGGCGATGTAGACGAAATGCTCAAAAAATTTGCTGGCAATATCTTCGTAAGCGCGATCTTCTTTGGCAAGTTCCAGCGCAATAGCCAGCATGTTGAGGCAATACATGCCCATCCAGCTGGTGCCGTCGGATTGCTCGAGATGGCCTCCGGTGGGGAGAGGAGCGGAGCGGTCGAAAACGCCGATATTGTCCAGACCCAGAAAGCCGCCTTGAAAAATATTGGAGCCGTCGGGATCCTTGCGATTCACCCACCAGGTGAAATTCAAGAGCAGTTTATGAAAAACTTTTTCGAGGAACGCGCGATCGGCCACGCCGCGAACGCGACGCTCAATTTTGTAAACGCGCCAGGCGGCCCAGGCGTGAACCGGAGGATTCACATCGCTAAAGGCCCACTCGTAGGCGGGCAATTGGCCGTTGGGGTTCATATACCATTCGCGGAGGAGGAGGACGAGCTGATCCTTGGCGAAGTCAGGATCGATGATGGCCAGGGACACGCAGTGAAACGCCAGATCCCACGCGGCGTACCAGGGGTATTCCCATTTGTCGGGCATGGAAATAATGTCGTCGTTATAGAGCTGGGTCCAATCTTTGTTTCTTCCGTTCCAGCGTTCTTCCGGGGGAGTCGGTTGGCCGGGATCGCCGGTAAGCCAAGTGAGAACGTCGTAGTGGTAAAACTGCTTGGACCACATCATCCCGGACAGGGCCTGACGCATAACCGAGCGAGCATCTTCCGAAATATCCTTGGGGACGCGGGAAGCGTAGAAATCGTCGGCTTCTTTTTGGCGCAGGTCGAAAAGATGATCGAAACCCGTGCCGAAATCGTTGGTGGCTGGAACCTCTTCGTTGGGCTCGGCGTGGCCTGGCGATGTGACGTCCATCTTGTGAGAGTCAGGGCTGATGCCACCAAGCGGGTCCATATCGGTCAGGCGCAGCTTCAGCGTGGTGCTGTCACCGGGTCCAAGGGTGAGCGGGTAGTAAGCGGCCATCTTGGTGCCGGTTTGCTGGGGATTTATCGCAGCTTGGTTTTTGTGAATGAGATATTCATGGAAAGCGTCTTTGACGAAAGGTGTCGGGCTTTTCCCGGCAAAAACACGCTCATAATTGGTTTCGTTCTCGGTAAAAAGCAATTGCGGCTGACCCGCGCACAACAACCAACGCTTGCCATATTGCCGATGTTGCAGTTCAACGCATTGGCAGCTTTCCGGCCCGACGGTTTTTCGCAACGTGGGGCGGCGGTCATCCTTGCCCCACGACCAAGTATTGCGAAACCATAACGAGGGCAAGAGATGAAGTGTGGCGGCCTCCGGGCCGCGATTCACCACGATGAGCTTGATGAGAATGTCTTCGACGTCGGCCTTGGCATACTCGACGAACACGTCGAAATAGCGATTCCCAGCGAACACGCCCGTGTCCATCAATTCGAATTCGGGCTTAGTGCGGTCGCGACGGCCATTTTCGGCAACCAAGGCATCGTAGGGAAATTCTGCTTGGGGATACTTGTACAACATCTGCATGTAGCTGTGGGTGGGCGTGGAATCCAGGTAGAAGTAATATTCCTTCACATCCTCACCATGATTTCCCTGATGCCCAGTAAGGCCGAAGAGGCGCTCCTTCAGGATGTGATCGCGGCCGTTCCACATGGCGAGGCCGAAACAAATCATCTGGTGGCGGTCGCTGATACCTCCGATACCGTCTTCGCCCCATCGATAGGCGCGTGATCTGGCGTGGTCGTGCGGGAAATATTCCCAGGCGGTGCCGTACGGGCTGTAGTCCTCGCGTACGGTGCCCCATTGGCGCTCGGATAAATAAGGGCCCCAGCGCTTCCAATATTTCTTGCGCGTGCGGGTTTCTTCGAGGCGTTCATCTTCGCGAGTCTGCAGTCTGGGCATAGGGCTAGGTTTTGGATGGACTATCTAAAGTTCTTCAATTTATTCTTGTTATTCTTGCACCATACGCGATGGCGCAGCGGACCGCCGTTGTGCTCCCGTGCTTCTTCCGACAATGAGTTCGCTTCATTTGATGCGCGGGAGCCGAGGACGGCGCAAGCGAGGAATAAAACAGACACGAGCACGGTCTGAATCAGGTGCCCTGTTCGGCGCCGGGTACAATTGCGCGGCTTGGCGTCACAACAGGTTCTGGTGTCATTGAAAAAGATTTCCAGCCGCGACGTGAAAGACTCCAGTAAATAAAATAACCGGAGGCTGCGGCGCAAAGTAGCAATACGAGTCCGGGGAGCCACTCCTGCAGCACTAGTTCGCCTATGGCGAACATGCAGCAATAGACGAGCGTGCAACCCATAATCCAATCGAAGGTATTGGCGCCCAGGTCTCGCACCGGGGCGATCTCCGGAGCTAACGCGGCGATGCGCTGCCAACCGATTACCGTGGGGTGCACCTGGCGGTAGAATTTCACGAGGCGTTCGTCCGATTCGGGCTTGGTGATCATGGTGGTCACCAACCACACGACCGTGGTCGTGATGGTGGTGATCAACGCTGCTTTGGCGAAGACCACGGAATCGTTGCCTGCGAAATGCACACGCTGCAGTGAAATGGACACAACGAAGGCGGCGATCATGGCGGAGATTTCGCTCCAGGCATTAATTCGCCACCAATACCAGCGCAGGAGCAAAACGCTGCCAGTTCCCGCGCCCATGCCGAGGAGCAATTGCCAGGCAGACTGAATGGAATTGATGTTTGCGGCCGCGTAGCCGCTGAGAATGACCAGCATCACAATAAAAACTTTGCTGACGAATACGTAATGCTTGTCCGTCGCTTTGCGCACCAGAAATCTGCGATACAGATCGTTGATCAAGTAGGAAGTGCCCCAGTTCAATTGGGTGCCGACAGTGGACATAAAGGCGGCCAGGAAGGCGGCCACCATCAATCCACGGAGCGCGGGGGGAAGAAAATCGCGCAGCACCATTACGTAGCCTTTTTCAGGCTCGGCGGCAAACTCCATACTGGGGCGCAAGCCGCCATGGGGGGAATAAACGGCGACGGCTACGAGCCCGGTCAGAATCCATGGCCACGAACGCATGGCGTAGTGGGCGATGTTGAACCACAGAGTTGCGCCGAGCGAATTTTTTTCGTCTTTCGCGCTGAACATGCGTTGAGCCACGTAGCCGCCGCCACCGGGTTCCGCTCCGGGATACCAGCTAGCCCACCACTGCACCGCCAGGTAAAGACAAAATGTAATGACCGGCAGGGTCCACAAGGCGTCGGTGGTCCAGCCGAGATGGAAGGAAGGAAAGAAGGAGAGAATCGAACCGGTGGTTTGTCCCGATTGACGCACCATGCTATCCACGTGGGATAGCTGGATTTTGAGCATGGTCATGCCGCCTAGCTTGGAGACGGCGATCCACGCGAGCACGACGATCATGGTCATCTTCAAGATAAACTGGAACAGATCGGTGACCAGTACGCCCCATAGTCCACCGATGAATGTGTATATGCCGGTGAAGGGGACGAGGATCAGGACGCAGATCAGCAACGCGGTGTGCGCGGGTGCTCCCAAGGTGTAATGCAGGAGAACGTGGCCGCCGACGGCAATTTGCAGCACGCGTCCGGCGGCGATGGCGTCGCCTAGCAAAACGGTGGTGATGCTGATCATGGCTTTGATGACCCAGCCAAGGATCAGGCAATTCATCAGCGCGCCAAGATAAATGGCGCGAAAACCACGCAGAAAAGCGGCGGGCTTGCCTTCGTAGCGGAGCTCGACAAATTCCACGTCAGTAAGAATTTCCGCGCGGCGCCAATATCGTGCGAAGAAAAAAACGGTCATCATGCCGCAGAGACATTGCGACCACCACAGCCAGTTGCCGGAGATTCCGTTTTTAGCTACCAAGCCCGCGACGAGCAGAGGGGTGTCGGCGGCGAATGTCGTGGCCACCATGGAGGTGCCGGCAAGCCACCAGGAAACATTTCGTCCCGATACGAAAAATTCTTCGGTGCTACCCGAGGAACGCCGGCGGTAATACAGACTGATCAACAAATTGAGGAGCAGGTAGGTGGCGATTACTATCCAGTCGGTGGTAGTGAGTGCCATCTTGGGTGTCTACTCTCCTGCTGCATTTGAGCGGTGGCGCGAATTTAGATGCGCTTAACCCCTCAGGTGGTCAGGTTAAATCGTTTTAGTAATGGCCGGGCCAGCAATTGCTGGCGCGGATGTTGTAGTCTATCGAGACGCTGCGAAGCACAGCATGGTGGCTCAGAAAAGTTTAAATGGCAAGAGCGAGCGCAACAAGGGTTTGTTTGTGACGGGCACATCGCTGAACTCCAAAAAACAGGCGGGCTTACGTTAAATGCTGGTGGTCCTAAAATCCAATTATGAAGAGCTGAGTCAGGAAGCGGCGCGGATTGTGGCGAACTCGATACGCCAGAACCCGGAGGTGCGGCTGGGTTTGGCGACGGGAAGCACCACGATTGGCGTGTACCGCGAACTGGTGCGAATGCATGGGGAAGAAGCACTCGATTTTTCCCTGGTAGTTACGTTTAATCTGGACGAGTATTTGGGGATTTCTCCTGAACATCCGCAGAGTTTTCACCATTTCATGAGGGAACATTTTTTTTCGCATGTGAACCTTGACCCGCGGAACATTCATATTCCGGACGGCACCATCAGCGGGGACTACGAAAAATATTGCGCTGCTTATGAAGCTGAAATCCAAAATGCGGGTGGTATCGACCTGCAAATTCTGGGCATTGGGCGCAACGGACACATCGGTTTCAACGAGCCGACGTCAAGTTTCGCTTCGAAAACGCGGCTGAAGGTGCTCAGTAAAGCGACGGTGGAGGACAATCGGAAATCCTTTGGCGCTGGGGAGAAGATGCCGCGTCTCGCGATCACAATGGGCATCGGCACGATACTGGCCAGCAAGCGCGTGCTTATGTTGGCTACCGGTGCGGCGAAAGCTGGCGCAGTTGCGAACGCGATTGAGGGGCCTCTCACGGCTTCGGTCACGGCTTCGGCTCTGCAACTTCATCCCGACGCCACCGCCATTGTTGACGAAGGAGCCGCTGCGTTGTTAAAGCAAAAAGACTATTATCGCGATGTGATGGAAATGACGGCGCTGTTTACGCCTGGGAAATTGTCATAGGTGTGGGTCAGGCGCCTGGAGTGCAGAAAAAAAAATGAAAATATTGACTAATGAGATGCGCGGTTGCCGCAAAGGACCGCAAGATTGGTTCACCGGCACGGTGTGGATTGATGAGATCGTGGCTGCCGCGACGCCTGCGAGATTTGCGATGAATCGCGTTTCGTTTGAGCCTGGGGCTCGGACGGCGTGGCATACGCATCCGATGGGGCAGGCCTTGCATGTGTTAACAGGAGTTGGGCGTGTGCAACTAGCGGGCAAGCCAGCGCAAATAATCACGGCGGGCGATTCGGTTTGGATTGAAGCGGGGGAACGTCACTGGCATGGGGCGGATGCCGAGCACACGATGGTGCATCTGGCGATTCAGGAAGCTGGCCAGAACGGCGTTAGCGTGGTGTGGCTGGAACATGTGAGCGAGGAAGATTATTCAGCGCCGGTCGAACGGTCTTGAGAGTGGTTGAGCCGCGCTGCGGGTTGCTGTTTTTTGAGGACACCGGGAGAAAAGTGGAAACCAGAAATTTGAGGACCAACTTTAAGAATCTACATTGAGAATCAACTTTACGAACCCAACTTCAAGAACCAGGCGACAAATCGAGCCTGGGGCACCCTCCGGATTTAAATTATTCGGGCATCCCTAAGCGGTAGCCGACGCCGCGGACGGTGTGAATTAATTTAGGGGCTCCGCTTACGTCGATTTTCTGGCGCAGGCGATTGATATAAACCTCTACAAGGTTGGTCTCGCTGTCGAAATGGTAGTCCCACACATGTTCGACGATGGCGCTGCGGGTGATGAGGTCCGGCGCGTGCAAGAGGAAGAGCTCCAAGAGCGCAAATTCCTTGGAGGTTAGTGGGATTATTTCCTTGCCGCGCATGGCGCGGCGGCGATGGCGATCGAGTTCCAGATCAGCATAATGCAGGCGGGCATTTCCTTTGTGGAAGCCGCGGCGAACCAAGGCCCGCACGCGCGCAAGGAGTTCGGCTAGCACGAAGGGCTTGGTTAAATAATCGTCGGCACCGGCATCTAGTCCCTCGACGCGTTGCTCGACGAGAGTTCGCGCGGTGAGCATCATGACTGGAGATTCGATACCACGCTGGCGCAATTCGCGGCACACTTCAATTCCGCTGATGCCAGGGAGGCGCACATCCAAAAGGATGGCGTCGTAATTCACTTCCCTGCCAAGTTCGAGGGCTCTTTCGCCGGTGTCGGCGATGTCGACGGCGTAGGAATTTTCTCTGAGAGTGCGAGCAATGAAGCTCGCAACTTTTCGTTCGTCTTCGGCCAGGAGAATGCGCATAAGTTTATGGTAACTATTATATCGCGATAATTCGGCTTGTGGTTCGCGACGCTACGCCCGCGAGTAATCCTATGCTAGGCTCACTTCTCACTAGGCTCACTTCTCGCTTGACAATTCAGCGGCCAAGCACTATTTCACAAGCGCACCATAACTGATTTGTATTTCTCCCGAAGATTCGCAACCCTTACAGGGCGCAATTCTCTTCGGCGGAGGATCCTGTGACCTGGACGCAAGTCTATGACCCTTTCGGTCATTGGTGGTTATCGACGCTGGTGGCCGCCATCCCAATTCTCGTTTTGCTGACACTCTTGGCAGGGTTTCGAGTGCGTCCTCATCTGTGCGCCATGGCCGGCGCGGCGGCGGCGATTATTATTGCCATCGTGGCGTTCGGGATGCCCCCACGATTGGCGGTGATCAGCTTTCTGTATGGGGGCGCGTTTGGATTTCTGAAAATAGTATGGATTGTGATTGCGGCGGTCTTTTTGTATGACATTTCTGTCGATACCGGCCAATTCGAAATAATGAAGCAGTCTATCGCGGCGATTACGCCTGACAGGCGCTTGCAGGTGCTGCTGGTGGCGTTCGCTTTCGGCGCTTTCCTGGAGGGAGCTGCCGGCTTTGGTGCTCCGGTGGCTATTGCCGGAGCGTTTATGATCGGGTTGGGATTCAGGCCGTTTCAGGCGGCGGTCTTGAATCTTATAGCCAATACTGCGCCAGTTGCGTGGGGAGCGATCGGAACTCCGGTACATACGCTGGCGGCGGTGACCACGCTGCCGGAGTCGGACTTAAGCGCCATGGTCGGACGGATTCTTCCGTGGACCGCACTGATCGTGCCGTTTTGGTTGGTTCGCACTTTCGTGAGCTGGTCGGAAACTTTCGAAGTATTTCCCGCGATTTTAGTGGTCGGGATTTCGTTCGCGGGGGTGCAATATTTCTGGTCAAACCATGTGGACAGCAATCTTGTGGATATTGCCGCGGGCATCGCATCGATCATCGCAACACTTTTATTCCTGCGAGTGTGGCAGCCGAAACGGATCTGGCGTTTTGAAGATGAACGAGGAGAAGATGCCGCCAAGGTGAAACGCGGAGAGTTCGCGGTGGTGCACACGCCTGGGCAACTTGCAAAAGCATGGATGCCGTTTGCGCTGCTATCAATGTTTGTTTTGCTCTGGGGATTACCGACGATCAAGACCGCCATGGGTAAGTACACAACTCCGGCGTTTAAGACGGGAGGATGGGCGGTTCCCTATTTGCATCAGGCAGTATTTCGGGCGCAACCGGTAGTGATGAAGCCCACAGCGGAAAACGCGAAGTTCGATCTTAACTGGTTGACTGCGACTGGCACGGGCTGCTTCTTGGCAGCAGTTATTGCCGGACTTCTGCTTGGTTTAAAACCAGGGAGAATATTCAAGATATTTGGCGGCACGATGTATCGGTTGCGCTTCGCGATCATTGCCATGGCGTGCATGCTGGGCTTGGGATATGTGACGCGGTACTCGGGGATGGATGCGGTATTGGGATTGGCGTTTACGCGGACGGGCTGGTTCTTCCCATTCTTTGGCGCCTATATTGGGTGGCTGGGGGTGGCGCTGACCGGGAGCGATACGGCGTCGAACGCATTATTTGGCGGGCTGCAGCGCATTACCGCGCAGCAACTGAATTTGAGTCCAATTTTAATGTGCGCCACGAACAGCGCTGGTGGCGTGATGGGCAAAATGATCGATGCGCAATCCATCTGCATCGCTACCGCGGCAACCAATCAGGTGGGCAATGAAGGCTCGATTTTCAGGTTTGTGTTTTGGCATTCGGTGGCTCTGGCGGCGATTATTGGCGTGATTGTGATGCTGTACGCTTATGTTTTTCCGCAATTTATACCGCACGGGTTGAACTTCGTGCACTGAAGTTCGTGCACTGATCGCTTTCGAGCATTGTTAGTGGAGACGAAGCTTTAACTTAACTGGCAGCCCAATCTTTGGGAGTGCGCACATAAGAGGAATCGAGGGCTGCGACGCTGGGGCAGCCCAACAATACGAGGGTGCGTCTGACGTCTTCGCGCAAGATTTCGATTGCGCGAGTTACACCTGCTTCACCAGCGGCGGCCAATCCATACGCATAGGCGCGTCCACAGAGCACGGCGCGGGCGCCCAAGCACAACGCTTTCACGATATCGGTGCCGCGACGCACGCCGCCATCCATTAGCACTTCTATTCGGCCGTTCACGGCCGCGACCACCTCAGGCAACGCGCGCAGGGATGCGGAAACACAATCAAGTTGGCGGCCGCCGTGATTCGAAACGACAATGGCGGCGGCACCTTCGTCCACGGCTCTCCTGCCGTCATCTTCGGTGAGCACACCCTTAACGACGATTGGACCGTTCCAGTGTTCTCTGATCCAGGTCAGATCCTTCCACGTCACCGTGGAAGCAGCGAGGGCGCGGCCGATATCCGTGAGGGGCATGGGGCCCTTTCCTGGAAGAACGACGTTATAGAGGGGAGGAACGCCACCATCTTTGAAGAAGGAAAAGAGCCAGCCCGGATGCGTTAAGAATTGCTCTGCGTAAGGGATTTTCTGGAAAAGTCCGGGGTTCAGCAACTCCACCATGCCGTTGCGAGGATCGCGTTCGCGAATTCCGCTGACAGGCGTGTCGATGGTGATCACCAACGCGGCAAAGCCGGCGCGGCGCGCGCGATCGATGGAAGCTTCCGCAGCTGCCCGTCCGCCCATTAGATAAAGCTGGTAAAAGACCGGTCCGGTGGAGCCCGCTTTTACATTTTCGAGTTTGTGTCCTGAAATGGTGGAGAGAATATAACCGGTGCCGGCCTTTCCTGCGGCGCGCGCGGCGGCAACTTCTCCACCGGGATGCATCAGGCGGCTATAACCGACGGGAGCGAGCATTGCTGGAAGTGAAAGCTCATGGCCAAGCACGGTCGCGCGCAAATCGCAGTTCGCAAAGGCTACCGCGTGGCGGGGACGAAAGGTTACATCGTCAAAAACGCGGCAATTCTCGCGTAGAGTGACCTCGCCTTCCGCGCCACCATCCAGATAATCAAAAACAACACGGGGGAGCCGCCGCTTTGCTATGCGTCTCAAATCATGGATATTGACAACATGCGGGGAGTTAACTGAATACATTCTTTAGGTACTCCAAACGGCCAGTATTGCGAACTTTATTAAGCCACAATTTTGCAGCTTTAGCATCTGGCGCGTCTGGAGCATTTGGAGCACGGGAGTATCTGCGCGGTACAGGAGTGGCAGTCATTTAATTATTAGTGTGCGGTGAATTTCGCAGACCGACTCGAAAGATGAAAGAGAGTTTGTAGGGTGAGTCCGCAAAATCGATCGAACAATATAAATCGTGCTGACGCGAGGATATGATGTACCTCTTCTCAATCAGCCTGTTTTAACTTTTCGAGATACGCATTAAAGGCAGCCTTCACGGTGACAGGATCAGGGGTGGAGGCAATGTGCGCCACCAGCGGACCTATAAAGTGATCCATGGCTTTATCGATCTCGTCAAACAATGCATGGTTGGTCTTGGAGAGTGCGGACTCTCCTCCATAATCTTCGGCCTTATCCCAATCGCGCTCCAGGATACGCGCAAGCTTCGCCGCCAAAGCATTGTCGCCCTTTTGAGATGCCGCAAACGCGAGTTGCGCGAGCGCTCGATACGATCCCATCTTGCTATCGTCGACCCCGGCGGTTTGTGGAAAGCGCCTTCCCTGAGCTGCGGATGTAAGACCCATGGCGACGCCCGCTGACATGACTATTACGCCCACCGCGACGATGTGACGGAACCGGCCTAATTGAAATCCCACTTTGCAATCCTCCTTTGCTCCGAGAGGGTATCTGCGTTGCAGGAATAGTACATTTCAGCGCACTCAGCCTGGCAACTATTTGCCGTCAAAAATATAAAGAGTAACCATCGCCGTGGCGGTTAGCGGCCTTCGGTGGAGTCTAAGCCCTTGTGAGTCACAGTAGATTGGTGGCCGAGCGATTACAAATGCAATGCGCCATCGTCGGACTCCAAGATTTACGGCTACCTTGTGTTTTCATTGCGCGACACAATTCAAATTTGTGAGTGTGCAATTGTGGATATTTTCATATTAGCGACTGGCGTATACCAAAGGCTTGAAGAAAAGACTTGAATAGCAGTTAGAATGAACGCAATGACGGTCTGAAGGACGCGTCGGCCTCCAGGTAGTTAGACCCAAGATCGCGGAACGGTGCCGGAGCCGCGGCTAAAATTGGAGGCAGCGATTGACGCCCTCGAAGATTTCGTGCGTTTGGAATGAACCACACATTGCGGGAAATTACCGCGCAGCAGTTTCTCTGCACAGCCACACTAATTTCTCCAAAGAAAGCCTGCACTTCATTCCAGCATTCGCTGAGAAGTGGCCAGTGTTGCGGCGGGCTCTCGACAAACAGTGCAAGAAGTCGTGCAGACCCGTTGATTTTTCCACGGCGTACTGGAGACCGCCGGTGTCGGCGAAGGTGGGATTCGAATTGGAGACCAAGCAGATTGAATGCGAGCTAGATTTGATGAGTCTGGTTTCGCTCACCGATCATGACAGCATGGGGGCGCCGACCTCTTTGCGACAACTGCCCGACGCCATACAGATCCCGCTCTCCGTGGAGTGGAGCGTACCGTTTGAAGATGCGGTGTTTCATCTGGGCATACATAACCTGCCGCCGAACCTGGCGCCCACGATCATGGAAAGCTTTGCGGAATATACTCGCAATCCCTGCCAGTCCCGTTTGCCGGAAATAATGGCAGGACTCCATGAATTGCCGGAAGTATTGATCGTATTCAACCATCCACTTTGGGATCAGTTGGGTCCCGGACAGCTTCCTTTCCAGCTTGTTCTAGAAAGATTCTTAAAACAGCGCATCGAATTTCTTCACGCCTTCGAGCTCAATGCCATGCGCAATTGGAGCGAAAACAAGAGGGTCGTACAGTTGGCTGAACTTTGGCAGCGGCCGGTAATTTCAGGCGGGGATAGGCATGGATGCGAACCGAGCGGAGCGCTGAACTTAACGGACGCCACCAATTTTTCTCTCTTCGTGCAGGAAATCAGGGAAGAGCAACTCAGTCATGTTTTATTTATGCCGCACTATGCGGAGCCGCGCAGCTTGCGCTTTTGGCAAACGGTGATTGATGTGCTTCGCGAGTATCCGGAATATCCGGTGGGTTCCCGTCGCTGGGATGAGCGAGTATTTCACATTGACTGTTACACGGGCTACGACAGTCCTTTATCTGCGTTGTGGAAAGCGCCGCCCCCATTTTTGGGGGGGATTTTTTCGGTTATCCGCATGGGCGAAAAGAAGTCGGTGCGTCACGCGCTGAATTACACCTTTGGCGGAACTACAGAATTACCTTTGGCCTCCGAGATTATTTGCGATGCAAATGCGTAATTCCAATTGTGCTGGGCGGTGGCTAGCAAACGCCTCTACGCTCCTGAGCCGAAGAGGCCTGGGTAGGCGCACGACTGTGTTTGCGGCTGTAGTTTGTCAGTCGCGATCATTGGTGACTATATTTCTGCTGATATGGGCGGCCGCTGGCTTGGCGCAAACGGTCATTCTACAAACAGGTGTGGCAGCGCGACCAACGCTTGAGCAGGTGGTGGACAACCTGATCGCTAAAAATGCAGAACGCGCACTCGCGTTGCAAAGTTATCAGAGCAGGCGCTTTTATCGTCTGGACTACACCGGATTTCCCACTTCGCTAAAGGCCGAGATGGTTGTGGACATGCTTTACCAGGCGCCGGCGACGAAAAGCTTTAAGATCGTTTCGCAGAGCGGACCCAAATGGATGATTGACCGCATTTTCAAAGGGCTGATGCAAGCTGAACAAGAAGCTTTAAATAGTAAGAATCGCGAGCGGGTGGCCCTGGATCGCCGCAATTACGAATTCAGTGCGATGGAGTTTCAAGACGCCAGTGATGGTTGCTCTTACGTGCTCACCGTGCAACCAAAAATAGCAAACAAACTCCTTTATCGCGGACGGGTGTGGGTGAATAGCAAAGATTTCGCGGTGTGCCGTATCGAGGCGGAGCCCTCGAAGAACCCATCGATGTGGATTAAGAACACAGCAATTCATCACATCTATCAGAAATTGGGCGATTTTTGGTTTCCTTCGGAGAATGAATCCACCTCCACTATGCGCATGGGCGGACGGGCGGTATTGTCCATCAAGTACGGCAACTATGAAATCGTGGCGGCGCGTTCACTTCAGGAAATCGATTCCCGACGATCAGAAGCCAGACCGTCGTCCAGCTCTTCGCTGTCCAATCGAGTGGAATAAATATTTTTTTGGCTCTCCTTCCGTATATAACACCGAGAAACTCTCCCGCGATGTTTATCCATCCGAATTTGACAAGATTTGACAAGATAAAAGATCTTTGTATAGTCTCAAACCGGTTAGAATGCGAAACCAAAAAGCACATTTTGCAGACAAATTCGCTGATGCGGAGGCGAAGTGAGTGAACCTATCTCTTTGGTCCATTCCCAAGAGTTGGCCGCGGAGCAATCGGGAGAACTTTTGCATCTGGACCGCGAACAGGCGGGATGGAAGTGGATGAGTATCACAGTGCGCCGCTTGCAACCGGGCGACACTGTTCGAGTTTCTACACGAAATGAGGAATGCGCGTTTGTCCTCTTGGGTGGGACGTGCATAGCTGATTGGGGGCCCGGTCCCAAGCACATCGGCAAGCGCAAAAATGTTTTTGACGGGTTTCCCTATGCGATTTACCTTCCTGCTGGTCATGAAATTACGTTCACCGCTGAGACGGTGTGCGAGATTGCGGAATGCCGCGTACCTTCGGACGCCAAACTCGAACCGCGACTGATTACGCCGGACGACGTGGCCACCAGCTTGCGCGGAGGTGGCAATACTTCACGTCAGATTGTGGATATTATCAGGCCTGATTTTCCGGCCGATAGGTTGGTGGTCATCGAGGTGTATACACCAGGAGGAAACTGGTCAAGTTATCCGCCGCACAAACATGACGTGCACAACCCTCCTAATGAAGTGGAACTCGACGAAATTTACTACTACCGGATCGAGCATCCGAGAGAAGGATTCGCCCTGCAGAGACTGTACTCCGCAGATAAGTCGCGAGACTTCACAGTGCGAGCGCAGGACGGCGATGCGGTACTTGTTCATTCCGGTTTTCATCCGGTGGTGGCCGGTCCCGGGTACAACGTGTACTACCTGAATTTTCTTGCCGGGACCTCGCGCACGTTGTCGGTAACCGAGGATCCCAACCATGTGTGGATTAAATCGACGTGGAAAGAAACGGATCCACGCCTTCCATTGATTCGGTAGCAACGCAATCGCTCTTGCTGTGATTGACTAAGTTGGATAACCAAGCGTGCATGCCAATCAGATAAGCGGTTAGCGAAACATTTATTTTTAACTGGTGCTGCCGGAAGTTCTGCGGCATGCTATGGCGCAAAACTGAAGACCGCAATCGGGGAGTACTTCTCCATGAATCAGCGCCTGACCGTTGCGCAAGCCATCGTGGCATTTCTGTCGAATCAATATTCAAGCCGGGATAACCAGGAACGCAAATTCTTTGAGGGATGCTTCGGTATTTTCGGTCACGGTAACGTGACCGGGATAGGACAAGCGCTCGAGCAAGACCGCAGGCTTCGTTATTATCTTTGCCGAAATGAACAAGCGATGGTCCACACGGCCGCAGCTTTCAGCAAAGCAAGTTTCCGAATGCGCACCTTAGCTTGCACGACTTCCATCGGACCGGGGGCAACAAATATGGTCACGGGCGCAGCCCTGGCAACCATCAACCGTTTGCCAGTATTGTTGTTGCCCGGGGATATTTTCGCGAGAAGAAATGTGTCGCCGGTCTTGCAGCAACTGGAATCTCCCACATCGCAAGGCATTTCCGTAAATGATTGCTTCAAGCCAGTTTCGCGTTACTGGGACCGCATCCAGCGTCCAGAACAAATCCTGACTGCTTTGCCCGAAGCCATGCGGGTGCTTACTTCGCCCGAGAATACCGGGGCGGTAACGCTCGGCTTGCCGCAAGACGTACAAACAGAGAGCTTTGATTTCCCCCAGGAATTCCTGGAAAAGCGGGTGTGGACGATTCCGCGAAATCGTTGCGATCGGGGTGTTCTTACGACCGCAGTGGAATGGATTCGTTCTGCGAAAAAACCGCTGATAGTAGCAGGCGGAGGAGTGCTTTATTCGGAAGCCTGGGAAGCGCTTGCGAAATTTGCGCAGCAGACGGGCATTCCCGTTTGTGAGACCCAAGGGGGTAAAGGGACATTGCCATATGATCACCCGCAACAATTGGGGGCAATTGGAGTCACCGGAACTCCGGGCGCGAATATCATCGCGCGCGAAGCGGATTTGATCATTGGAATTGGAACTCGTTATAGCGACTTTACTACTGCATCGAAAACCGCGTTTCAAAATCCAGACGTGCGATTCATAAATATCAATGTGGCGGAGTTCGATAGCTACAAACATCGCGGGCTACCGCTCACTGGCGATGCGCGCGTGACGCTGGAGGAATTGAGCGAGGCATTGGGCGGCGTGCGCGTGGATTCAAGTTACCAAACGAGAATTTCCAAATTCCGCGACGAGTGGGACAAGGAAGTTGAGCGCATATACGGCGTACGAAAGGATCCGCCTATCACGCAAGGCGAAGTCATCGGCATTGTAAACGAAATGTGCCAAGCCGATGACGTGATGGTTTGTGCGGCGGGAAGTTTGCCTGGAGATTTGCACAAACTTTGGCGCACACGCCGGCCGGGCAACTACCACATGGAATATGGCTATTCGTGCATGGGCTACGAAATCGCGGGCGGGCTGGGGATAAAAATGGCTAAGCCGGAGAGCGATGTCTACGTGATGGTGGGTGACGGATCTTATTTAATGATGGCGCAGGAGATTGTCACTTCGGTGCAGGAAGGCTACAAGCTGAATATCGTTCTGCTGGATAACCATGGATTCTCGAGTATCGGCGGACTGAGCCGCAGCTGCGGAAACGAAGGGATGGGCACGAACTATCGCTATCGACACGGTGAGCGCTATGACGGGGAGTTGTTACCGGTTGATTTCCAGGCGAATGCAGCGAGTTTGGGGGCCTGGGCGGTACGCGCGCGCACTTCGCAAGAATTAAGAAGCGCCTTATGCCAGGGGAAAAAACAGACGCGAACTTCGGTGGTCGTGGTGGAAACTTCTTACGAAGACCGCGTGCCTGGATACGAATCCTGGTGGGACGTGCCTATCGCGGAGGTTTCCGAGCGCGACGCGGTCAAGAGCGCACGCGCAGAATACGAGAAAGCGCGCGAGAAGGAGCGGTTCCTTTTCTAAACGAACAGTCTGCGTATAAAGTGCCTGGACCATCACGTAGAAATGCGGCTTCGCAGAAAGACGCTCGGTAAATAAAACCGAGCAGCTCACGTCGGAACGTTCGACGAGGCCTCATCTGAGACCTTGCGAAGCGTTACCATAAGCCGTGCGCGAAACATGGAGAGCGAAGCCGCAGGACTCGCGAATGCGCAATTCAGGCTGCAATTTTCGTAGGACCGGCTTGTTGCGATCTCCGGAGATACGCTTGATCAGCAATTCTGCCGCTTCACTGCCCAGCTGATGTTTTGGCAACTCGACCGTCGTTAATCGCGGACGAAAAATTGCAAGCCAAGGATAATCGTCGAAGCTGACCAAGCCGAAATCTTCCGGGCAGCGCAATCCCATTTCTTCAGCGGCCTTGAGAAGACCAACGGTCATCAAATGATTGGCCACATAAATTCCGTCCGGACGGTGCGAGAGCAGCGCGTGCCCGGTCCGGTAGCCAGATTCAATGCGGTAATCTCCTTCGACGATCAGTTCCTTTTCAAAGAGCAAGCCCATGGCTTTCAACGAATCGTGAAAACCTTGCCATCGAGCTACGGCATTGCTCACTTTTAGCGGGCCGCTGATGAGCCCGATACGGCGCCGCCCTGCTCGGGCCAAATGACACACGGCATCATACGCGCCTTGATAATCATCGGAGATGACCGCGTCGGAGGTTAATTTCGGATAAGTGCGCATCACCAGCACAAACGGAGTTTTGGCCTCTTTAATCATTTGACGCAGTGGTGGACGAAAATCTTCGGCTGCTTTCGTGAGCAGAATGCCATCAACTCTCTTGGAGAGAAGCAGTTCGATGGCGCGCTCCTCTTTCTCCAGGGAGTCGTCGCTATTGCAAAGCAAGAGGTTGTAACCATGTTTCTGCGCGGCGTCTTCCGCGCCACGAACTACAACCGGGAAAAAAGGGTTTGCGATATCCGGCACGATCATACCGATGGTGTGAGTTTTTTGTTGGGCCAGGCTGCGCGCGATCAGGTTAGGACGATAATTCAATTTGCGGATGGTTTCTTCCACGCGATCGCGCAGCTTCTTGCTAACGTGGCTCTTTTTATTGACCACCTCGGATACGGTAAATACCGAGACGGCGGATTCCCGGGCCACGTCGTAGATGCTGGCCGCTTTGCCTTTATTGGTTCTGGACTTTTTCATGCGCACCTGATGGCCGATATTTTCTATTTATCTGTTGATTCGCAAATTGCATCGAGAATGATCAAGTCCGGTGACCTTGCATACTATCCCAGTTCGGCTGAATGTCCTTGCTCAGTCACAGCAAATCTTATGCTCGTTGATTTTTTGCGATACGCGAGCAGCTAAATCTTCGAGGTCCGGGCGGCCCAGCCGCTGATTACGCCGTTCAGAATTTGGCTAGGTAGCTTACAGATTTATGGCGTGTCAGGATTCGGCAACAAAACGTCTCGCACGATGGCGTTGAGATCACTGCATGCCCCGATGAATTGCCGCAATGTTCTTCGTGTCGGGCCAAAGGAATCAAACTCGGCAATCGAAAGCCCATCTTCGGTATTGGCGCGCCGGAAGTCGGGAAAGTGCTTCGTCAGATCCTCGACAATTTGTGACGGCACTTCCTGATCGATGCGAGGGGTTACGTCAATGTGGCTGGCGTTGAAGCGCTTTTGCCAGGCGTAGGGTGGCGAAATAACCACCTCGCCTCCAATGAATTCGCTCCAGTGCATATGATTGCGAAATGCCGCGGACAGCAAGCGCATACGGTAACCGCGCTGGCGAAAAAGTTTATAAGTATTCTTGAAGACGGCTACGCCGGCCCATTCCAGATAACCGGGGTCCACTGAAATATTTTCTCTTTCCAACAAGACTTTAAGCCAGTCGTCCAGGCGCCCGACCATAATGGTGCATACGGGGCCCATTGTTTTTATCTCTTTACCCTCGCGCTCGCGCCGTTTCAATCCGCGCTCCACGGTCTCGGCAACCGCAACGCATTGCGGCAACGTAAAGCAGACGGTGGCATTAATGCTGATGCCGCGATAAGTGGCTTCTTCAATGGCGGGAATGCCCTCTTTGGTGACGGGGATTTTGACAATCATGTTGGGAGCGAGTTGGTTGAACTCCACAGCTTGTTCGACAATGGCGCGTGCGTCGCGATAAAGTCGCGGATCGGTTTGAATCGAGAGTCTTCCATTTCGACCCTGATGCGCATCGAAAATCGGTTTGAGCAACGCGGCACTCTCGGCGGAAATTTCACGGACTACTTGCCAACCTAACTGATCTTCCGTGGCGTGAGGCATTTCGTCGATCAATTGGCGGATACGCGAAGCCCAACGGGCCATTTCCTTCTTTAGAACTCCGACGACGATCACTGGATTGCATGTTGCGCCGACGGCACCATGGTTGATGGAATAGGACAACTCCTCGAGCGACGCCGAGTCGTTCCAGAGGCTCGTAGGGGTGGTTTGGGTCATCTTGTGCAGCGGGCTTTTATAGGATGTTGCAGTTGTTTCTGTCATACATTCTCGCTACGGCCTTTGATTTTTGGTCATCGAGTTACACTGCCGCGTGTGGGGTCTTAATTTCCGCATTTGCAAAGCTCCCAAAATTCGATAGTGGCCATCGTCCAGCTCAAATTAGTGAGCGGCCAATTCTGTTCCAAGGTCGCTCACAACACCGCGCAGATATTTCAGACTAGCGGAGACGCTTTCGACCGGAGGAATCGGTGTGGCACCAAACTTTACGTCCTGCTCCACCACCGACCATCCTGAATAGCCATTTTTTACGAGTGTCCGGAAGAAGGCGGGGAAATCAATATTTCCCTGGCCAATAATGGTAAAAACCTTATGCTCGATGCCTTCCTCAAATGTCCACTTTTTGCGGCGCGCTTCTTCCAAAATACGATTGTCGCAATCCTTGATGTGTACAAAGCGCAGCTTATGCTTGAATTTTTCGGCTTCCTTTACCGAGTCGCCGTAGCCGTACACGCAATGTCCGGTGTCCAGGCACAGCCCAACGTTAGTATGAGAGGTAGCATCGAAAAACAGTTCGCATTCTTCAGGCGTCTCGACATAGGTCGCTACGTGGGGATGAAATACCAGATCAAGACCGAATTCATTGGCGACTTTTTCCGCATCCGCGACGATCTTGCCCACGTGCTTCCACTGTTCCGCACTTAGAGCCGGGCAATCTTTGTCGTGGGCCCTGCCGGAAAATGGTTTGCGCTCCGGCGACTGGTCATCAGCCATTACCAGGAATGGGGCTTTCAAGGTAGCAAGCAAGCCGCCAACTTTGCGAATCCGTTCGATGCACGCCGCGCCCGCGGCCGGGTCGGTCATTTTAACGGGCACGAAGGAAGCCAGCAGCTTCAACTTCCTTTTGGCCAACTGAGGTTGCAGAATTTTGGCGTCGGTGGGAAAGAATCCATAGGGGCCTAATTCCGTGCCGGTGTATCCGGCGGACACCATCTCATCCAGCATTTTCTCATACGATTGCTTCCACGACGGCCCGGGATAATCGAGGATACCCCAGCTGTCGGGAGCAGAGGCAAATAAGAATCTGTCTTTAAGACCACCCATTCGTTTCATTCCTTCCACAAGATGCGTTTACAAAAAACATAGTATGCGCGAGCCGTTAACTTCACGGCTCCAAAACAGTCTTCGTGGATCCGGGCTCAATTGATTTTTGCACCGCTGTATGTACTTCGCGCAACTGATATCGATGCGAAACAAATACGCCGAGCGGATATTGTTTCTGGGAATGAGCCACCAGGCCTCAGTTATGACAATAGCTATTCTAACCGGTTATTTGGCCCGAAATATATTTCGCATCGCTGCGCTTTATAGTGCAGGGCTTGAGCTTTTGTCAAACTCAAAATCCAAAGATTGGTCATCCGCCACTAAGCAGTTTTTTTCCTTAGCAGAACTCAGGCTGGGCACGGGAAAAGATGGTGATAAAAATCGAACTTCGAGAACGATCTAACCGATTATAAAACGGCCAGACGAGAGGGATTCTAGCACTGGGTTATTAGGCGGCGACGAGCTAGACAGGGTAAATTGCGCGATTGAAGTTTTATCTGGCGGTCCAGCCGCCATCGATAAGCATGGTGTGTCCGGTAATGAGCGCAGCTGCAGGCGAGGCTAGAAATATAACTGCTCCGGCTACGTCCATGGGCTCGCCGACACGATGCAACCCTGCGATGCGTTCGACCACATCGGCACGAAAGGCCGGATCGGAAAGTGCTTCTTCCGTTCCGGGGGTGGCGATGAAGGTCGGGGCGACAGCGTTTACAGTAATGTTTTGCGGGCCCCACTCCACTGCCAGGCATTTAGTTAATTGAGAAATTGCGGCTTTGCTGGCGCAATACACGGATTCCGTGGGCAATGCCGCGAAAGCCGCTTGCGAACTCATATTGATGATTTTGCCGCCGCCGTGCCGAGCCATAATTTTGGCTGCGGCCTGACTCGCAAAAAATGTGGATTTTAAATTTAGGGTAAGGGTGGTATCAAATTCAGACTCAGACACATCGGCGGCCAGATTCGTGAATCCGCCGCCAGCATTGTTGACGAGGATATTGAGTTTTCCAAAAAACGCTTCCGTCTGCTCCAGGGCGCGGAAGATTTCATCGAGCCGCATAACGTCCATTTGCAATGCTAACGCGCGACGCCCCATGGATTCGATTTGCTGCGCCAACTCAATTCCTGTGGCCTCGTCGCGGAAGCCCAGAGCGACGTCAGCTCCCGCGTGAGCAAGCGCCAGAGAAATCGCCCGGCCCAAGCCGCGAGCCGCTCCGGTCACAAGCGCCACTTGACCGGCCAAATCAAAACTAGGGTATTCACTCATCCGATTCGCCCATCCTAAACGGTATCTTTAAAAACGACTGCTTTCATCCCAAGCAGTCTTTGAGCTCTTGCCAAAACACTTCCACACTCTGCGGTCTTTGCTCCTCCAAAGGCGCAAAGGCGCGTACAAAAAACTCCTGCCATCTATCAGGAACTCCGGGGACGAGCGCTGCGAGTTCTGGGAACGCCACTCCTAAGATCGCGCCGCGCAGCGTCGAGTAGTCCGTTCCTACAAACGGCACGGTACCGCACAACGTTTCATACGCAATGACGCCCAACGCCCAGACGTCCCAGCATGGAGAAATCGATTTGCCTTGAAGTTGCTCGGGCGACATGTAGCGCATCGTTCCGACCAGGACTCCCGTGGCCGTTGCACTAGTGTCGTTAGTGAGTTCTGCCAAGGACTTCGCAATTCCAAAGTCAGTGATCTTTACAAGTTCGAGTAGGTTCGGCCTCGATAGAAATATATTCTCTGGTTTCAGGTCGCGATGCACCAGCCCCCGGGCGTGTGCCGCTCCGATTCCGGCACAAATGCCTTCAAACAATTCCAGCGTTCGCTCGGCCGTCAATCGTGTTTTCTGACGCAACTCCTCACGCAGTGTAATGCCTTCCAATAGCTCCATGACTAGGAACACGCGCTGGTTCGTGTCTACGCCAAAATCGTGGACTGTCACTACATGGGGATGCGCAAGACTGGCAGTCACACGGGATTCCTGGCGGAACTTTTCCATAGCGCTTTGGTTCGCGAAAAGTTCGTCGCGAATCATCTTCACCGCGACGGTGCGGCTCAAGGAAATGTCCGTGGCGCGGTAAACTTTGCCCATTCCTCCCTGGCCAAGCCGCTTTTCCAAACGGTATCGCTGGCCAAGCATTCTCGGAGTAGGCACCAGCGTGAGTAACGATTCATCCTTTTCGCATTTTGTAGTTCCGGTGTCATAGCAGATCCCACATACCGGACATTCCTCAAGCGAACGTCCGTGCATCGCCGAGGCGCCGCGTATTAGCAAGAGCGCCACTGCACTCGCTACACTTTCCAGGAGTCCCGTGTCTTCAGTGCTGTAGGGCTCCTCGGACCGCTTTGCACCGACAACAATTAATGCTTCTGTGCTGCCTTCCGCTAGCGCCACGGGCACCAGTAAATCAATGCGCGCGTTGTGCAGAAAGTCTTTGTCCACTTGCGGCAACTGCTGTCCAAGCCAGCCGCTCTCGGCGAGCATGATGGGTACAGGGTGGTCCAGCATTCGCACCAGTGGAATTAATTTGTTTGTGGCGGGCAAATCCGCTCTCAGCGAACCGGCGGGTGCCGCGGCCACGACGCGATACAACGGTTCTTCAGGCTTGCGCACCAGCAAGGCGCAAAACTCGGCATGGAACGCCTGTACCACACGAGTCACGACACTGGATGACACCTCCTCGATATTTGCGGCATGACGGATGTCATCCATGACTTGTTTAAACAGCGTTTGCGCATCATATTGGTCGCGAAAGAATCTGCGATCCAACTCCGATAGCCAGGTTTGCCGTTGCGCGTATGCCAAGCCAGCCACAGCAAAAACGGCGACGTACACTGCGCCACGCGCTTTTAAGACCCCGAACAGCGGCTGGTTCCCATGAAATGTCAGATCCACCGCCAACAATCCTGCCGCCATCACCGGTATTGTCAGAAGAAAACGACGGGCCATGGCGTACTGCAATCCTCTCCGGACGATGACGCGCACGTCGAACAAGCGCTGTCGCAAAATCGCATATGCAAAGGAAAATGGAAAAATGAGAACTCCGATGTTGGACACAAGAGTGGCGGTGGGGGACTCCCAGAATTGTGTCATCACCGAATTGGTCTGAAATGCGGCGGACTCGATCACTCTAGGCAGATAGAACACCATTCCTAAAAGCGCTCCGTAGGAGACAACCCGAAATCGCCGGCGGTCGGTCACCAATTCCAACCGCCAGTAATTCACCGGTACGACGACCACCGCAATCAGCAGATATACGAGACTCTGCAGCCCAATCGCGGCCAATACCCACTTGGGCGCGAGGCCACTCAAATGTTGGGGGTCGTATACGGTCCGAGCTAGTAGATCCAGTGAGTACACGGTGGCTAACGATGGCCCGGCAACAAAGGCAATCCATATCCATCGTTTGGTAAAAAGAGTTTTCGGAAACAAGCAGAAAAATCCCGCCAGGAGCGGCGTGCGAATCGCAGCGCTCACATGCACCAGCATGACCGTTATTGCCACAACAAACGGCAATGCGCGCACCGAGGCTGCCAATCCTGCTGGAAATGGTTCGTACACCGTGGCCATGGCCACCAACACCCATCCACCTATTCGCGACACCAGGTCTTTCGGGCGACTGAAGACAACGAAAAGGCCGATTACCAGGGTGATGAACTTGTTGGCGAGAAAAATAATCTGCGAAGTCTTGGCCGAGCGGTCGAGTTCGTCCCAGATTTTTCCGTGCACGACCATTTTCAGTTCTAGTGGCTTGCCTGCACGCTCTACACGAATGGCGATGGGCTTGTCAGGTTCGAAATTCATGCGTTGCGCAAGCCAGTCGACTTCGGTCCCGATTTGTTGCCCGTTGACTTCCGAGAACGCGTCGCCGACAGCAAGTCCGGCGCGTTCTGCGGGGGGCGCCCAGATGGAGGTCACTATTACCCGCCCGGTTTTATCCGCTACATCGACACCATCGCCAGCCAACCCGAACAGGAGGTAGTATCCGAGATAAAAATTTCCAACAATGCTGATGGCGGCGATTGCCAAGATTCGCCAGGGATATCGTACGTTTGACATGCTTTTCGCCGCGGATATGTGGAAGTGGCAAGATTATATGCGCATTTGTAGGCTTTTCAGCAAAGGGAAGTTTGTGAGTCGGCTGCTATAGGAAGATATTGGTTATCTCGAAGGTTTCGTCCAGATCTGCACCGATCTGGCCGAGCAAATCTACGCCCGCCGTGAAAACCACAACCCCTCCACGACGTCATCGCTGCCGCGTCTGGAATCCTCCAAACGCAACGCCTAGGTCGATCTCAGCTCAATTTCAAGTGAGTTCATCGAAAGTCAAAATAGATCTCCGTAGGTTTGTCTGACACGCTCAAGATCGGCCGGGCCCGGTCCCAAAAACAACATTTAGGTTAGCGGTTTCGGCGAACGCGCGGAAGTCGCGGTCTCGTGTGATGAGGGAAATGCGGTGATCGATGCAACTTTGGGCGATCAGCGCATCGCCGAGTCTGGCCTTGCGGGGCATTGCGAGCACCTTAGCCCGCAACGCTCCCGCCCTTTGCCAATAACCGGATGCGATCTCGATCAGAGGCACTTCTGAAATTGTTTCGGTAACATCGGAAGGAAGCTTCGGGTCGCTTAAAAGCTCGGTGAGCACGACAGGCACCATCACCAACTGACGATCCTCCAAGGCGCGGTCGAGCCAATCCGTATCTTCACCACCACTCCCTTCCAGAAACGCAACCCACGTGCTCGTATCCGCCGCGATCACCGGTCAGCCTTCAGCTCTGCGGCGGTCCGCGAGAACCGAACCTTCCCTCGGAGTTTGCGCAAGCGAGCATAAGTCCGCGAGGCCGCAACCAGCTGTAGCCCAGTACGGACAGTCTGGGTAACACCAGCGCCGCTTGCTTCTTGAGCCCTTTCCAGAAGCTCCAGTGGCACCTCTACCGTAATCTTGCGCGCAGTATCCATATGCCATTAGGATACCATACCCGATACCAGCATTGAATATGGCCTTTCGTCCGGGGAGCCAAACAATGAGACAGAACGACTTCGCAAAGCCTACGGCGACGATGATGAGCAAGACAGAAGCCACGCAAACAAAAAACCAGCTCCCCCTGTCGCGGCGTGCCTGCGGTTTGGCTTCAGTAACTGCCGCCAATCTCTGGTTTGCTTCCGAATATAGTGCTTGTTCTCCTCGAAATCTTGTCCGCGAGAGGTAGCGAAGTGAAGGGATTTGCGAGCGGTTACTTAATTCGGAAATTGACCTCGACGTCGGTCCAAACAGTCACAGGCTGGTCATTAGGGCCAAGGACTGGCTCGAACTGCCAATTTTCTACGGCTTCGACCGCCTTTTCATCCAAGCCGTAACCCAGCGAACGTTTGACCTTGATATTCGAAGCACGACCTTCCCCTGTGATGATCAGACGGAGCACAACAATTCCCGAGACTTTCGCGGACCGTGCCTGGTCGGAATAGGACGGATCAGGACATGCAACGCACCTAGGATAGCCAATGCCTCCGATGCCTACTATGTCAGCGCCATCTTCGAGCATCGGGGCTTGGGCGCGTTCATTCTCGGGCTTGCATATGGGTGAACTCGCCGGTCTCGGAAACGATGCTGCCGCTGACTTCGGCGTGCCTGGGTCACCAAAGTTGTCCGCTAAGATTGCGGGGGCCAAGTCGACGGCAGTCGTCCCATCCGAATTGAAACGTACCAACGCTCGTACCCGAGACCAAGTCACCTCTCCTTGCACTACATTCGGCCGGAATTTCCATTGACGCATTGCATCCATCGCCGACTGAACGAGTAAGGGAGGACCATCAAGCAAGCGAGAATTCTTGTCTACATCACCCTCTGGCGAAACGCCCAGGCCAATATCTATCGTGCCCGTTATGTGAGCACCGATGGCAAGCACGGGATATCTAGGAAAAGTACACAGCGTTACCCGATTCCACATCTCCTCCGGCGCAATGTTTTGAATCCGTCTCGACTCTGTGTTTGCTGGGGCTTTCGTTTGGTCGACCTGTGCAGGCGTCAGCAGACCAGCAAGAAGACAGTATAGTGGAAGGATTATGGCGGCCCTGAAGGAGTGCATACGATCTCCTTTGAGCAGTAATTTAATAATCTAGGGTTTACCCTCGCGCAAAATATATGCCTGCCGTCCTTTCGCGTCAACCTCCAATGGCGCTGGCCGCTAGTGGGTGCTGCTCAGCAGACCAATCTCACTCAGAAGTCTACCAGTGGGTAAGAGTTGGGCTAACTCTCGGTAAGTCTTAGGGTAATCGGACATGTGAACTCGGTGGGACCGGCACTTGTGTGGAGTCGAGGTGTGACGCGGTGGGCGGAGTCTCAAGCCAGTCCTTTTGTTCCATGCAGATTGGCATCTTCAGCCACCGCTTGAAGAACGTGATAATCGTGTTCATTTGGGTGTCGATGTATTTGTGTCTATACCTTTCCTCCAGCAGGCGGTTACGAAATGCCAGAACGTCGTCTCGCCCATACTCGTCGCAACAGGGCTTGCTGGCTTCCGAGAAAGCGTTTAGGAAGTTGCAATGCATCCGCACACTTTTTGCCGGGCGTTTTGAGGCGACCATGTCGTCCAGATATCTAGTGATTTCGTCTTTGATCTTTTTGCGCCCGTCGGCGACAGGCTCTTGGGGCTGAGCGGACGGGATGGTCACGAGCTTGTATTTGCCCGTGTCCGATTCTGGCACTCTGACCGTTGTGCCACCTGCAAGCAGGCGGTGTTGTTGCCGCAGCGCCTCCAATGCGTCAGGACCGACATTGATCACCTGCCGTCATGTGCGATGTAGTAATCGCCTTCGGCGTGGGCCTCCTCCTTGCCGCCGACAATCGCAGTGTTGGATTTGATTGTGTGATTCTTATAAAGGGCGGCACGGCAGTAGCGCCACCTGCCGCCGGACAGCTTGACGTATTTGTAGAGCGTGTATTTGGCTTGGGCCATAGCAAATCCTCCGAAAGCTAAATACTCAGCAACCGGAGATTTCTTAGGATTTGCTTTTAGGAAGGAGCCTAAGCCATTGAAACTAAAAGATTGGCTGGGAGGCCTGGACTCGAACCAGGATAGCCAGATTCAGAGTCTGGAGTCCTACCAATTGGACGACCTCCCAGCCGGGGGAATAAAAAGGAATCGTGACACATCCGGCTGTGCCGGCAGCCACGATTCATCCTTTCTAATTTAATCGGGATTGGAGAGGGCGTCAACCAATCGCGTCGCGCCGGCCAGAACCACCTTGGCGATTCAGTGGTGTGGCTACGCCAACGTTTTTAGTTTTCAAGGTGCGGCCGGTTTCATCCGGCCACGATCGATCACGTACTCAACATTGCCCCACACCACATGATTGGAGGCGAAGCTGGCGGCCCACACGACGAAGTGTATTGCATCCCACAACGGTACAAGCCACAAGCGGCGGCGCAACACCTCGTCACCAACTACTGACACGCCTGCGAACCAGGCGGTTGCCAATCGCAACACCAGATACACAAGCAGGTACGAAGCAGCGATCCAGTGGGTGGGCGCTAGTAAAGCGGCGGCGATGACCCAGGGCAGTCCCTGAGTAAATAGCAGCGCCGCGTAAGAAGCCGGGCGGCACAAACGGACGGTGCGAGCCCAACGCAGCTGATGTTGCCAGAAATTTTTCGGCGTTTGCGCCGGATACATGGTCGAGACCGTTTCTTGAGAAAGCACTACTCGTCCGCCGGATTTTGTGACACGCAATCCAATCTCGTAATCATCGGCCAAGAAGGTGGCGATGGCTTCGAAGCCGCCAATTTTTTGCATCCATGTTTTTGTCGTGGCTACTGAAGCGCCGAGCGTGAATTTGACGCCTTCTGTCCACGCGGCCATGAGGACGCCGGCGAAAAAATCGCTCGCGACTCCGACCGCTTCGAGTTCCGCGAAAAGATTATTCTGGGCGATGCTCCGATAGAACGACGTTACCGCCCCGACATTGCCATCCCGCAATGGCGCCACGACGTTGCGCAGATATTGCGGGCCCACGCACACGTCACCGTCGCTGAGCGCCAAAAATTCGTGCCTGGCCTGACGGGTCAATCGCGCTAGGTTGTTAACTTTTTGATTCGCGCCGAAGTATTCCGCACCAATCAATAGTGTGATGTGACGCTGCGGATAGTCGACGATCAAGCGCTTAACAACGCCGACTGCGGGGTCGCTTTCTTCGTTGACGGCAAAAAGAATCTCGTATTCGGGATAATCCTGGGTGCAGAAACTCGCGTAATTCTCGTAGGAGGCGAAGTCCACACCGTGCACGGGCTTCAAGATACTTACAGGTGGCTCAAATGTAGACGCTGGCAGCGCCTTCGCTCTGCGAGAAAAGGCCAACGCGGCAAAAATAGCGAGGAAGTAATAGATCAGTGGAAAAGTGGCGATGACTAGTATCGCGACGACCCATCCGTGGTGGAGATGAATCATGGTCGCTTGCTCATGTTGGAATTAACCGGCAGCCACGATAGCCACGCCAATACAAACCAGAAGCACGCCGGCCCAGCGAATGCCGTTCACGTCTTCCTTCAAAATATATTTCGCCCCCAGCGTGCCGACCACATAACTCAACGCCGACGCCGGAATCACGAGACTAATGGGCTCCCAGGACAGTAGCACCATCAGCAAATAAAACGACAAGGCCATCAGTGGGACGCCCACCCAAAACCATCCGTTGCGAAAAGCACGTCCCAAAAAACTGATGACCTGTTTGATTCGCAAATGGTTTGGAGCACCGGCCTTTTTCATTCCGTGGGTTACCGCCAATTCTCCCGCGGATCCGGACAACACAAAAATCGTCAGGGTAGCGGCAGTGCGAATCATTGCACGGCCTCAGCGACAGTGCTGGTGCTGGGTTTGGTTTGTCCCACCAAAAATACGCCGGCACAAATGAGCGCTACGCCGATCCAACGGCGAGGGGAAACGGTCTCGCCGAGCAGGGTCATCCCCACAAAAGTTACGGCGACGTAGCCAAACGCTGACGCGGGCATGACGTAACTGTAGTCCGCCCAGCTAAGCACGGTCATATTGGAAAGCATGAAGCCCATGAGAAAAAGGATCGCGAGCCAGATCGTTCCGCTGGTCATGGCGAGCCGGAAGGCCTGGAAGAGTCCGGCATGGTCCAAAGTGACCGGGCCGATCTGGGTCATGCCGCGCTTCAACAGCGAATCACCAGTGGTGGCACACACCATCATGGCGAAGACCATTACCAGCGTCTTCAAACGGAGCTTTCGCTCGTGAGACATTTCTCTTATTGGTTAATCGTTGCCGGAGGCCGACGGCGCCTGCGAGACTGCGACCAAGGGTTTTCCCCTGCCGCCGTCGTCGCCACCTTCACGAGCCCACTTCAAACGTTCCGCGCGCAGTTTTAAGAACTCGGTGGCTTCGTGGTACAAGCGCTTGCGTTCGTGACCATCCCAGAGAGCTTCCTTCACAATGCGCCATACCACCTTGGGACGGAAATAATATTCGTCGTAAAAGCGGTTTACTCCCGACATCATCTCAGCCTTCGAGAGATGCGGATATTCTATGTGCGGCAACTGGTGTCCGCCCATGTCGGCAAGTGCTTCGATCTTCAGGAAGCCTTCCTTGGCCATGGAATCGTACAATTCTGTGCCGGGCATGGCGTGCGCGATGGAAACCTGAATCGTTTCGGGATCGAGTTCCTTGGCGAAATCGATGGTCTTCTGAATGGTCTCGCGCGTTTCACCAGGCAGGCCGATGATGAAATCGCCGTGAACGCGAATGCCAACTTTGCGGCAATTCTTCATGAAGGTGCGAGCCATTTCTACGGTCGCGCCTTTCTTGATATTTTTCAAAATTTGCGGATCTCCGGATTCAAATCCGACGATAAACAATCGTGCGCCAGCATCGGCCATGGCTTTCAGGGTGTCGTAATCGCTGTGCACACGGGCAGTGGAGGACCACTGAAATTTCAGCGGCTTGAACTTGGTGCAAAGATCGAGGACCCGGTCTTTGCGAATGTTGAAGGTGTCGTCGTCGAAGAAAATCTCTTTCATTTGCGGGAAATATTCGATGGCCTGTTTTACTTCGCGGGCCACGTTCTCCGTGGAGCGCGTACGCCAGGCATGGCCGGAAATTGTTTGCGGCCACATGCAGAAAGTGCACAACGCCGGGCAGCCGCGAGTGGTGTAAAAGGACACGTACGGATTCAGGAGGAAGGGGACGTTGTAGCGCTCAATTTCGAGGTCGCGCTTGTAGATGTCTGTGGCGAAGGGCAACGCATCGAGTTCCGCAGTGTGCAACTGCTCGCGAGGCGGAGTGTGCACGATCTTGCCGTCTTTGCGATAGCTGACGCCCATGATTTCGCTGAGCGGTTTGCCGTGTGCGTATTCGACTACAGAATGGTCAAATTCACCGCGGGTGACAAAATCGATATCTTCGCTGGCCGTCAGGGTTTCGTCGGGCTTGATGTGACCATGCGGCCCCACGAAGGCAATCTTCATGCTGGGATTGGATTCTTTAATCTTTCGAATGAGCTTGATGTCGCTCTCGAATCCCACCGTGGAGGTGAACAAAATGAGGAATTCGTAGTCTTTGCAAATCTGCACCGTTTGCTGCCAGTTGACCTTGTGAGGCGAGGCGTCGAGCAGACGGCTTCCCGGAATCATTCCAGCGGGATAGGTGAGCCAAACGGGATACCAATAGGATTCGATCTCGCGGGTTGCGGGCCAGCGAGAGCTTGCGCCGCCGTCAAAATTTTCAAAACTCGGCGGGTTTAACAGCAGCGTTTTCATTACATCCGGCATTCTTAACCCTCAGCTTCATAGATATCGATGGATACTGCGCAAACTTCAACGTCATTACGCCCAGGTTAAGCTGGTCAGGACGCAGGCCCCAAACACTAGCTATCAGTTTAACTTAATTAGAGTGATAGCCTCAAAACTTTCTGCCATCGGGTGCTATCGCGCATCAAGCGGTTAAATACACCAGTGAGTGGGACTTGCCGGGCGAAGCCGCCCAAGACATTAAGAACTATTTGCTCCGGCTTGGAATTCTTGTTGTTGCATTTTGGACGTCGGCGACGGATGCCAGTATTCGGCTCCAAATCTGATCTACCCAGTCAAGATGGGCGGGCTTCATCAGAACCGAACGCAGGCAGATGATGGTCTGGCGATCGCGCTTCATGTTGGACGGGAGGTTCTGAAACAAGTGGAGGGGCAGATCCGCCAAGGCCAGATGTAAATCTCGCTTAGCGGCAGCGTCGAAAATCTGCCGCGCAAGCAGCGAAGCGGCGCTGACAGTCTCGGCACGCAATGCAAAAGTGACTATGTCCAATTCTGGCGCGAATGGTGTGATGAATCGGTTGTCGGCATGCAATCGCTCATACAGCGTTCGCGCCGCTTCCCTGCCCTGGGCTAAACCTTGAGCAAACTCCCCTCGCTTTGTTAGCGGCAAGAGTTTTTGCGTGGCCCACAAAGCCGCGGCTGCGGCACCGGGACGTGAGCACTCCAGACTGATCTCACCGAGATGCAAGTCAGTCGAAGTGAAATAGGTATAAGGAGAATTGTGTTTGTACCAGCGGCCGACTCCGGGGTTCCTGAACAAAATGCAACCGCATCCGTAAGGCTGCAAGCCGTGCTTGTGGGGATCGATGGCGATGGAGTCAGCTGCACCCATGGCCGCGAAAGCCTTTTGAGTATCTGGCTCCAGATTTTCTAGCAGGGTAAAATATCCGCCGTACGCCGCGTCGGCGTGAATGTGGAAATTGTATCTTGTACGCAACGCTAGGATTTTGTGTAATGGATCGACGGATCCAGTCGCGGTCGTTCCCATGGTGACCACCACGGCGCCAACGTCGCGGCGCCTTAATCGTTTTTCTAGAAGGTTCAAATCGATACGTCCGCGCGCGTCGGATGGAATGGTTTCGAAAGGCAATTGCAAAACCTTGCTGATGCGCTCGTGGGTATAGTGCGATTGCGAGCTGCCCAAAATCGTTTTTCGCGGCGCCAACTGCCCGGCCACCCACAAAGCCTCGAGGTTGGCCATTGTTCCACCACCACACAAGTGGCCGAGAAACTTGGTCCAGCGAAACATGGCCGCGATTTGCGCGACTGCCTCTTTTTCCATCGCCGAAGTAGCGCGTCCGCCATCAAGGGCATGATTATTGGGATTGATGGTCATGGCTAACGCGTAGGCAAGTTGTGCTACAGGGTGTGGAGGCTTCAACATCTGGCCGGCGTATAAAGGATGAAAATAAGGGTAATTGTCGCGCAGACGTTCGACAGTGGCGGTAAGCACGTCACGGAGCCGCTGGGATCCGGGTACAGCATTTTTGAATTCAGGCAGATTCTCGAAGCTCTTGTTCAACTTCAGGAGAGCATTCGACAGAAATTCAAGTTGCTCGCTGCTCAACAGAGCCGATTTTTTCTCGGTGTTCGACTTGTGAGTAGCAGAGGATTTGGACGCAAATTTACTCGTTGAGTCCTTACGCGTACTGATTTTTCCTATTGCCACTTTTTTCTTATTGCCAGACTTTGCTCAGTTGCCCGGCCACGCGCAATAACTCGAGTTGCGCCTGTTGACGCGCGAAGTTTGCATCCAGATAGGCCATCCAACGCTCGTTCTCGGTGAGCCGCGCTTTTTCCACTTCGCGCAGATTTAATTTGCCTTCAGCGTATTGCGATTGAAATACCGCGACATCCTGCTGCGCCAGTTGCAATTGCAGCCGCGCCACTTCTTTTGCCGCATCTTTTTCTCGCACGCTGCGCGTCTTCTGCCGCACATCCGCGGTAACCTCGTTTTTTTTATTGCTTAAGCTGGCCTTGGAGGCTTCCAGATTTACATCCGCGAGACCTATATTTGCTTTGGTTCGAGCGCTGAAGATCGGTACCTGCACCTGAATGCCGGCGTTGAAATTATTTCTCTGAAAGGTCTTGAAGAATTGATCATAATTGTTGAACCTGCCGAGCAAACTGTAGACGCTGACAAGTTCGAGGGTGGGGAAATAACCGCGTTTCTCGCCTTTCAAGCGAAATTCCTTGGCGCGCACATCCGATTCGGCCAGTCGCAGGCTGGTGTTATCCTGCATGGCCATCGCGACAAGATTGGCACCCTCTTGTTCCGCTTGCCCGGGCAAATCTTCGTGCAAAACCTCTATCGGGGAATCGGCCGCAAGCCCAATTTGCGCACGGAAAAATACTTCGAGTTCATCTTGTCGTCCCTCCAACTGCAAAATCCGTTGTACCACCTGGGCTTTGGTAAGCTGCGCGCGGGTAACTTCAATGGACAGTTCAAAACCTTCGCTTTCTCTGCCCGCCGTCACTTGCAAAATCTTGTCCGCGCTTTCCTGTTCGGCTCGCAGCAGTTCCAGCGAGTGCCGCACTTTGCCGAGCTCCAGAAAGGCCATCGCGGTGCGCACGATTACGCTATCTCTCACT
This sequence comes from Candidatus Methylomirabilota bacterium, assembly GCA_035490135.1. GTDB lineage: Bacteria > Acidobacteriota > Terriglobia > Acidiferrales > UBA7541 > Acidiferrum. The sequence continues at coordinate 37,378 of DATHGV010000446.1, forward strand.
TCTTCCAGCGCAATTTTCTGCGATCTGGCCTGCTCCTGAAGCTCTTTGCCCTGGCCGCGTAAAGGCTCGTTCAACACCATTTGCGTATAGGTCACATCAAAAATAGCCGGAGCGCGGCCGCCGGGGGTTTCAGGAATTCCGTTGGTATATCCGAGGCCGGAACCTGTATACAAATTGGGCATGAACTCGGCTCTGGTGATGAGCGCCGAATGATCGGACAATCGCGATTGAATCTTCGCCAATTGAAGGTCCTTGCTATTTTGGAGCGCGAGTTCAATGGCGTGTCGCAGCGTGAGCGCGGGAGCATCTTGCGCAGATGGGGATTGTTGCGCGGAATCGTCTACAGTTTGCTGCGTCCCGGTGCTGATTGCCAATGTGGTTTTCTCGTGCACGGCATTTTGTGCATAGCAAGCAGCAGCCCCAAATAGCCCCAATGCGACAACCGCAGATGGCCGCATCGCAATCCCGGTACGCTTTGGCAGACTGCTTTGTCGAGTCACATTCGCACCTCACTCACAAATTCTTTCTTAATCACCGTTTTCGATCGCAGACTGTTACTCATAGCGTAATGACTCGATCGGCTGAAGTTTGGCCGCCTGGCTGGCCGGTAAATATCCGAAGAAAAGGCCCGTCGAGCACGACACCACGAACGCTACGATTACGCTAGTGCCCGAAACAGGCACTCGCAAATTTCCCGGTATCAGAGGTTGAATGCTTACCGGGATAGCCAAGCCGATCAAAATCCCCAAAACGGCGCCACCTCCGCTGATCAAAAAAGCTTCAATCAAGAATTGATAGAGAATTTCTTTGTAGGCCGCACCGATGGCCTTGCGAATACCAATTTCGCGGGTGCGCTCTTTCACGGTTACGAGCATGATGTTCATGATGCCGATGCCGCTGATTAACAGCGCAATGGCCGCGATGACCAACAGGACTATGGTTAGCGCCAGAGAGATAGTCCTGGCCGCGCCCAATATAGCCACCAGGGTTTGCACATCGTATTCCGCATCCAGGGGGTGCCTGCTTTTTAACAATTGCGTCATTTCGCGTTCGACGCTACCCACCGCTTCGGGACTCACGGCCTGCGCGTACAACACCCGCAAAACATCTTCGCCGGTGTAGTACTTCATTAGGCCCAGCGGAATTATTACCGACTCTTTTTGAATTTCAGAGAGTCCGAAGGTGGCCACACGCTCGCGAAAAACTCCGATGACCGTGAATGTCAATTCGCCCATGCGAATCGGCCGGCCGATGGGGTTTTCCAATCCAAACACGCGCTCCGACAATTCCTTGGTTATCAAGCAGACTTTTCCGCGCGCCTCCATGTCCTCGGAATCAAAGTAGCGTCCGCGATAAATCAGCAGCCGCCGGATAGTCTGGAAACCTTGCGTTACTCCAATCAAGTTTACGGGCCGTTCAATTCCGCTTACCACCACCGCCATAGGCAATTCGCGCGTCCCTGCCACTTCGAGTACGCCCGGCTCGGCTCTCATCGCGCGCATATCGTCCATAGTGATTTCGTGGCTGAGCGGTTGGGATCTTCCTGGTGCGTGCACCATTTCCGCCCACACCAGATTCGAGCCCACACCCTCGATTTGCGAAATTACGAATTTCTTGCTGGTCAAGGCCACGGTAACGACCAGCACGATGGACGCGCTACCGATAATTACGCCCAGAGACGTTAGTGCCGCGCGCAATTTATTACTGCGTAATGCGTCGAAGGCCACAGACACTGTTTCACGCAGATGCATGTTCAGGTTTTCCCGAGGCGCCGCAGAGCTTCCTGCGCCGTTTTGTCTTTGGGATCCGCATGCAAGCTCGTGGAATATTCCCTGGCGGCCGCATCACGATTGTTTTGATTTTCAAAGAGACGACCCAGCCAGTCGTGTGCCAGGGCGGGGCGTGGATAGCCGGTACGCCTTGGCGCGGTATTCAGATATTCTCGAAGTAGCGATTCGGCCTCGTCCGGTTTTTGCTTTTGTAGGATCAAGGCAGCGGCGCGATAGAATTTCGCTCTTGGATCGCTGGGCGAGACTTTGTGACCCGCATCGACTACTGCCAGCAAGCGCTGCGGTTGGTTGCGCTTCAAGGCATAATCCCCAATGTCAAAAATCAGCTCCGGGGATTTAGCGTTGATGAGAGCTTTATCGAATTCCACTTCGGCGGCGGGATAATCTTTTTTTTGCCGGCGGCAATTCCCCACCGCGTAGTGGCCCTCGGCCTCGTCCATTGCCGCTAACTGTTGGATCTTTAGCAGTCCTTTATCTTCTCCGCCGCCTGCGATGCCGGGAGCGGCGCAGTCAAATTCGATGAGCGCTTGAAACGCGGAATAATTTTTTGGGTTCAGGCGAATGGCGGTTTCAAACTCCTGCTGTGCTTTCCTGGCCAACGACAACGCCGAAAACCACGAACTCTTGGAGGCCTTTTCTCCAAACGACCTGCCCAGCCATTCGTGGTACATCGAATTTTCCGGCGCCACGGCGACGGCCCTCTCAGCGTTTGCAACGGCTGCGTCAAACTGCCGCAATTCGAAGTGACTTCTCGCCAGCAGGAAGAGAACTTCTCCATTGCGCGGATTTTTCGCCACAACATCCTGCAAAACCTTTACGGCTTTTTCGTAATCACTCAGTTCATAAGCCCGCCGCCCGGCTTCCAAACCGCTGTCTTGCAAGGCTTGGGCACTAGCCACCGATACCCCAGTTACCAGCGCCAGAACAGCTGCCGGGAGCACAACCCTTAGCCTACCGGGCATCCGAATGGCCTCGTACATACGCAGAATCGGTATTCACAATCCTTACCGCCATGCCGTCGTGCAAGACAGCATCGCCCGGCAACGCCACCATCTCGTTTTCCTGCAAGCCGCTGATGACTTCAAAATTTGTCGAATCGGCAATTCCCAACTGAACTTCTCGCCGTGCCAAGCGGGATTTTCCAAGCGCACTTTGAGTCACTACAAAGACATATCTATGGTCGCTCTCGGCATCCACGGCGGCGCGTGGCACGGTTAACACGTTCATTCTCTCGTTCGAATGGATTTTCACGTCAACATTAATATTGGGCAGCAATTCCAACTTCTGGTTATCCACCGCGCACAGTAATTCACCGACACTGCGCGTGTTCCTCGCCACGACTTGTTTGGGAATGATCTCTGTCCTTCCGGTCCAGACGCGATTTGGCAGCGCATCCCAGGTAATCTTGACCGGCTCGTTGGGCGCCAGCGCACCGAGCTCGGGTTCGTCGATAAAGGCGCGCACGCGCACGCGATGCAGGTCCGCCATCTCCGCTAGAAGGTCGCCGGTCTTCACATATTCGCCGGTCTTAACCGGTAGGGAGTACAAAGTTCCATCCGTAGGCGCGGTGATGCGCGCGCTGGCAACCTTGGCTCTCAAGGACGCAATCTCACTTTGTATTTGCTGGACCTGCAAAGCAGTGCGGCCGGCATCCAGGATGACTCCGTGCTCAAACTCCTGTTTGGCGGCCGACAGTCTTTTCACTTCGGCCTGCGCGTTACTGAGTGCCAGGTCGTTAGCCGCCAACTCCTCGCGTGTGGCGGCTTGCTTGGCGATCAGGCGTTCCAGCGCGTCGTGATTTCTGAGTAGACGGTCGCGATCTCCTTGAGCTTTAGCGAGATCGGCGGCAACCCGCGCCGATTCCTCGACTTTCCCGCCGCTTCGCGCTATGTGCAGTTCATCTTGTGCGCGCAGTAACTTGGCCTCCGCATCGTCAAGCTGGGCCCGCGCATCCCTTACATTCAATTCCAGCAACAGTTGACCTCTTTTGACTTGCTGGCCCTCCACTCCGGTTACTTTCTCCACAAAAGTATCCAGTGGCGCGCGCATTACAAAAGGTGCGATGGGTTCGACTTTTCCATTGCTGGAAATGGAAGAAACGAGGTTGTCTCGTATCGGTGTGACGGCGGCAATTTTGGCCACCGGCTCCCGTCCGCTGAGACGCACCAATGCGTAAGCCACAATTCCGGCAACCAGCAGAAATAGCAAGATGCGGTTGCGCAGCTTACGCTGATCCATTTTTCCTGTTCATCGCGTTTCGCCCAATTCGTTCGTTATGATTTACCCACAAGGCTGCCGATTACTTTACGCCGAAGGCATTCAGCTGGCCGCCTGTTGAGTTGTAGTGATGGATGACACGGCAGAATACCCCATTCTAGCAAGGCGCTTGTATCTTTCTCCATAACAGTGACGGCAGGATTGCTTTACGGGCACCTAACTCAACCGCGTGGGACCTTGGAATTAGATGCAGCGGTCGGTCCACAAGCTATCTAGCGCCAGCCACGAAGTGCAGGCTACTGATCGGGGTGCCCATGGCCGCATCACGATCTGCAACCTGGACGATTTCCTTTGGGATACGCGTGCCCCAAACGTAGATTTCGCTGCGTCCGCACGTAGTACACTGGGATCCTAACCCTTAAACGCGAGGCCCTGGCGATGATCGAAGCCCGTAGCTTGTCCAAGCGCTTCCACGACAAAAAACGCGGCGAGATTTGCGCGGTGGAAAATGTCAGTTTTACTTGCCGGCCCGGCAGCATTTATGGCTTGCTGGGCGCCAATGGAGCGGGTAAAACCACCACGCTCCGCATGCTTGCCACCATCCTCGAGCCTAGCGACGGAACCGCCCTGGTGTTCGGCCATGACATTGTCGAGCACCCGGAAAAAGTTCGCTCCAGCGTCGGCTTTCTCTCTACCGCGACGGCCCTCTATCCCCGTCTTACCGCAGAGGAAATGGTCGAGTATTTTGGCCGCCTCAACGGCCTGGACGAAGCTACGCTGAAAAAGCGCATCGACGACATTTTCGATCGCCTGGACATGAATTCTTTTCGCGACCGGCGGTGTGACAAGCTTTCCACGGGCATGAAACAGAAAACTTCTATTGCCAGGACACTCGTTCACGACCCGCCGGTGATGATCTTTGACGAGCCGACGCTGGGCCTTGACATCATGGCTGCACGCACGATCGTGGCGTTCATTCGCGAATGCCGCCAAGCCGGCAAAACCGTGATTCTGTCCACTCACGTGATGAGTGAAGTCGAAAAACTTTGCGACGTGATCGGCGTTATCCACAACGGATCGCTGCTCGCCGAGGGTACCCCGACGCGGTTGCGTGAAGAGTATCAGGAGAAAGATCTGGAGGAAATTTTTGTGAAAATCGTAACCGCGCATGTGGCTCCGCACGCGGGCGTGGAGGTCTCCTAAAGATGTCCGCGCGCAATATCGGTATTGTCTACCGCAAAGAGTTGCTAGAAGCCCTGCGCGACCGGCGCACGCTGATCTCCACCATTCTCGTTCCCATCCTGCTGTTTCCGATACTTACCGTGGGGGTAGGGTTCGTCATTGCCGACCTCATCGAGAAAGCCGACCGAGAACCGGCAAGAATAATGATCCTGGGTGGAACTGACTCCCCCGCTATCGTAAGCAGCCTGGCAAAGAGCAAGAATTTGATTGTAGTCTCGGGGCCCGCGAACTACGTGGACCTCATTTCCAATAAAAAGATTCGCGCCGCGGTGGAAATTCCTCCTGGTTTACAGTCCGGCGCAGGCACAGACTTCGCGCCAGTGAAAATTTACATGTACTCAGGAGATCTGAAATCCACGACAGCTGCGAAACGGATTGAAGATTTTTTTAATGATTACCGCGATAATTTGGCGCGCGACCGGCTCACCGTCCAGAAATTGCCGGCCAGCTTTTTGAAGCCTTTTGTCATCAAGCAGCAAAACGTCGTATCAGCGGAAAAGGTTGCGGGAGAAACGGTCGGTGGAATTATTACTTATCTGGTCATCATCATGTGCCTTACCGGCGCAATGTATCCCGCCATGGATCTTACAGCGGGCGAAAAAGAACGCGCCACGATGGAGACCATTCTTTCGAGCCCAATCTCGCGAACGCACCTGGTGCTCGGCAAGTTTCTTCTGGTGCTGACGGCCTCGCTGGTTACGGCGGCGCTCTCGGTCACATCCATGGGCGTTTCTTCGTGGGTGATTCAACATTTTCAGGACCAGTCGTCCGGGTCTACCATGCACATCAAGATTGGCCTTGGCGCGGTTCTTGCTGTTTTTTTGGTGGCCTTGCCGCTGGCAGTGATGTTTTCCGCGGCCTTGCTGACTATTGCGCTGTTCGCCAAGAGCTATAAGGAAGCGCAAAGCTACATTTCGCCGCTCATGATAGTGGTCGTCGTTCCGGCCATCGCGGCCATGCTGCCGGGAATAGAGCTCACTCCACGACTGTCGTTGGTGCCCATTCTGAACGTGAGTCTACTCTGTAAAGATTTGATTGCCGGAAACTATCACTGGAATTCTATAGCGCTGATCTTTCTCTCCACCTGCCTCTACGGAGGCGCGGCCATCTTTATCGCGGTAAAAATGTTCCACCGCGAATCCGTGCTGTTCCGCTCCTGAGCTTTGAGACTAGCGATGCCGGTAGTCACCGGGGAAAAGCCGTAGGTTCGGAGAGTCTGCATCGAGCAGAGGCGATGCCGTGAAGCCAACATTCTGTTGCGCTCAGGTTTCCCCGTCCAGGTTTGCCACTAGGTTTGTCGCACCGGGTCGTTTCTCGTTTCCCATTGGTGACTCAACTGTCTTAGCGTTTCGCGCATCCTCATGGCCAGCGCCGCTATCGTCTCGACGCGCTCCAGTCCGCCATACGGGAGCTTTCCATCCTTTGGGCAATTTCCGCGAGGAGGAGTTCCGCATTACCAAGGATGCCTGTTAATGGATTATTTAGTACGCGCTGAAACTTCCGCGAAACCTTTGGACCAGTCCTCGGCGTCTCTTGCAGGGAGACTTTCAGCGATTTGCTGGCGACGAGCGAGCCGGTGTTCCAGCAAATCCAAGGCGTCACTCATGCAGGCGTCGGAGCGTGGAACGTAATCGGCTACTCCCGCCGGCGATCAAGGCCTTCAGACAGGTTTCATGCTCCGCTCTACCCATGACGACCACCGGCGCATACACCGCAAGTGCGTTAACCGCGGAGTCCAGTTGCATGGGCTGGCCGCCCCTTGTAAGCCTGATTCCTCGGCCAGGTCAGGCGCTGATAATCAATTGCCTTGCAGCGTTTCCCGAATTGATTGCTCCTCGCCCATTATGGGAATTTCCGGTGGTCTAAAATTCTCTGCCTTACGGTTAGGCTATTTTAAATGAGTGCCGGAAAAAGAAAGGGGCCTTCCCATTTCCGGGAAGGCCCGATTTAGAGCTTAAACCAGCGACGCGAGATTTCGGCGGCGCCGGGTTTATGAGTTTAGTAGGTTGCACCTTCCGGCACGAAGATGAACTCCACGCGGCGATTTTCTTTCTCCGCGCCCTTCTCCTTCGAAGCCGTGCCTGTGCGGGTGGTGATGCGCGATGCGTCGATGCCCTTTTCGCCCAGGAACTTTCTGGCGAGGTCGGCTCGTGTATCCGCGAGTTTGGCTGCACGCGGCTCGCGTGGGTCCGCATAGCCGGTAATCACCAGCTTGGCGTTCGGGTCATTCTTCAGGCGCAGCGACACGTCGTCGAGCACGCGCTTGCAGACATTGTCTACACGCGAGGCGCCCGGCTTATCGTAGTTGCAGTCGCCTACCTTGGTGGCTTGCGGTGGTGGCGGCGGTTGCTGTACATCGACGGTGGTCGATGCATCCGCATTGCCTCCTCTGCCGTCGCTGACGGAACATTTCACGATGTAACTGCCGGGCTGCAAGCCCGTAGAGTCAAACTCGGCCTTCGGTCCATCGCCGGTGACCGTTCCGCCTGAAGCGCTGTAGCTGTAGGTCAGCGGATCATTATCCGGATCGCTGGCGGTAGCTGTAATTCCAGTACGCTCACCCGGCATAATCGGGCTGCGGTCGGTGGAGCACGAAATTGTCGGTGGCCCGTTGGGCCGGGGTTCTACCTTCACGTCCGCGGAGCAAGTTGCTGTTCCGCCCCGGCCGTCGTCGACCTTAACGTTTACCGTGTAGCTGCCTTCATTGAGTCCGTTGGTAGCAAAACGTCCGTCGGGACCCGTGCCCTCCACAGTCCCACCCGTCGCGGTGTAGCTGTAGGTGAGGTTGTCGTTGTCGGGATCGCTGGCGGTTACATGTATCGCCACGCTGTCACCCGAGCCCGCGTATACGGATGTCGGATTTGCCGAACAAGCGGCCACCGGAGGATGATTTGGCGGCGGAGGCGGGTTTGGAATTCCAAATCGCAGCACTACACCCGTCGCGGCACGAATACTATTTTGACGTCCATTGACGTTCAACCCGGGACCTGCAAAGTTAGTTTGCAAATAATCAATCTGCGCGAAGCGCCACGCCAGATTTTTCCACAAAACGATATCCACGCCGCCGCCGGCCGCCAGTGCAAACGTATACTGGGTTCCCGCACCGGTCATCGCAGACCCTGCGTGTGCGCCGCCAATTAAGATTTCAGCGAACGGCACGAAGCGGTCCCTGCGAAGATTCAAGCGCGGACCAAACAGGTAGGTGATAAAGCCACCCTCTTGAGAAGGGGCACCGCCGATAGGCGTCAGATCGCGACTGAAGTCCGTCCCGCCTACCTCCGCAGTCAGGCCCCAGTGTCTCGACACGTTCACCGTAAAGGACCCAGTGCCGCCGTGATTGTTAAAATTTGAAAAAGGATCCTGCGGGCGAAAGTTTATGTATTCATACATGAACGCTAATTCGAATCGCGGAACCAATCGTCCCGGTTCTTCCTCGGGGGCCTGTGCAGCCGGCCCAGGAAAAGGCGTAGCTCTGGGCATCGCAGGCATAGCAAAAAAATCGGGCGCAGGCGCCACATTCACGGCATTACTGGCATCGGAAGTTTTTTCTGCCGTCGCCGTGGTCGTTGGAACTCCATCTTCCACGAGGCTATTTTTGTGCCGCGCAAAACTCGGAAGCGCGAGAAGTGCGCTTACCACTACGGTTAGACACCACTTGGACATCATATTCCTCCCCTAAATTCGCCACTGCGCTTATGATGCGGTGCTTTAAAATGCCGAGTACAAAATGCGTCAAATTATTTAAGGCGGTGACGGCGCCGCCCATCCTGGGATCCACACCCGTTGAAAAACTATTGTTGAACGCGGCCGCGACTTTCCTTTTGTTTAAATTTCCCGAGGGAGCCGTCTAACGCACGTCAACAAATGGACTTAATCGTAGACTAGTACCCCCGGCTGCGCAAGAGTATTGCTACCCAGACTTGAATCGCGTATCCCCCGGCTTCTGTAGGCCACGCGAATTTTTACTGTAGTCGCAGCGATGGTAATTCCCGTGTTGCTGTGGAGTCAGACTTGCGGACAGCTCGCTACATCGGTGGATTTCAAGCCTGTGCCGCGTATCCCAGCCATTCCGGATGCGCCGCAGTGGAATCGAACTGGGGCGTAGTCTTAAAGGGTTCGTACTTGCCGTCCGCCGCGACGGTAACAGTCTTCTTCAAAATTCCTTCGATATCAGCTTTGCTTAAAGAGGAATAGGTTTTCGCGGCCTCAAATGCCTGGTCCAGGATGGCCATGCTATCGACGCCAGTAATTACCACCGAGGTTGGCAAACTCAACGCGAATTGCAGGCACTCGAGAGGAGTCACTACTTTGGCTTTTAAGATGTTGCCGTCGCCCATCGACTTCATGCCCAAAACGCCCATCTGCTTCTTCACCAAAACCGGCAGCACCTCCTTGCCGAAGCTGCGGAAGTGCGCGTCCATCACGTTCAGTGGCATTTGCGCGGTGTCAAAACTAAAGCCATGTTTGTCGGCAAGTTCCAGCATACGCAAATGCACACTGGGATCTTTGTGGCCGGTGAAACCGATGAAGCGAATCTTTCCTGCTTTCTTGGCTTCCCGCATGGCTTCCACCGCGCCGCCTTCGGCGAAAAACCTGTCGGGATCTTCGAGGCGGATATTCTCGTGAAACTGCCACAAGTCGACGTGATCCACTTCCAGCCGCTGCAGCGATTCATCCAATTGCTTCAGGGCGGAGGCTTTGGTACGCCCGTCAAACTTTGTCATCACAAAAACTTTATCGCGGTAGCCATTTTTCAGGGCCTTCCCGACGCGCTTCTCGCTCATCCCCTGGTTGTAATCCCAGGAATTGTCCGAAAAATTTATTCCCCGGTCGATTGCGGAATGAAAAAGCTTGATGGCGTCCGGCTCCTCCAGGTGTGATTGCCCCAGATGAAATCCGCCCAGCCCGATGGCCGAAACTTTGACGCCGGTTTTTCCCAGTGTGCGGTAGGGCATATCGTCGTTAACGCTGCTTTGATCACGAGCCCCGGGAACTTTGGCCGCCACCGACATGGCTGCCAGCCCGCCGATAAATTCGCGTCTCTTGATGTTGTCCGCCATCATTTCCTGTCCTCTTTCGTCATTCATATTTTTCTGCCTGGGATATTTTCCTGTCTGGCTAAGATCGCGCGTCGCCGCTGCGATGCTGCTGGACAAACTTGGTGAGTTCGAAAGTAGAAGAGCTATGGGGGTCCTGCCCATCAGGTATTCACTTCACGCGGGCTTAGGCTGGGATAATTATGATTTCGATGCAGCGAGCCCTCTCGTGAATCGCCATTTAGTAATTTGTCTGAAGCGCCGATGCTCCCGTACCATTCCATAAGATGGATTCCACGACGGTACTCGATCTCAACTGGATGGGCCGGCCGCATTCGATCGGCGCTGTTCTTCTTGAATCCGGCGGCCACTCCGCCATTCTCGACCCTGGGCCGGCATCCACTTTGGAAACTTTGCGAGGGCAGATGGTGTCTCGCGGACTTTCGGTCTCTGATCTCGAAGCCATCCTGCTGACGCACATTCATCTTGACCATGCCGGCGCAACAGGGACTCTGCTTCGCGAAAATCCCAATCTGCGGGTCTTCGTTCATAGCAAAGGGGCCGCGCATTTAGTTGATCCTTCGAAACTACTAGCCAGCGCGGGGCGCTTGTGGGGCGACGACCTTCCGCGTTTATTCGGCGAAACCCTTGCGGTGCCCGAACCGAATATTCAAATCCTCGAAGGCGGAGAGACTCTTTCCGTGGGCACGCGAAAATTTGAGGTTATTTTTACTCCGGGCCACGCGTCGCACCATGTCACGTATTTTGATGAGCAAGAGGGCGTGGCGTTCCCCGGGGATACCGCCGGAATCCGCATCGCCAACGGCCCATACATCATGCCGGCAACTCCGCCGCCGGACATTGATCTTGCTGTATGGGAACAGTCCTTCGCCGCGATCCTGGATCGTCAGCCTTCGAAACTTTTTGTCACACATTTTGGTTATGCGGAAAATCCAGCGGAGCATATCGCCGATTTCCGCGAGCGCCTGCTTCTGTGGGCGGATATCACGGAGAAAGCTTTGCAATCAACCTCGGACGTTGAAGTGGCGCTACAATTATTCCTGGAGCAAACTCGAGCGGAAATGTTGGAATATCTTTCAGAAGCCGACGCCGAGCAACACGCCTTTACGGCCGGACTCCCACTGTCTTTCCTGGGCTTGGCGCGCCACGTCCACAAACGCAGCGCTGGCGCGCAATAGAAACACTTAGCGAAATTTCAGGGAGTATCAATCGGGATTCACGCGTAGACGATGGCGCTGCGCGGAAGTAGAATTATGCGCCGGTTTCGTGCGCAGACATACCGCTCGAGGATTCTTCTTCGGTGCCAGGAGCGTTACTCGAACTACTTTCTTGCGTGGGCTGGTTCGACGCTTGCGTGACCGGCGAAGGCTCCCCATGAGTCGGGGCCGAGCTTGCGCTGGCAGGCGCCTCAGTTGGCGCGGTTGGCGTTTCACTCTCTCCGATCGCTTGCAATCTGGCGGTGAGCGCTTCCACCAGCACGTCCACGAGTTTTTTCGCGCCTGTACCATCAGTATCTTTGTCGGGGTTGTACTGCGCTACATCCAGACCTAACAAATTCGGATTTTTTACAAATTCAATGAGCGCACCGCGTACATCCGCGAAAGACAAACCCCCGCTGCCCGGAACATTCACGGCCGGAAACTCTTCCTGCGCGATGACGTCAATATCAAGATGCAAGATCACTTGCCGGGCATCGGCGTGCATTTGCATTAACGTGGACTTGGCCGCTTCGCTCGCGCCTTTAGCTTGTACCACCTCAGCGGAGACTCTTCGCATCGGGGACTTATCGAGAAATTCCTGCTCGGGCGCATCCACGCGTTCTAGCCCAAAGAGCGTCACGTCAGGCTCGCGGACCAGCGGTGGCTCGCCCCAGAAACGCACCAGCTCCGGAGCGCCCTTACCGATAATGTGGGCCACGACCATGCCGTCGATGCGTCCGGAAGGAGTTGTGGCGGGAGTATTCAAATCCGCATCGCGATCAAACCACAGCAGGCTGAGTCGTTTGTAATAGCGGCGCGCACCGGTCAACAGGCCAATTACCTGCGCGCAATCTCCGCCCAGAACGAGAACCAGCGCGCCGCTCTTCACGGCAATTTCGGCGCGCAATTTTAAATCGTTCAATCCGGCAACAATTTCCTTGAGGTTTCGCGCACGGCGGTTTTCATCGTCCTCGGCAAAATGGCGGACGGCACAGTCGCCGTGATCGATGACTTCGTATCCTGCGGCTTGCAGGCGCTGCACCAGACCCGCGGCACGTAGCGCTGCAGGCGCTTTTTCGGTGCCGGCCAAAAATGCCGCAGCACTCGACGGCGCGCCAATCAAGGCAATCTTTTTCGGTTGCCGCGTGATCTTCGCCGCCAAGTTTGCTCCTTACAGTTAAGGTTCAGCGAATTGCTTGCCGTGAGTCGCGGGGGAAAAGCGCCCCCTAAAGAGTCAATCCCATTCAAACTCAAATACCCAAATTTAGCGTCGCGGCGCTGCCGCAATGTTTGCCAGCTCCGGCGGCAACGTGAAGCGCACATCTTCGCGAATCAAATCCAGGTCGCGCTGATCGGTAAATCCAAACTCCGCTAGCCTCTGGCTTACCTGTTCCACCAACACTTCCGGCGCGGACGCTCCCGCGGTGAGTCCCACACGCGCGACGCCCTCTAACCAACTCACATCAATATCGGCGGCGGAATCGATCAATTGTGCCCGGACCCCGCTACGTTGGGCGACTTCCACCAGGCGGTTCGAGTTGGAACTGTTTGGTGAGCCGACCACCAAAATCAGGTCCACATCTTTGGCGACCTGCTCCACGGCTTCCTGCCGATTTTGCGTGGCATAGCAGATGTCATCGCTGGCCGGTCCTTTAATGGCCGGGAACTTTTGGCGCAGACGGGCCACAATTTCCTGGGTGTCATACAGGCTCAAGGTCGTCTGGGTTAGAAAGGACAGCTTATCCGGTTCCTCGACCTGCAACTGATCGACGGCGGCCACCGAATCCACCACAATGGTGCGATCTGGAGCTTCGCCCGAGGTGCCGACGATTTCCTGGTGGTCGCGGTGGCCAATCAAAATGATAGTGCGCTTCTCGCGCGCAAACTTCAGCGCCTCAAGGTGAACTTTGGTAACCAGCGGACAAGTGGCGTCGATTACCTTAAGCGATCTGGCTTTGGCTTCTTCGCGCACCGTAGGTGGCACTCCGTGGGCGCTGAAGACCAGGACGGCGCCATGGGGCACATCATCGATGGATTCGACAAAAATCGCGCCACGCCGCCGCAACTGCTCTACTACGTAGGTGTTATGGACAATTTCATGGTGCACGTATACCGGCGCGCCATAAGCTTCCAGCGCCAGCTCCACAATGTCCACGGCGCGCACCACGCCCGCGCAAAACCCTCTGGGTCTAACCCTCAGTAGTACTTTTCCGTTGGTCGCAGTATCCATCGCCATCCTAACTCAAGAATTCGAAGACTCTATCATACCTCACCCATCCTTCCTCCTGCATCGGTTTCCAAGATTACCTGATCTGCGATTTTGCTCCCGATACCCGATTGGGCACGATTCGGCCATTCCGCCCGCAACTTACCGCAACTATTGCGCCTCTATAGGGTTAAACGCCCATGGATTAGTTTGGACATTGGAGGATTCTGAAATGTGGCATCCGACCTTGATTGAGACGAGAACTTCGCGGCTGTTGCTGGGGGCTTTGGTCGCCTCCGGTCTAGTTTTTGCGGGCTGCGACGAGCATGTCGATGTGGTGCGCGATCACAGTGTGATCATCACGAAACATGCTACCTGGGCCTGGCGACCGGAGACGGCAGAGAAAAAAGATAAAGACGCAACCTCTGCCGACGTTATCTCGCGTGACGTTATTTCTGATGACGGACGTTCTGAGACCATCTCGCGCGATCCCCGGTCAGATAACGAAACTCTACGGTTGGCGATCCGCACGGATATAGAGCAGGAAATGCGCTCCAAGGGTTTCAAGCAAGTTGCTGATCCCGCGGCTGCGCAGTTTCTTGCGGACTACCACTTTGCCATTCGGCGCCACACCGCGGCTGAAGGAGGCGGCTACCGCGAGGGCGGATATCCCGGGGGTTATCCAGGGTTTGTGTGTGGCCCGTTTGGCTGCTGGGCATCGTCTACCTGGGGCTATTGGGGCGGGCCATACGGCTACCGCAATCCTAACTACCGCGAAGGCACCATCGTGTTTGACTTCGTGCAACAGAGCTCTAATAAAGTGGCCTTCCGCGCCGTGGGGCGGAAGGAAATGAATAACGAAGCATTTTCGACCAGCCATATTCAGAGTGCGGTGCATAGCTTATTGAGCTCTTTAAAGCACGGCAAAAATTAACGGGCTACGTTAACCAATTCTGAAAAAGCTGGATGGCGATTGAACCATCCAGCTTTTTATTTTGAGACAGCACGTAAGTATCGCTTGCTCTGATATTGTTTATTTCCATGCCTGAGGCCCCGGCGACTAGTAGCACAGAAAGTTCGCGCTTCCCCCTTTTGGTGCCGACAATTATCGCGGGTATTTATTTTCTTGCCCACATGGCAACGGCGACGCGTTATGGATATTTCCGTGACGCGCTTTATTACCTGGCTTGCTCAGAACATCTGGACTGGGGATACGTGGACCAGCCGCCCCTGATCGTGTTCATCGCGTGGGTGGCTCGCCATACTTTAGGCGTTTCGCTCCCTGCCCTGCTGTGGTGGCCCGCGTTGGCGGGCGCAGCACGCATCGTTCTGACGGCAGCCTTGGCGCGCGAGCTTGGCGCGAACCAGTTTGGCACCGCGCTGGCAGCGGCACTGGCTGCTACGCCCGCGGTTTGGTATGTCAACGACCACCAGTTTGCGATGAATGCCTTTGAGCCTCTTTTCTGGACTGGCTGCGCGTTTGCCGTTGCACGAATGATCCATGCCAATAATCCCAAATGGTGGGTCGTCTTCGGCGCCATCGCCGGGCTGGGCCTTGAAAATAAATACTCCATCGCCGCGTACCCGTTTTTTCTGCTTGCAGGCCTGCTGCTAACTCCGCAGCGCAGATTCCTCTTTACTCCGTGGATTTTCGCGGGCGGGTTCACAGCTTTACTGTTCTTTCTCCCCAACCTGCTTTGGAATATTCACCATCATTGGCCGTTTCTGGAGTTGATGCGCAACATTCGCGCGTCCGGCCGCGATGTAGTTTTGTCGCCGGGTGCCTTTCTATGGCAGCAAATTTTGACGATGACGCCAGCGACCATGCCGTTCTGGCTGGCTGGGTTGTACTTTTATTTTTTAGAGGAAGGAAGAAAGTTTCGCGCCTTTTGGTTGGGCGTTTATTTTCACCTTAGGATCCTTTTTGCTGGCACACGGAAAGAATTATTATTCCGCACCGGTATATCCATTGGTTTTGGCTGCCGGCGCCGTAGCGACAGAAAACTTTTTATTGAAGAAACCTCTTAACACAAGTCCTCGCATGCAGATGACATTCAGGATGGCGCTGTTTGCCTGGTTGTTCATCGGGGTAGCCTTACTTTTGCCGGTGGTGCTTCCCGTTTTGCCTATCGACGCTTATATTCGCTACCAGGCGCACCTGCCGTTCGGCGTGCCGAAGTCCGAACATAACCAGGACGAAGCCGTCCTTCCCCAGCATTACTCCGATGAGTTTGGCTGGGAAGACATGGTTGCTCGCCTGGCCACCGTCTATCATTCGCTTTCGCCTCAGGAACAAACCAGGACGGCGATTTTTGCCAACAATTACGGAGAAGCCGGCGCCGTGGATTTTTTTGGCAGCCGTTACGGCTTGCCGAAAGCGATTTGTACGCACCAGAATTATTTTCTATGGGGACCGCGCAATTACACCGGCGACATCGTCATCCGCATTGGAAGTAAACCGGAAGATGCGCGCGATTATTATGAGAGTGTCAGCGTAGCAGCTACTCTCGACAATCCTTACGCCATGCCCTACGAACGAAAACCCATTTTGCTTTGCCGCCATCGCAAGAAGAATCTTCAAACCGATTGGCTTGGCCTGAAAAATTGGGACTAGCTCAAGCCCTAAGGCGCCAGTCGCACTTGCATGGTTTCCCCGGTACTTCTATTCTCCTTCCCTATGATTCTCCAGGGACAATCTGCATTGATCACCGGGTCAGGTCGCGGTATCGGCCGCGCCATTGCGCTGCTCTTCGCGAAAGAGGGTGCGTCGGTTTTTCTGTGCGCGCGCTCGCATGCTCAACTTGTTTCTACTGCGGCGGAGATTTCAGATGGCGGCGGCCAGGCCGCATTTGCAACTGCGGATGTAACCCGCGAAGACGATTGCCGCCAAATCGTTAACGGGGCGCGCGAAAAATTTGGTCCGGTAACTATTCTCGTGAATAATGCAGGTCATTACGGGCCGGTTGTTCCCGTCGAAGAATATCCACTGGCCGATTTCGATGAGGTGGTTGCGGTGCATCTGCGCGCCGCTTTTCTGCTCACGCAACTGGTATTGCCAGAAATGTACGAGCATGAGCACGGCGTCATTCTCAACATTTCCAGTTTGTCGGCCAAGTCGGCTTTTTCGTGGGGTTCTGCCTATGCGGCCGCGAAAGCCGGCATGCTGGGATTGACGCGCGTAACCGCGGCGGAAGCCGCGCGCAAAGGTGTTCGCGTGAATGCCATTTGTCCCGGTCCGGTAACGGAGACGGTCATGTCCCAGGAGCTGGGCGCCACACTAGCAAAAAAGATTGGTGTCAGCTCAGAAGAGCAACTTGCCGGTTTCCTGCAATCCATTTTGCAAGGCCGCGGGCAAACCGCTGACGAAATCGCGCAAGCCGCGCTGTTCCTGTGCTCCAACGCCTCCAGCGCGATGACGGGCCAATCGATGAACGTCGACGGCGGCGCGGCGTTCTTTTAGTTCCGCAGACCTTGGCGGCCCTGAGGTGGTACGCCGGCGACAATTAGTGCAGCTCGCTCTTGTATACCACTCCGCCCTTCATCACAAATTTCACATGGGACAATTCTGAAATATCCTTCAACGGATCACCGCTTACGGCAACAATATCTGCCCATTTTCCGGGCTCAATTGTTCCCACTTTATCCTTCCAGCCCAATAGTTCACCGGCCATTGAAGTTGCCGAGCGAATGGCCTGCATGGGAGTCATCCCGTACTGCACGTAATATTCAAACTCCTTGGCTTGATTTAATTCTTTCCAATCGAACCCGCCGGCATCGGTGCCAAAAACAATCTTCACGTTTTTCTTCAACGCCTTCTGAAAGGCGACGCGCTCCAGGTCCACCATCCTGGTCCAGTTTCCGCCCCGTCCGGGCGCCACGTAAGCGCCGACCGTTATCGTCGGAACCCAATAAACGCCTTTCCTGGCTATTTCATCGATCAACGCATCGGTAAGTCCGTCACCATGCTCGATGGTATCGACGCCGGCGCGCAACGCCGCTGCAATTCCGTCCGAGCCGATGGCGTGGGCTGCAACTCGTTTACCCAGCCGGTGCGATTCGTCCACGATGGCTTTTGCCTCTTCGTCAGTGAAATTCACCATGCTGTGCAGCACACCGTCAGCTTCAAAATGATATTTGCGATCCGAATAATATTTGATCCAATCGGCGCCATACATCACCTGCTCGCGGACGGCTTTGCGCGCGCCATCAACACCGTCGACGTATTGCACGCCGGTGGGCACCTTCAGTTCCCACGAATATCCTAATAGTGGATACATGCCGGTGGGAGTCATCGCGCGGGTGGCCACTTGCATGCGCGGCCCGGGCACTTCGCCATTGGCGATGGCGGTCTTCACATCCACGTCGGCATACATCGCTCCTTCTGTTTCCAGATCCCGAAGTGTAGTGAATCCGTGCTCCAGAGCTATGCGTGCATTGCGTGCGCCTAAAATCGCGCGATACGGAATGGATTGCTTCAATAACTGCATATCGTAATCTTCTGCCGTTATATCGCCGTTCAAGATCACATGGGTGTGCGTGTCCATGAATCCAGGCAGCACCGTGTATTGCGAAAGATCGAGCACTTCGACGCCGGTGGGCGGCGGTCCGCCCGATGAGACTGACGTGATGGTATCGCCTTCGATCAAGATGAGCGCGTTGTCAGTAACTTTGTCGCTGCGGCCATCAATCAAGTGCCCAGCGCGCACGGCAATCTTTTTTACCGGCGGCGCTGCCTTTTCCTGCGCATAGGCGGTAGAAAAAATGGGCCCCAGCGCAATAACTGCAACAGCGTTCATCACGTGAAAACATCTACGCATCAAGTTTCCTCCGTAAAAGTGCAGAGCCTATCATTAAACAGGCCTCCGCCGATTGATTATCGAAATCCCCTACGCAACCAAGGTGTGCCGGCCGGCGTCTGACTCAATGAAAAAACTGGAGGGCCTTCGTGAGAAATGGAGAAGAATTATCCCCCGCGCAAGCACAGGCTTGCGGTCGCCTATACAACGGCAATAGAGTTAAGTCTGCCGCCACCATATTAACCGGGATCAATTCGCGATAGTTGTGGAGGTAACATGGAATTGGCCAAACCTAAAAACGAAGAGAGCCGCGTTGCCGCGCTTGAGAAATATGCCATCCTGGATACCGATCCGGAATTAGCGTTCGACGATCTCACACTGCTGGCGTCTTTCGTTTGCAAAACCCCAATTGCACTAATCTCGTTGATCGACGGAGAGCGCCAGTGGTTCAAATCGCGTGTAGGACTTTCAGTCGCGGAAACTTCGCGTGAAGTCGCGCTTTGCTCGACCGCTATTTTGCAAAAGGATGTTTTTGTCGTGCCGGATGCGCTAGCGGATGAACGATTTCGAGATAATCCTTTGGTAGCGGCTGAGCCACACATCCGCTTCTATGCCGGAGCGCCTTTGATTACTGAGGATGGCTTCGCGCTCGGAACTTTATGCGTGATCGATCAAAAGCCGCGCGAACTTGCTCCTGACGAGAAGGAAGCGCTGAGGGCGTTGAGCCGCCTGGTTCTGGCGCAGTTGGAGTTCCGGCGAAACTTGATACTCTTGAAGGAAGCGCTGAACGACCGCAGCAAAGATGAGCACGAACGGCAGTTGGAGTGCCAGAAGCTGCAAGCCACGCTGATGCGCGTGCTGCACTTGGAACGCTGAACATTTCAAACAGCTTCAAACCAGAATCGCCCCGAACTCAGATTTTTTAGGCGACAGCCACGGTTGAGCTCTGTTGCATTTTTCTCGCAGCTTGCCATAAATCCACGTAGGGACGCAGGTCCTGCATCATTTTTCGAAACTGAACCAGGTCCAATGATTGTGCGCCGTCGCTGATGGCCTTTTCTGGAGCGGGATGAACCTCCACAATCAAACCGTCGGCGCCGATCGCTACTGCCGCGCGGGATAACGAGGGTACCAGGCTGCGTTTTCCGGTTGCGTGACTGGGATCGAGGATCACCGGCAAATGGGTTAGCTCGTTCAATACCGGGATGGCAGCAATGTCGCAGGTGTTGCGCGTGGCGGTCTCAAAAGTGCGGATACCGCGTTCGCATAGAATTACATCGGAATTGCCGTGGGCGACGATGTATTCGGCGGACATCAAGAGTTCCTTTATGGTGCTGCTCAGGCCGCGCTTCAGGAGCACCGGGTGCCGGCACTTGCCGAGGGCCTTCAGTAGAATAAAATTTTGCATGTTGCGCGCGCCTACCTGCATCACGTCAGCGTACTGAGCAATCAGATCGACATCGCGATCGCTCATCACTTCCGTGATGATGGCCAGCCCGGTTTCCTTGCTGGCTTTCTGTAAAAGCTTCAGACCTTCTTCTTCCATGCCTTGAAAGTCATAGGGGGATGTTCGCGGCTTGAAGGCTCCCCCGCGCAGCATTTTGGCGCCGGCCTTAGCGACACCCTCGGCTGCCTGCATGATTTGTTTTTCGGACTCCACGGAACAAGGCCCAGCCGCAACGAGGAAATCATCGCCGCCAATTTCGAAGCCATTAATTTTTATGCGCGTTTTGCCGGTGCGAAATTCCTTGCTAACAAATTTGTAAGGGGCCGAAATGGGCACCACTTTTTCGACCTGGGGCATGGCTTCCACGGATTCGAGGCATGCGGTAACGTCGCCAATGCCAACGACACCGATCACGACGCGTTCCTCGCCCTCGATGGAGTGCACTTTGTATCCGAAATGCTCCACTTGTTTGCGGACTTCGGCGATTTCTTCGGGAGTGGAATGCAGTCTCATGGAGATAATCATCGGGATTTCCTTTCGGTCCTTAGCAGGTTAGGACGGGACTTTCACCGGCAAGCTGCCAAACATGCGCGGCGTACAAATAAAAAGCCCACTCTTGCGAGTGGGCCAAATCTCCTTTTCAGTGCCTGCTAGAGAAAACGCCCCTCGCTCCTAGTTGGGTGGCTTATTAAATCGAAACCAATAATAGCGGCTCATGGCGTGGCGCCAGTGTATTTCGTCTGCCATTCAAAAACAACGATTTCTTGCTGGCCGCCGATTCTCCCGCTCAGTGCCTACTGCTGGCCGGGCGAAAGATGTTTCCTCTCAGCGCACCGTGGTGCGTCAAGCGCGAAAGTCCCACTGACCGGTCGCCCTATACTGGTAGTTCCCGCATATGCTGATCACCGAGAGGCTCGCCCCAGTATCTTCCGCGACGCAACTGCGTATGTCGGATTTGATCTCCGCGCTCTCCTACGCACTGGATTTAACGGAAGGGCAGCCAATGGGCCACGCGGTCAGATGCTGCCTGTTAAGCATGCGCGTGGCGGACATTCTGAATCTTTCTGTGCAACAAAAGTCCGACCTTTACTATGCAACGCTGCTGAAGGATGCAGGATGTAGCAGCAACGCGGCACGCATGTACGAAATTCTGGGAGGAGACGAACGCAAGGCCAAGCAGGAGGTCAAATCCACCGACTGGACGAAGGTGAGTTTCGAGGGACTGGAATATTTACTACGCAACGTGATGCCCGGACGGTCGCGGCTGGAGCGCGTGTTCGCGATTGCCAGCGTGGCCACCAACCGGGACGCGCAAGCGCGGGAACTGATCAACATGCGCTGCGATCGTGGCGCGCAAATCGCAAAGAAGATTGGATTCTCCGAATCGATCACCACGGGGATTTACAGCCTCGATGAACACTGGAATGGAAAAGGCTTCCCCTCCGGGCGCAAGGCGCAGGACATTCCTCTTTTCTCGCGGATCATGAATTTGTGCCAAACGCTCGAGGTGTTCGTCACGTTAAACGGAGTTTCCGACGGTTTCCAGGTGCTTCGCGATAGAAGCGGAACATGGTTTGACCCGGAACTGGTGCGGGCCGCGGGTGAGCTAGAAAAAGATACCGAGCTGTGGAAGCTTATCGAACAGGATTGCGTGCGCGAGGCAGTAATGGAGATGGAGCCGATCAGTGTTTCGCCCTATGCCGATGAGTCCAAGCTAGACAATGTGTGCGAAGCCTTCGCGAACGTTATCGACATCAAATCGCCCTACACGCATTCGCATTCACGGGGAGTAACCAGCATTGCGGTGGCGATTTGCCAACGACTGGCGCTGCCCGAAGATCAGGTGACCCTGGTGCGGCGCGCCGCTCTGCTGCACGACATCGGCAAACTCAGCGTTCCTAACAATATTCTGGACAAACCAGGAAAATTGACTGCCGCGGAATGGGAAACGGTGCGGCTGCATCCTTATTACACGCAACGGATACTGGAGCGTATACGCGGCTTCCAGGACCTGGCTTTCCTGGCCAGCTCGCATCACGAACGGCTAGATGGGTCAGGATATTTCCGTAACCTACGCGCCTCGCAGATTTCTCCCGGCGCGCGAGCTATTGCAGTGGCGGACGTTTACGATGCGCTGTCTTCGAAACGACCTTACCGTGGTGCTTTAACGAAGGCTGAAATATTTAAGATCATGGCTTCAGATGTCCCGCACGCGCTAGACGCGGAATGCTTTGCGGCGTTGAAATCCCTGGATCTGACAAACTAGTAGTTAAATCAGAAAAGTTCGACGACAAGTTTGAAGTGCGTGAAGCCGGCGGAGCTGCCGCCCTCACAAGCGCCTACGGACGCGGAATGATAACGCCCGGAGCGAATTTTCCGTTCCAAATCGAAGGGCAACTTCGACAAATCAGCAGTTTCGAAGCGGGTGACAGATAGCGGACGAGTACCTGCGTAGCCGCGGTCCATTTCACAGGTCTTGCGGGCTTCATTGGTGGCCCGTGTTGCCTGCATGCCGTGGATATTCAGATTGGCGATGACTTGCTGTTCCTGTTGTTTGAAATTTAGATTGGCCACCACTTGAGAAAAGTCCTGCACGGCGAACAGCCCATCACTGCCTCTCACGACACCGATGCCTACCCCGTTGAGTTCCGGATCAAGAATATTTTCGCGATGATGTGGTGATCGCATCCAAGCGGAATGAATGGTTGCGGAGTTCGGAGCGACAGCGATATTTTCGGCGATGGTGGTGAAGCGCGCACCTGCCTGAGAGGCGCGGACTTGAACCTGTGGTTCACCTGGAAGTTGATGCGACAAGACATTGCGTTGCGCCATGCGAGAAGCGTGTTCGCGTGCAGCGGCAGCGAGTGCGGCGTCCCAGTGGAGAGCCGGCAAGCCTTTGGCGGCGCGCTCACGGTTAAGAGCCTCAAACAGGGCGCGTTCGGCGGTAGACACTTCGGTTTGTGGGTAAACGGAATAAGAATTAATGAGCACCGCCATGACAGCCAGCGCGATGATTCGAAACACCACGCGGAAAGTTGTGCGCGTGGATACGGGTACAGAAAACGAGACAGTGAGGGGCATGGGCCCTCCTGATCCATTGAACCTGTGGGAGCATGGCGTGCGAGAAAGTGAGAGGGTCAGGTGCGAACGAGTCGTAAGCTGACCGCGTGAGCAGTGCTAGAAGGAACGACGGCCAGGTACGATAAGACTGAGGATTTTCTGGTTATTGCGGGTCGAAGGGCGGTCGTGAGTGACTATCCGCGAACGTGCACGGCACTGAAGCTTAAAATCACGTGGCCGCCCGCGGTCGGACGTCCAAAGCTAAGCATGGGACTAAAGCGAGAGAACATCAGCAACTGGTCGAGTTGGTGGCGCATATCCGTGCTGTGTGGTCCCGACAGAATCTGGTAGCCAGTCATTCCACCTTGCGCGTCGACAGTGACGTCAACCAATAGGCCGTGCGGCAAGGCCAATTCCAGATCATGTTCGGGCGCCCAGGAAGGCGGATATTCCGAGAGCGAAACCAGTTCCGCCGGGCGCATCAAGTTAATGGGCACGTCATTTTCTACCGCACGCACGGTGATGCCCGGGGCCAGGATCTGAAAAACCAAGACGAAAACCAGGATGGCAGACACGAATCCGCCGGTGGCCGGCAACGTGAGCGGACGAAAAACATTGTCGAGCAGTATCTCGGCGCGGTTACCAATTTGGCGCGCGCGGGCACGCCAGCCTCGAGAAGCCTGAGCTTGTGCTGCAGCCACCTTGATACGCACCGAGAGGTCTGGCGGGGGCACGTGCTTGGTGACCGTCGATAGCATCACGCCCAACTTGCGAAAACGCTGAAGGTCCTCACGGCAATCGGGGCAAAATTCCAGATGCTCGCGGACGCTCGTGCGCTCCTGCATGCGGTTAGAACCAGTGAGCCCGTCGTCAAGGTAACCGGCCAACCTGGTGCGTACTGAATTACAGTTCATCGGACACCTCACCTGTCAGGTTGTTGTCCAAGGACACACCGTTGACAGGAGCAACGCGGGCGACAGGCCATGCCACTGCGTAGGCGTCTTTAAAGGGAGAATGCTGCGCCCTTTTTGGGGAGTGGGAAGATTTTTCCGGAGTTGAGTGAGGAGTTCCATGCTCAGTCGCCGCGTGGGATTCCTGGTCCGACAAAAGGGGCTGTAGAATTTCTTTGAGGGCGCGCCGCCCTCGCAAAATGCGCGATTTCACCGTTCCGATGCTGCACTCCAAAATCTCAGCGACCTCCTCGTAACTAAAACCTTCCAGGTCACGCAGTATAACGGCGACGCGAAAAACGTGAGGAACACTGAGTAAGGCGCGTTGTACGACGAGTTGCATTTCCCGGGCGGCCAATTGTTCGAAGGGCGTGGCGCAAAGATCTTCGATTTCAAGATGCTCGCGGCCTTCTTCCAATTCAGCATCGATGGACACGGTTTTTTGAAGATGGCGTTTAAACCAGCGCTTATGGTTGAGCGCTTCGCGTATGGCGATGCGGTACAGCCAGGTCTTCAAAGAACTGCCGTGGCGGAAACCACGTATACCACGAAAGGCTTTTAGAAAAACTTCCTGGGTGCCATCGGCAGCATCAGAAGCATCTCCGACCATACCGAGAATCAGATTGTAGACAGGGGCGTGGTAATGGGTAACGAGCCAGTCGAACGCGGTTTCAGAACCGGCTTGTAGCTCGGTGAGGAGTTCGGATTCGTCGCGCCCCCAAGGGAGCGCACTGGCCCAATCAGACACTCTGGCCTTCCCTAGCCCTGGTCCGAAATGAAACTCGCGGGCTGATCGAGCGTTGCAGCCTTCCATCGATGGTGGGTACTCGATGTATCCGCACCGGTAATGACGCTACGTTACTTAGACACCGCGAGGCGCTGACTTGTTTCCCGTATATATCAACGGCGAGACAGATTCTGGCATCTTGTTTCGCTCAGCGCAATATGCGGTCCGGTCTAGTACCTGAAAGGTGGGATGCTCTTGATGACCTGTTGGATGGTCGTCCTAGTAAGGAAGGACGGAAAGGCACCGTGAGGCGAATCGATCGAGATAGACACCAATATCGCTTCGGCCACCAACCCTGATGAGCTGTCAGAACCGTTGGACGAAGGCAGCTATACTACCTAGAAATGCAAGGCGGTTTCCGCGGCTTGGTGTACCACGTAGTTCGTTATTGGGAACGCAACACGGTGACGACTGGCATTGCGCTTTTTCTGTGCCATCATTGTCATATACGGCGGTAGTGTATGTGACGGGTATCCGGGGCGTTACAACATTAAAGAGAAATCGCAGACGCGTGTGGTACTTGAAGGGGAACGCGAGATATAGCATTACTTCTGTTCCTTGGGGGATAAGGATGAGCGAAGAGCAACGCCGGCGAAATCCACGGTACGCATTCATCGCTAGCGCCGAAGTGTTCGAACCGGCTACCAAGATGCACATCGCCTCGCGGGTTAGCGAACTCAGCGTGCAGGGCTGTTATCTGGATATGCTGAACCCGTTCCCGGAGGACACCATCGCGCTGGTAAAGATTTCGGTGGGCAAAACCGTGTTCGAAAGCAAGGTGCGGGTTGTTTACGCACATTCAAATTTGGGCGTGGGATTAGTATTTCTGGACCCGGATCCGAAAAATGTGGAAGTGCTGAAGTCCTGGATCGACGAAGCAAAAGATGATCCCGCGCGATTGATTCCGTAGCCCGCAGAGGAAACCGAACCTTACATTAGTCTTGATGGGGCCGTTAACGCCTCCCACAAATCATTGCGAGGGATAGCCTTTAGAGCTAGAGTTTAGCTAGGAAGCCGGAGCTAAGCCTCTAGAGGCTCGCCAGGGCGGGATTTTATTTTGGATTTCTTTTTTTGGTCGGCCGGGGCCTGATTGTCATTGTGATTGTTGTTGTGATTGTTGTTGTGATTGTTGTTGTGATTGTTTAGGTGGTCTCGAATTAGGCGAACTTCTTCAGCTAGAGCTTTTTCCACCACAGCGGACTTTCGCTCGCCCCGGGCGACGCGGCTTACGTAAGAGGGATCCACTCCCAGACGCTTCGCCACGCGGTTATATATGCCGCGAAAAAGTGAGACGGCAGGGATAGAATTCATGTTACTATCCACTTTGTCACCATTCATGACGAGCCTTTCGGGACGGAGAGCAAACGCAGTGCAGAGTAAGACTAACATAAATGGTAGTCTCCGGCACTAGAATCGTAGCCTGAATGAAAACCCGCAGAACTTCAAATCCGGAATGGGCGCGCAAAATTTTAAGTTTGCGGCGGCGCATGGGACTGACGCAGTCGGCGTTTGCCTCGCGGCTCCATTATTCCGCGATGGCTTTGTCAAGATGGGAGCGTGGCACGCATGAGCCGCCGGCGCAAGCGTACATC
Organism: Candidatus Methylomirabilota bacterium; assembly: GCA_035490135.1. Classification (GTDB taxonomy): domain Bacteria; phylum Acidobacteriota; class Terriglobia; order Acidiferrales; family UBA7541; genus Acidiferrum. The sequence continues at coordinate 63,721 of DATHGV010000446.1, forward strand.
CAGATCGGAAACCTGATCGGCGAACCTGAATCGTCATGGTTCTGGGAACGAGCCGGCTTCAAAACTTCGGATCTTTCCAAGATGCTGCCGGAAGGCCATGGAATGATGCGGAAGGCGGCTTTTCCGGATTTTGAAATCGTAGTGGCGGGAAGCCATAAAAAGAAAAACCCAGTCGTACCCAAGGCCAGACTGGTAGCAATTCCGGTGCTGGCCGCCCACGCAGCCACGCACGGAGGCAAAGGCGACCCCTTCCTGAACCTGGATGACATCCCCGCTCATGAAATGATCGCCGCTCCTGCGGTATGGTGCCCGCACCCTGCAGATACGACCTGTTTGCGAGTTCGCGGAGCATCCATGAGCCCACTGATAAACGACGATGACATCGTCGCGGTGGACCGTTCGGCGACCAACCCGAGTGAATTGAGCGGCAAGATTGTGGTGACCTGGCAGCGCGAAAGCGGGCTGACGCTATCAAGATTCTTGCTAGTAAACGGCGTCCAACTTCTGGAATCCGAAAACCGCGACTACGAGGCCGTGAAACTCGGAAAGAATCGCAGCTGGCGAATTATGGGCAAGGTTTTGTGGTGGATCCGGCACGCGCCGTGAGTTTGGCGTAATTTGAAGTAAATTCTAATCAGATTTACAGGATTTCCCTGATAGAGCTGTTTCCTGATTTTTGCGACTATGCGCGTGCGGTTATTGACATCCGCCAAGTCGAGGGAGAAGGGGACAGACGAAACGCTTCGAGAAATCGAAGCAACCGGGCTGGGACGTCTCTCCTCTTTTCCTTCGGTCAACTTCCTTCGACTTAAATTTCATACGTTTCGTATCCATCGCCGTTTGAAATCTCGAAACCTTGTATTGGTGTTCCCCCTTATATAGAGTTAGCGCCTGAAAACAAGCAGAGCACGACGATTTGATACGAGGAGGGCATGTGTCACCTGACACTTCCGGGCCGGCCGTTGCATTAAGGGGCGGACGGACGTTGGGTCTGTTCTGGTTAATTTACGGCGTTCTGCGAATTATCGCCGCCATCTGGATGCTGAGTTTCACTCCTACCGCAACGGTGATGTTCGGGGCGCTGCTCAACCGAGTCGCTAATCCGTATCCACTAATGGACGCATTTCATTTGATTTATGCTGGATGGATCGTGCTGTCTGCCGCGAGCGGGATCTTTGGGGTTTTGGCGGGGATTAGTTTGCTTGCGGGAGGCGGAGCGAGCCGAATTCTAGCGGTGGTGGCGGGGTTGCTGGCGGTGCCGTTCATCCCGGTGGGCACGATGCTGGGTGCTTATACGCTGGCTCTTTTTGTGCCGCGGGATTGAATTCTAGTAACGCACGCAAACCACCTTCCCCTTCCGCAGCCCCAGGGTGTGTAGGCGCAGGGCGGGGTTACATTGGGAGAGGCTGACGGCTTTTGGGCTTTATGTACCAGCAGGGGGAATAACCTGCGTGTGGAAACAATGAGTGCGCACAAGACCAAGTCTGCTGAGGATTTTGCTCGTCAAGCTCGTAGTCGACTTTTCCACCTTTTACCGCGATGGCATAAAGCCGAGGCGACGTAAACGTTTCCAGTGGATTTGCGGGTTGTGGGTGAATCATTCGAACGCGAAAATAGACGAAATCGCACGCATAGGTGACCATCAGACCCAAAACAAGTCCTACGAGCGCACGCTTCGCAAACAAGTGAAACCGACTCATGTCAGGCATGGAGTTAATATTCGTATGAGCAGAAAGCATCGGCTGCCGCAGCTCAACCCATTAAATAGCGCCGCTGTTTTGTCCTGCTTGTTGTTCTAATTCATGCGCTGATCGTTGATCAAAGACATTGCGGCGAACTGGTTCTCAAAACTTTCTGGCGTAATCACGAATCACGGAATAACACTCGCAGGCGAAGGCTTCCAGCTGCGGACGGTTGGTAATTTTCACCGCACCGCGCCCATATTCTATGAGGCCGGTTTTCTGCAGGAGGCCCGCAGCGAGGGTGACACTGGGGCGATCGGTGCCAAGCATGGTCGCGAGGAAATCGTGAGTGATATTCAGCGTGGAAGTGGCAGCGCCATCTTCGGCCATCAGTAGCCAACGAGCCAGGCGTTGTTCAATTTCGTGCAGGCGATTACAAGCCGCGGTTTGCGAAACTTGCATCCCGAGCAGTACAACGTAACGATTCAACGCTTTGCGCAGATTGGGAAGGACTACCAAGAGTTTTTGAAACACTTGGCTTTTGATCCTGAAGCCTTCGCCAGAAATTTGCACTATTTCTCGCAGCGCGCTACCGCTGACGCCACCGGATAGAGCCGTGCCGGAGGCTCCTTCCTTGCCTACGATGCCAGCTTCCACGGTCCGGCCGGTTTTCAATACTACCACCAGGGAGATGAGCCCGCGGTTTGGGAAATACATGAATTTTAACTTTCGGTACGGCTCGTGAAGAATGCGATGCTGCTCGAGTTCTACGAATTGAAGATGCGGCCGGACAAGATTAAATTCGCGGGTTGACATAGCCATCAGAATTTCGTTATGTATGGGCTTGCCCGCCACGTTATTACGCGGAGCGGGTTGCGAGGCGCGCTTCTTCTTCACGAAGTTCTTTCTCCTTATTCAAAGTTGAAATGGCCGCGTCCCGATGCTACTCGTCCAGACGGCCGGTGACAAAAAGCGGTTGTTCTTTTCTATAAGGTCTTCACCATATTCACAAGGATAAACACTCTTGGTAGGCTGTCCGACACATCGGGCCCTAATTTCCCGCAAATTAACGCCTTTTTATGAATTTCGAAAATTCGTGAAACTCCATAAGCTTTTTGCGTGCGGAGGGGACAACTGATCGGCGGCCTCTGATGGACGAGGCCAGCGCGCGAATGCTAACATCGCTGAATCGACCCGGTGGGGCCGTGGCGCAGTTGGGAGCGCGCCTCGATGGCATCGAGGAGGTCGTGGGTTCGAATCCCATCGGCTCCACCATTTGAAGAATTCAAAGAACTTACCGCAGAAAACCGCTAACTGTTACCAGGTACTGTTGCCAGCTCTGCATTTTCCTCTTGCATTCAAACATGAATCTTTCACGCTTTGCGAGGAAAACGGATATGGCCCATTACACTCTGATCGCCCGCATCAACGCAGGTGACGGGAAATTTCCTTTCGTCAATGTGCAGTTTTCCAAGAATCATCGTCCCATTCCAATCGAAGGAGCAACCTACTATCTCCGTCCGAGCAACGGTGGTAAACGCACGCCAGTGCGCATTGGCAAGGATGTCGCTGCAGCTCACACTGCGCTGATCAACATGGACTACAGCCAACCACTTGAACGCCCTACTGTAGTACACGCCGATCCGCCAGCGACGCTCGCCGACGCCGCGCCTCGAAAGACAGTTCGCGAGGCCGCTCGTGAATACATCGAACGCAGCAAGCAGAAATCGCGCAAGACGTACCTTGGCTATCGCACTGCCGTTAACCTGTTTGTCGCAAGCTGTAGGAAAACCTATTTCGACGAAATTTGTCGCGATGACATGCTCGATTTTTTGCATGACTTGCGGACACGCCCATCGGCAGAGACCCGCGCTCCAATCGGTGAATCGACGGTGTTCAACTATTTCCTCAAAAGACGATGGTTTTCCTGAACGACCGCGGCATCGGCAAGCACGTCGCGAGAGAGGATTGGGTGCAAAAGAAGGATTGGCCGGTCAATGTGGACAAACGGAACAAGAACAAAAAATATGCGACCTACACGGACCAAGAAGTCGCCGCCATGCTCCGGGTAGCGGACAGCATCGGGGAAGCTCTCATCCGCTTTCTGGTTGGAACAGGGTTTCGCATCGGTGAAGTTGCGGCCGCACAATGGCTGGACACTGATTGGAAGTGGAAGACCGTCGCGGTGCGCTTCAAGCCGAAGTTCGGTTTCAAGCCTAAGGACTACGAGGAGCGGACCATTGCGGTGAGCGACACGTTGCTCGCTTGCCTCCGGAAGTATCGTGGCGACGCGCCCGACGAGGCGCTGATCTTCCCTTCACCTGCGACGCACACCATGGACAAGCATCTGGATCGCATCATCAACCACTTGATCCATAAAGCGAACGAGGCCGGCTACACAGTAAGGAAGCCGAAGAAACCATGCCACGCCTTTCGGGTTCTGTACGCCACTCGACGGCACCATCACGGCGTAGACATCGAAACACTCCGGCAGGAACTTGGGCACTCGGACATCACAACGACTCAAATCTACTTACGCTCTGCGGATAGAGAATCCGATAGGCACCGGTCTCGCATTAATGCGGCCGACAGGTTCACTATGATCGGAGTTTGCAAGCCGCCTGCTCATCGCCGAGCGCGCGCATGAGCACTGATGCCGCGATGGATCGACCGCCAGCGGAAGGACCAGTTCCGAGCGCACCTGGCGGGGTGAACACTTTCGCACTCACCAAGGAAACCTTGAAGTATGGCGCGATGCGCCTTGAATTCCATCGCACTTATTGTAACAACTCCGAGATGCACGCCTACCTTGGCAGATGGATTTATCAGAATCAAACCCCTATGGATCTTGTCCGGCCAGCTTTGTGGGCCGGGCTCGTTCTGTTCTTCGCGGGGCTGTTGCCAGCGACCTTTCTGGACCGCCGACGTTCTATTGCACCGCGTTATGTG
>DATHGV010000447.1:0-2536 GCA_035490135.1 Candidatus Methylomirabilota bacterium
AAGCCAGATGGACAGGCCGATGACACTGTCGCCGCATGCGCACGCACGCCGATTCGATCTGCAATGACATTGGCAGCTGCCTGCGGCTTCAATGCAGAAATCGCCGACGGCGACATACCGTGAAAACCGTGCCGGTCGAAATCGCTAATCGAGCGTTCGATAATGTCCATCGCACTGGTGCTCACTCCAACGACAACCGGAGTGGGGCTCGGTAAATCTGCGTCATTAATCTCCAAGCCCGCGTCTTGGAGTGCCATCATCGTCGCGGCATAGGCGAACTGCGTGTGACGTGCCATTCGCTTCGGCTTGAGTTCTGGCTCGATATATTCAGATGGATTAAAATTCTTCACTTCCCCGGCGATCTGGCTTTTCAAAATGCTGGCATCAAAAAGAGTGATCGGTCCAATGCCGCTACGCCCGTTGAGCAAAGAATCCCAGAAAGCTTCCAGCCCGATTCCGTTCGGTGCGAGCACCCCCATCCCGGTAATAACGACGCGGTTTCGCTTAACCATGATGCGACTCCGCAGAGGAGAAATCCCCTCGTTCTACCTGAGGTGATTTCTGAACAAGCTTACGGTTGAAAACGGGCGAGCCTCCGGCGTCCATCAAAAAGCCAAATTCTAATGTCCCCACTAAATGCAGTCATTATATTTCCATCCACCCTGCCCCACCGAACTTATTCACAAATTTTCACTTATTCACAAGATCGATCTTGCGCACCGCTCATTTTTGTTTCACCCTCCGCCAAGCCCCGCACCTCTTTTAGCCCGATAATTTCACATGGAACACGGCACGGCCCTAGCTCTAATCCGCTCATAGTGCACATTTCTGCATCGCCCGATCCCGCCAAGGTCCTGATTATTGATGATGAAATCGGACCACGCGAAAGCCTGCGCATGCTGCTCAAGCCGAGCTATCAGGTCCACACTGCGGAAAACGTCGAGACCGGCTTGCAGCTCCTACAAGAAAAGCGCCCCGATACCATCGTGATGGACATTCGCATGCCCGGAATGAACGGGATTGATGGCCTGCGCAAAATCCGCGAAATCGATCCGCATCTTTCCGTAATAATGTTCACGGGCTTCGGTGCCCTCGAGACCGCCCAGGAAGCGCTCCGGCTCGGCGCTAACGATTACATCAATAAACCTTTTGATGCCGTGCAAATGCGCGAAGTGATCGGGCGAAACGTCGAGCGGACCCGTTTGCAGCGGCAAAGCGAGGTGACCGGACGCGAACTGCAGGAACTGAACGAGCGACTTCGCAACGAGCTCGCGCAAAAAGAGCGACTGGCGTCTCTGGGTCAAGCGTCCGCTGAATTTGTTCACGATCTGAGTAATCCACTCACCATCGTCTGGGGTTATGTTCAAATTTTGGCCAAGAAGTTGGAACAATCCGGTGACGGGATTAACGGCGATCGAAACGCGAGCTCACCTAGAGAATTGCACATTATCGAACAAAATGTGCGCCTTTGCCGTGAGCTTCTCACGATGTGGCAAAGCTATGGCCGGGTCGGCGCATCCAAACCGAAGCCAGTCTCGATGTCCAGCATCGTCCAGGATGTCAGCAGGAGCGTCACCGCCATGGCCTCGCAAAACGGTGTCCAACTGGACTGCGAAATTGCCGAGGAAGAATTGATAGTCCTCGGCGATCCGACGCAGCTGACGCGTGCGTTGCAGAATGTCCTTGTGAATGCCATCCAGGCTGCGACTGAGAAGCATGGCAAGGTGGTTGTGAATTGCCAGGAAAAGGACCTTTACGCTGATATGCAGGTGCGAGACACCGGATACGGAATTGCTGAAGACGAAATTGGGAAAATCTTCGAACCCTATTTCACGACCAAACAGGGGAAAAACGGCACCGGCCTCGGACTCTACATTACCAAAAAAGTGATCGACGACCACAACGGATCGATCGACGTGGCCAGCACCCTGGGAGTCGGAACCACTTTCACCCTGCGGCTGCCCCTGCACGATAAGTAAGCTGCAGTTTCGCTTGTCAGGCCGCGGCAGTTTCGTTTTGCTGCGAGCGTGTCGTCTGCCTACCGGATCGCTTCGCCGTTTTTAATTCGGCTCGCCGGCGTTCCATTTGATGTTCTTGAGGAGCTGGCGACGCCAAACGTTTTCGCCGCCGCGCGCCATCTACTTGCGCGGGAAAACGAACTCCATCAGGTCAAAAATACAGCTCTGGAATTTGTCACTCGACGTGATAGCGGCCTTAGCTCTGAAGAGTTCGCAGCGTGGCGGACCGCCATTCGTCGCGACAAAATTCCCGAGCAGAAAATTCCGCAACAGCTCCAAGAATACTCGCGGGTCGCGACGGCCGCCAGCCAAGTACGTTCGCAACTGGAACATCAGCTTGAAGAGGAATTGACCGGAGCGCGCCGGGCCCTGCTGCAAACCAGCCAGCGAATTCTTCCGCGCTATCTCGTCTTCGGCTCGGGCGATGTTCATCACCTGATCGATCACTCCAGCGGCGAGCTTCCGCCGCGCAATAGTCGGAACCGCGAGCGGGAACGTCACCTTCTCCTTTATCTCCA
>DATHGV010000448.1:0-57931 GCA_035490135.1 Candidatus Methylomirabilota bacterium
GTGGTGTACAGCGTGAGCAGTTGACTTACGATCAGTCCTCCCACAATCGTGATTCCCAGTGGGCGCCGCAGCTCCGATCCTGTGCCCGTGCCAAACGCCAACGGCAAAGCTCCAAAGAGCGCTGCCATGGTAGTCATGAGTATTGGACGGAAGCGCAGCATACATGCCTCGAAAATCGAATCTTCAGTGCTCTTGCCGCCTTCGCGTTCTTCCTGCAGCGCGAAATCGATCATCATGATGGCATTTTTCTTGACGATGCCGATAAGCAACACGATGCCAATGATAGAAATTACGTTGAGATCCTGCTTGAACAACATGAGCGCGAGCATGGCGCCTACGCTGGCCGAAGGCAGAGTAGAAATAATGGTGAGCGGATGAACCAGGCTCTCATACAAAACGCCCAGCACGATGTACACCGCGAGTAGCGCAGTTAAAACCAGGATGGGTTCCGAGCTCAGCGATTGCTGGTAAGCCTGTAACGTGCCGGCATAAAAACCACGAAGCGTACTTGGCGCGCCGATGCGCTGCTTCATCTGGTCAATCGCCAGTGTAGCGTCGCTCAACGAAACACCTGGCGCAAGATTGAAAGACACCGTGACGGATGGAAACAGGCCAGTGTGATTTAGAGCCAGCGGCGTGGTATTAGCCTGGCCGATGGCCATGGTAAGAAGTGGCACGTCGCCGGTCGCGGTGGGATTTGTATTCGCGGCTTGGTGAAAGTAAATATTCTTGAGACCGTCCGGAGTCTGCGAAAACTGCGGCGCGACTTCCAGGACCACATAATATTGGTTCAATTGCGTATAGATGACGGAAACTTCGGATTGTCCAAATGCGCTGTAAATACCGGCATCCAGAGATTGCGCCGTTTGTCCCAGCTTAGCAGCCGTTACGCGATCGTAGTTCAAGCGCAGATCCAGGCCTCCATTTTGCTGATCGGAGTTAACGTCCTGCAAGCCCGGAAGCTTTTTCATTTCCGCAAAAACTCTCGGCCCCCAGGTAGCCAGATCGGAGACCGTGTCGGATTGAATGGTGTATTGATACAGCGCCGCGCTGCCTCGTCCTCCTATGCGCAGATCCTGCGACGGCTGCAGGAAAGCAGAAGCCACCGGCAAACGATTTAATTGCGGACGGATGCGACCGATAACTTCCGGTGCGCTAATCTTTCTTTGATTCAACGGCTTAAGCGCAACGAAGAGATTGCCGGTGTTGGTAGCCCCGCCCCCTCCGGTGAAGGCAATCACGTTGTCAACGGCCGGATCATTCTTGATCACCGCTTCAATCTTTTGGATGGCATCGTTCATGGCCGGAAACGAAGAATCTTGCGGCCCCTGAACCGCCCCGCCCATGGCTCCAGTGTCCTGCTGCGGAAAAAAGCCCTTGGGAATTTTCATGACCAGCGCAACGTTCAATCCCACGGTCAGAAATAGAACCGTTAGGGTAAGAAATGAATTGTCCAGAACCCAGTGAAGGCTGCCGCGATACCACGACAACATGTGCTCAAAAAATCTCTCCATAACCATGTACACCCGACCGTGTTTCTTTTTGCGCTCGTCGCGCAAAAGGTAGGCGCACATCATTGGCGTGGTGCTCAGCGAAATCAGCATCGAAACGATAATGGCCGTGGAAAGCGTGATGGCAAACTCGCGAAATAGACGCCCTACAATTCCGCCCATCAGCAATAGCGGAATGAAAACGGCAATCAACGAAATACTGATGGATAAAACCGTAAATCCGATTTCCTGTGCTCCTTTAAGCGCGGCGGCGAAGGGCTCCATGCCCGCTTCCAGATGACGGGTGATGTTCTCCATCACCACAATGGCGTCATCCACCACGAAGCCTGTTGAAATAGTCAGCGCCATCAATGAAAGATTGTCGAGACTGTAGCCGCAGAGATACATCACGGAAAAGGTTCCGACCAACGAAACCGGTACAGCAACAGCCGGAATCAGCGTGGCGCGCCCATTCCGCAAAAAAATAAAGACCACTACGATGACCAGCGCGATGGAGAGCATCAGCGTACGCTCCACATCGCTTACCGATGCGCGAATCGTAGTCGTGCGATCCAGAACAATGGTGGTCTCGATTCCTTGTGGAATCGAAGCTTCTATCGAAGGGAACTCTGCGCGAATGCGGTCAACGGTATCAATGATATTGGCCCCGGGCTGGCGAAAAATGATGAGCATTACCGCCCGCTTGCCATTCAAATAACCCGCGGCGCGCACGTTTTGTACCGAATCGATTACATTCGCGACATCAGACACCCTGACTGCACCTCCGTTCTTGTAGCCCACGATGATCGGCTTGTAGTCTTCCGCGTGGGATATCTGATCGTTTGCGAGAATGTCAGCGCTGGTGGCGCCGTCGGTAATTTGCCCTTTGGCGAGATGGGAGTTCTGCAAACGTAACACCGATTGCAAGTCCGTCATGGTCAGCCCGTAGCCCGCCAACTTCGTAGGGTCGACCTCCACCCGCACGGAAGGCAATGCCCCGCCACCCACGTTCACCTGACCTACACCCTGGATTTGCGAAAGCTTCTGTTGAATGACCGTGGAAGCCTCGTCGTACAGCTTGTCCGGACCATACTTATCAGAAGTGAGTCCGGCGATCATGATGGGCGCATCCGCGGGGTTGACTTTCCGATAAGTCGGATTCGTCGGTAGGTTTGCAGGCAGATAAGTCCGCGCAGAATTGATGGCCGCCTCAACGTCCCGAGCTGCCCCGTCAATATTGCGGCTTAGGTCGAATTGAATGGTTATGGAAGTTGTTCCCAAACTGCTCGTGGAAGTCATCTCCGTAACGCCGGAGATGTGACCGAACTGCCGTTCCAGAGGAGTGGCCACGGAAGAGGCCATAATCTCCGCGCTGGCTCCCGGCAAACTGGAGTTGACCGAGATAGTTGGAAAGTCCACCTGCGGCAACGGCGAAACCGGCAGCACTTTGAAAGCGATGGCGCCGGCAATGGCGATCGCGATCGTGAGTAGCGTCGTCGCCACCGGCCGATAAATGAATGGAGCGGATACGTTCATGAATGCTCTGCGGTTTGTGGCTGGGCGCCCGGACCCCAAGCCGGAGATTTCCGCGAAAAGCGCTGAGCGATGCGGTCGAAAAAGATGTAAATCACTGGTGTGGTGTAAAGGGTGAGCACTTGGCTAACGAGCAGGCCGCCCACCATGGCGATACCCAGCGGCCGTCGTAATTCCGAACCAATGCCGGACCCAAACGCCAGCGGCAGACCGCCAAGTAGCGCCGCCATGGTAGTCATCATGATGGGCCGAAAGCGAAGCAGGCTCGCCTCGTAAATGGCGTCGGTGGAATTTTTTCCGTGGTTGCGCTCCGCATCCAGCGCGAAATCAACCATCATGATTCCATTCTTCTTGACGATACCGATCAGCAACACCAATCCGATGATGGCCACCACGCTAAGGTCCTGGTGAAAAATAATAAGCGCAAGAAAAGCGCCAACCCCGGCGGAAGGCAGCGTGGAAAGAATCGTTACAGGGTGGATAAAACTCTCGTACAACACTCCAAGCACGATGTACACCGTCACCAGAGCGGCAAGAATCAGCAATGGCATGTTCGAAAGAGAATTACGGAATGATGCTGCCGTACCTTGAAAATCAGCCTGCAAGCTGGCCGGCATGCGCATGTCTTGTTGAACTTTCGTGATCGCCGATATGGCCCCGCCCAGCGCAGCATTGGGCGCAAGATTAAAAGAAACAGTAATCGCCGGAAACTGCCCTTGGTGGTTAATCGAGAGCTGTTGGGTCTGCAATTCAAAATGCGAAAATGCGCCCAGTGGCACAGCGTTACTTTTTGTCGAGCTTGTGACCGTCGCCTGGTTGGTGACTCTGTTTGATGTGCTATTCGTGGTGCCGGACGTGAGCGCATTCACCGGCGGAGTCAACGCGCTGGCCGTTGGATTGTAGAGAGGACTGGTAGTCAACGCATTCGAACCGGCCGACGTGGAGCCGTTTCCAGTGGAACTCGCCGCTGCTCCCGTAGTGCCCGCCGCGGCATTCGCCTGAATATACAGTTTGTTTAATTTGTCAGGATCGAGTTGAAACTGCGGCTCAGATTCCAGAATGACGTGATACTGGTTCAACTGCGTGTACATGGTGTTGATCTGCCGCTGTCCAAACGCGTCGTACAGGGTGTTGTCGATGGTCGTTGGTGCGATTCCCAGCCGCGAAGCCGTCGCTCGATCAATTACCAACTGCACAGCGAGACCGCCGGGTTGCTGGTCGGTGGCCACATCTTCCAACTCCTTCAAATTTTTTAGCTTGGTTACGAATTGATTTGTCCAGTCATTCAGTTCGTTGGGATCAGGATCCTCTAAGGTGTATTGATATTGCGTGCGGCTGACGCGATCGTCGACGGTAATATTTTGCACCGGCTGCATGAACAACTGAATGCCTTGCACATCAGCAAGCTTGGTCTGCAGCCGGCGGATAACATCCGAAGCGTTTAGATCCCGCTGGTTAAGCGGCTTCAAGTTAATGGATAGCCTTCCACTGTTCGTGGTGATGTTGGTGCCATCCGCGCCGATGAACGACGACAAGCTTTCGACCGCGGGATCGGCAAGAATGACGTTGGCGAGTTCCTGCTGCTTTTCCGCCATGGCTTTGGGCCCAATCGTCGGCGGCGCCTGCGAAATTCCCTGAATAATTCCGGTATCCTGTACCGGAAAAAATCCTTTGGGAATCACGATATAAAGGAAGATCGTGAGTAACAGGGTTCCCAACGCCACCAAGAGCGTAATACCTTGGTGCCCCAGAACGAACTTCAAGGTGCGGCCGTAAAAGGCGATCATGCTTTCGAACATGTGTTCGGACTTTCGATAAAACCATCCCTGTTTTTCCTTGGGATTGTGCTTCAGGATGCGTGAAGCCATCATCGGCGTGAGCGTCAAAGAAACCACCGCCGATACCACGATAGTCACTGCCAGTGTCACGGCGAATTCCCGGAATAGCCGGCCGACCACATCTCCCATGAAAAGCAGCGGAATCAACACCGCGATCAGCGAAACCGTCAGAGATAAAATCGTGAAGCCAATTTGCTCCGCCCCTTTTAGCGCCGCCTGCATGGGAGGTTCGCCTGCCTCGATATATCGCGAAATGTTTTCAACCATGACGATGGCGTCATCCACAACGAATCCAGTCGAAATCGTCAGCGCCATCAGCGACAAGTTATCCAGGCTATAGCCCAGCGCGTACATTGCCGCAAACGTGCCCACCAGCGACAGCGGCACCGCCACACTCGGAATGATCGTCGCGTACAGGTTCCGCAAAAACAGAAAGATGACCAGGACGACCAGCGCGATCGTCAGCATCAATTCAAACTCCACGTCTGACACCGAGGCCTGAATCGGCGTAGTCAGATCGGTGAGTATCGTGATATCGATGCCTTTGGGGAGATTCGCTTCCAATTGGGGCAAGAGCGCTTTTATTCGCTTCACCACGCTGATGGTGTTTCCGCCGGGCTGCCGTTGTACGTTCACGATGACTGCCGGCGTCTTGTTCATCCACGCAGCCTGATTGGTGTTCTCCACGCCGTCCACAATGTTGGCCACGTCGGTCAGCATCACCGGCGCTCCATTGCGGTACGCCACCACGACCTTCCGGTAATCCTTACTGGTCACCAATTGGTCGTTGGCGTCGATCTGGTAGTCCTGGCGCGCGCCGTCAAAGTTGCCTTTAGCGGCATTGACACTCGACTGCGTAACCGCCGTCCGCAAATCCTCCATATTAATTCCGTAGGAAGAGAGCGCCGCCGGATTAGCTTGAATTCGCACCGCGGGCTTCTGACCACCGCTGATGGTGACCAGTCCAACGCCGCTCAATTGCGAAATCTTGGGAGCCAGCCTGGTATCTACGAGATCTTCAACTTGCGAAAGCGGAATGCTGCTCGACGTAGCCGCCAAGGTCAGCACCGGAGCGTCCGCTGGATTTGTTTTGCTGTAAATCGGCGGCGAAGGAAGGTTTGCGGGCAGAAAGTTTTGTGACGCATTGATCGCCGACTGCACTTCTTCTTCCGCGACATCAATATTCAGACTGAGGGTGAATTGCAACACGACGACGGAGGTGCCGCCCGAGCTGCTGGAGGTCATCTGACTCAGTCCCTGCAGCTGGCCAAACTGGCGCTCTAAGGGTGCAGTAACCGTCGTAGCCACCACATCGGGGCTCGCGCCGGGATAAAAAGTGAGTACTTGAATAGTGGGATAGTCGACTTCAGGCAACGCCGAAACCGGCAGCTGCGTGTAACTCACAATGCCCACCAATAATATGGCGGCCATTAGCAGGGCCGTCGCAACCGGCCTCAAAATAAACGGACGTGACGGACTCAATGAGGCTTGCTCCCCTGTCTGTTGGTGTTCCCTTTCGTGGAAGGATTTCCCCCAGTGGCAGCGTTCCCTGGAGCAGCGCCATTTCTGCCGCCGGAGCCATTCCCCCGGGTGGGCGAGCCGCCTGGAGCATTGCCGGGAGCACCCGGATTACCGGAGATGACAACTTTGGAGTTGTCCTGCAACTTATCAAAGCTGCTGTTTGCCAGCACATCCCCGGGCGACACACCCGTCACCTGTGTAGTTCCGCCGTCCGTCACTCCCGGTTTAATCGTGCGCATATGTGCGGTGTTGTCCTGCAGAACATAAACAAACGCAGTCTGCCCGTTATGTTGGATTGCCGAACCTGGAATTAAGGTGGCATCGTGCAGTGTGTTTACCAGCAGCCGCACATTTACAAATTGGTTTGGAAAGAGCGCGGTGTCTTTGTTCTCAAACGAAGCGCGCGCTTTCACCGTACCGGTCGTCGTGTCGATCTGGTTGTCCAGCGTTAGCAGCTTTCCGGTCGCTATTTTCTGTTGCCCACCTCGATCGAAGGCATCCACCGTTAGCACCGCCTTGTTGCGCAAACGCTCCTGCACTGGTCCAAGGCTGTCTTCCGGAATAGTGAAAATCACGGTAATGGGCGACATTTGGGTGATCACTACCAGCGTCGTGGTTCCCGACGACTGCACCACGTTTCCCGGATCCACCAGCCGCAAACCAACTTTGCCGGTGATGGGCGCCACGATATGGCAATAGCTTACCTGCACCTGATCGAACTGCACCGTACCCTCATCAAGCCTCACTGTGCCCTGATTTTGCAGCACGATTTTTTCCTGATCGTCCAGCTGTTGCTTTGGTATGGCTCTGCGATCCCACGCTTCGTGGTACCTCTGCAGATCCATCTTGGCCATCCCCAGAACATTTTGGTCCCGCTCCAGCGTGCCCTGCGCCTGCATCAAAGTGGCCCGGTATGGCCGGGAATCGATGTCAATCAGGGGATCGCCTTTGCGCACGATTTGCCCCTCTTTATAGTGCACGTCGGTAACAATTCCGTTCACCTGGCTGGTGATCGATGAGGTGTAGACCGGCGTGACCGTGCCTATAGCATCCAGGTATACGCCGATGTCGCCCTTCTGTGCCGTTACCGTCGTCACCGTAACCGGCCCGCCTCCGCCTCTGGGTGCTTTAGCCGTTGTTTGTTCCTGGTGATGCAGTACCACCCAGAAGCCAATTCCGAAGACCAGCAGGATCACTATCCACATGATGACGCGCACGGCTCCGCTTCGCCGTGGCGGCGGCGCGTCCGTCGGCGGCGGTAACTGATGTTCGGGCCCGATAGCTGGATGCTCATTTTGATCGGCAGGCAAAGTGATTCCTCAACCTCACGTTAGTCGGACGGGGGCAGATAGTCCCTATTTATGGACGAATAGTAACCCGTCTTTGGATACAGCCGGGCCTAATATTGGGTGCGCCTTTCCTGTAGGGCACTTTCTTTTCTGTGGGTTAGCGGGAGCTCGCTACTTGCCACGAAACAAAAAGGCGAGGTCAACAATTAGAATGATCACCACTGCCAGCTCCAGAACGAAGCTGCGGGTTTGATTGAACTGATCCACCATAAATCTGTATAGCTCACCGGCGGTGCGCAGTTTCTGATCCACCAGTCCGCGATAATCGGGCACGCCAACCTTGGCGGCAATCAAATTGTATAGCCGTGCATAAAACATGTCGCTCAAAAACTTCACCGCATTATCAACCTTCTCCGTCAACTCCATAACATCTAGGCGGATGGTGTTCAGCCGGGCCGCTTCACGCGAGAGTCGCCACGCGGTAAACAAGCCGCCCTGGCGCTCCAGCGAACGATACACGCCATCCAACAGGCTGGTGAGCAACGTGTCGTAATAACGAAATTCCAGCAACTGCGTATTAGCGTATTCCAGCAGTTGTATGGTTGTCGCCGCGACTTCGGAACTTCCGTAGACTAGCGCGCCGCCCCAGCCCACCACCAGCAAATCCGTATGGGAGTAGGAGATGCTCGACTGCAACACTTCCTGCCGCTCGGCGTCCGACAACAATGCCGATTCCCCACGAACCAATTGGGCGATCTCTGGCCCGTGCGATGCCAGCAATTCTTCGGAGGCCAAGCTGCGGCCATCGGCTCCCTTTATTTCCCGGAGCTGTATCACGTAATAGTCCTCTTTGAGCCAGGTATCGTAGGGTTTGACCAGGGCGGGGGCGGCGTGTTTCAAAGCGGTGCGGAGTAATTCCGTGGCTCGGCTTTCGAGTTCCGGCGCGCCGATCCATTGACTGGACTGCTGAACCAGAGCATTCCAGTCGCACTCGAACGGTAACTCCAGCTCAATGCTGACCACTCCATAGTCGTAATAATTGGTTTTTCCCTCTATGTGTTCACCGGACTTCAACACCATCGGATGGATGGCCTCCACAACCGGCGATCTCTCAAAGTGTAAATAGTGCGGAATCGGAGGAGTTAAACCGATCGATGGTTGCACTCCGCCTGGTTCGAGCAGCGGCCTCAGTAAATCCAGGCGTATAGCCTCGGCAACCTCATACAGAAACAAAATGCGGAACTCGCCCTTCAATGAATCTCTGCCTCCAAGGCTACATCTACATTACCTGTCGGCAGCTAAACATGCGAATCACAAAAAATTGCTACTCTTGAATACTAATCTCAAACACCGTTCTAACCAGCGTAACTTCTAGAGTGGCGCGATCTCATCGCTATAAACACCACGGGCAGCCTGTCAGGGCTGCCCGCGCGTTTCAACCATGTATTCCCGGCAGGAAGGATTTAATGCCGGTCGTCCCCATGTTCGTGACGCCAATTCCAATAAGCGTCCTGATCCTTGCGGTTCAGCTTCGAGTAGTCGCGATACTCTCTGTGGTTCTCAGTGAAATATTGATGGTAGTAGCGATCCTCATGGTCATCCCAATTGTGATAATCCTTGTGAGCGCGATCGTATACGCGCTTTTGATCGTGATGTTCGTCCCGGTGCTCGTCCTGCGACGCCGCCCTCGTGACTATCGCCGCGGGTGCGCTCAATGCAGCGGTCAGGAAAAGAAAACTGATGTATCGGTATCCGGCTTTCATCATTCCCTCCTAGAGAATAATTTCACTTCACTTGATGTGTCGACGCGACGAACAAAAGTATGACCCGCGCACACCGGATGTTCAACGCCGGAATCTCCCTAATTTTGTCTAAGGTATTTCACGTATAGCTTTTATGATATGCGTAAGATTCTATTTCGCCTCTAAATAGCGAAAAGCCTTAGAGCTCCCGCCTTTCCGAGCCTCGATCACGAAAGCAACCAACTAAGCTCAATCAAACGAGTCCAGCTAGATGGAGGTGCCCACCGTCGATTTGTAGGGTGGGGCGTCGGTTTAATTTGCGTTTGGTTTACGCGGTCATTGTTTGCGGCCAGGCGGCTTCACTTCAAGACCTTGGCTCATGTATAAATCCTTGCAAGAGATTCGATCAGAGATTCAGGCAAAAAATGTCTGTTAAGACTTGGCTTCTTCTTCTCATTGTGCCCGTAGCAGCTGGTGTCGTACTTCTTCTATTGCACCATCCGCGCGTCGCTGAGTTGTTTCATAAACACATTCCCGATCGGCCTAAGCGCCGGCTGTTTCTCGCGGCTATCGGGTTCTTCGTTGTCTTCGCGGTCGCCAGGACGCTCGCCTATGTCAACTTTCACAACATTGGACCTTTCCATGACATCTACATTGGCGGCAGACACATTCATCATTTAGTTTGGGGCATCTTGATCCTGTTGGCTGTGGGTTTCGGCTGGTTGCAGGATGTTGGCGTCGGAGGAGAAAACTCATCGCTGGTGGCCAGCCGCCTAATGTCCTTTCTCTATGGCGCTGGTGCCGCGCTCACACTGGATGAATTTGCTCTGTGGTTGAATCTCGAGGATGTTTACTGGGTGCGCGAAGGCCGTGCCAGCATTGACGCTATAGTTTTATTCGGCACCTTCCTGATCATCGCACTTTATGGAGGCCGCTTCTTCCACGCGGTGGCCAATGAGTTGATCTTCCATCGCAAAAAATAAATGAGTCCGCGAGCCACATATCCAATTGCCGGAAGTACCGACTCAGTCTGTCGAATCCGAGAACAACACGAGCAGTCTGGCAGCGTCAAGGCTTTCGTCGATTGGCGCTACAATAAGCGGCCACATGAAATCCTCTGACGGTACTATTCTCCGTTTAATCGCATTATTTAAGCTGCTGAAGGCCGCACTTCTCATCGCCGTCGGTGTGGGCGCCCTGAAACTTCTTCATCGGGATATGGGTAGCACGCTCGAGCATTGGATCGCCGTCAGCGGTCTGGATCCCGGCAACCGCTGGGTGGAGAGGGGCATTGAGAAGGCCTCCAACTTAAGTCACGCTAAAGTCAAGGACCTCGGTATTGTGAGCTTTATCTACGCAGGCTTGTTTCTAACCGAAGGAATCGGACTCTGGCTCATGAAACATTGGGCCGAGTGGTTCACCATAATCCTCACCAGCTCCCTCGTGCCCGTGGAAATCTACGAGCTAGTTCGCCATCCCACCACCTCGAAAATTCTGGTGCTCATCATCAATATTGCGGTGGTCGCTTATCTCGTCTATCGAATTCGAACCCGCGCTCACCATTCGGATTCTAAATAGCCTGCAGAGTCAGGATTGGAGCGTCAGGAGTAAGCGGTGGTTTCTCACCGTCTTAAAGCAACCGATAAGCCATAAGTGCTGCTATCGGCGCTAGATCATCGCACCCGTCCGGTGAATACATGATCGCCCACAGATGCCTCGTCACGATCTTGCTGAGGCCGGAGCCGAACGATATAGTTAGCGTCCATGGAGTTTCATATGGACTTCTGCAAGATCTGGGAAGAGCAGTGCGAGGCCACCCGCACGATTCGCGAGCGTTTCGGCGTTAAGAACGCGTTGGACTATCTGGTCGGCGAGAAGTTGCTAACCTTCGCAAGGGCGGCAGATGAGGATTCAGAGTTTGCCGCCGAACTCCCGCGCTTTCAAGCGGCGGTGTGGGAAATTTTCAACCCCTATGAACTCCGCGGCTATGTAGCCAGCCTTAAGCCCGCCGCCAGAAAGAGACTCCAGAAGCTCCTTTACGTTTCTTCGTAAGCGCTTGAGACTTTCCGTAAGCGTTCGTTCGTTGTCGTTCGTACTAACAAATTGCTTATTGGAATACGGAAGCACTGAAGCCACTTTTCGGCATTAGTGAATCTAGTCAAGACAACTGCAGGGTGCAAAGAGTAGTGTGCACCGCAATTGTAGCTTCCGCAGATGGCGTGCGAACAGGCTGAGTGATCGTTCGATTCCACCCGTGTCAAGTACAACGTCAGGATTGGAGCGTCAGGATTGGAGCGTCAGGATTGGAGCGCCAGAACTGGCTGCGTTTCAACCGGCTCGCGCTGAGGTTTGGCAAAAATGGTCGCCACCAAGCCGCATGCTGCCGCGAAAGACAGCCACAAGCCTGGAATCGCTCGATTGCCTGAAATATGGATTAGATACGTGCTTAGCGCCGGTGTGAATCCACCAAAAATCGCCGTCGCCAGGCTATAAGCCAGCGCGAATCCCGAAGTTCTTACATCCACCGGCATAATTTCCGTAAGCGTCACCACCATAGCGCCATTGTAGCTGCCGTAAATAAAGGACAACCACAGTTCGACAGTCAACAACCTTGCAAACGACGGCTCCCTCACCAGCCAAAGCATGGCCGGATAAGCAGTGATCAGCATCAGCATCGTGCAGCCAAACAGCAAAGGCCGCCGTCCGATGCGGTCCGACAGCGCCCCCATAATGGGCAGCCAAAAAAGATTCGACGCACCCACGCAAAGAGTCACGATCAGACTGTCAATGCTCGCCAGATGCAGCACGGAATTCCCAAACGTGGGCGTGTACGCGGTAATCATATAAAACGACACGGTGGTCATGGTGACCAGGAACGTGCCCACCAGCACGATGACCCAATTGTTTCTCAGCGAGCGAAAAATTTCCGACGTGTTCGGTCTATGTTTACGAGCTAGAAACTCGTCCGTTTCCGCCAAAGATTTCCTTAGCCTGAAAAGAAATGGAATGATCAAGCAGCCCAGCAGCAAAGGAACGCGCCATCCCCACCGCTGCATCTTTTCGGTAGAAAGAAAAGAATTAAGTATCACTCCTACCGAGGCGGCAAACATTACTGCCACTTGTTGGCTGCCCGATTGCCAACTTACGTAAAATCCCTTGTGACCGCGCGTGGCGATCTCCGACAGATACACCGACACGCCGCCGAGTTCCATGCCGGCGGAAAATCCTTGAAGAAGGCGTCCCGTCAAAACGAGTATCGGGGCGAGCAAGCCGATCGTCGCGTAGCTGGGCATGAAGGCGATCGAGAAAATTCCGATCGACATCATCCCCAACGTCAACAACAAACCAGCGCGGCGGCCATTGCGGTCCGTGTACGCCCCCAGCATCAAAGCTCCCAACGGACGCATTAAAAATCCGGCGCCAAAAGTCATTAACGACAGCATTAGAGAACCGTAAGGACTACCGCTCGGAAAAAACGCATTACCTATGGCGGCGGCGTAGTAACCAAATACCATGAAGTCGTACATCTCCAGGAAATTTCCACTAGAGACGCGCACCACCGACCATGCCTTTGATTTACGGTCACCGGAATTCTTCGTTGGGTTCATGATCTTGGACAAACCCGTAAGCCTGGCATCTCGTAATAGTCGCCAATTCGAGTCGAACACAGCTGACGCGGTTTTGTTTCCGCTAACTCACGTTTGCGACCAAGCGCCGAGCAAGGGCGAATGTTGCCGCTCAGCCTTGCTCAGCGAAGTGCGCGCGTTACCAGACCAGTTTGAGCCCCAATTGAATCTGACGCGACGCCGTGGAAGTGGAACCGATGACTCCGGCGTTGCCGGTGCCGATGGAATTGTTAGCGTCGTTCAGAAAATTGGGAGCCGCGAAGTTGGGGTGATTCAGAATGTTGAAAAACTCCGACCGGAATTGCGCCTTGAATCTCTCCCGGAACGAAAAGTTCTTGAACAAGGAGAAATCGACTGTGGTTAATCCCGGTCCGTAGAAGCGGTTCCGACCCGAGTTGCCAACCAAAACTCCACCGGCCACCGCTGGTGCGGCTGCAAAGCAATTTGGATTGAAGGCCAGCAACTGCCCTGCGGCGTTGGTGGTAACTCCCGGCGTAGCATTACAACCTGAAATCAGGTTCGCAAAATCCATGGAGAAATCGCCATTAAAGCCGGTGTTTAGCGGATCACCCCCTCCGCCAACCGTCACTGTATATGGAGATCCACTTGTGGCTGTAATGATCGTCCCCATTTGCCATCCGCCCAATGCGTAGGACACTAACCCGCTCTTGGGGCCTGGAACGTCCCAGATCACCGTTCCGACCAACGTGTTGCGCACGTCGAAATCGCACGCGCCGATTCTATACGCCTTGCTAAGCAACAACGGCACGGCGACAGAATTTACATAAGTATCTCCAGTCACCGGAGCGGAGCTTGTATCTCGGCACTTCCCGAGCGTGTAAGACACTTGGCCTTGCAAGCCATGTGACATTTCACGTCGCAATTGCGCTTGGAAACCGTTATAACTCGATTCACCGTCAAAGAGCACCGGCCGAATCCCTGAACCGCCAGGCGGTCCTGGCACCACGCCGCCGTTTGCACCACCCCAATTCGGATCCAGTTGGTAGGTGTTAGAAGGTATGAGAATTCCCGCCGAGGTCTGCACTGGAGGAACCAGGTTGATGTCATCGGCAGCCACCGAAAGATGCACAGACCGCGAACCCACATAACCAGCCGTTAGTGTCCACGCAGCTCCGAGTTGACGCTGGATATTGAAGTTCCAGTTCAGCACATCAGCGCGATGCGGATTCTGATCTATATAACGATTTCTGATGCTATTGGGATTGAAACTGATGTTGGGATCGATCCCGCTCCCCAGTGTGTTGGTTTTGTCGAGCCCGATGATCTGAAATGGCGCGGTTGCGGCGGTGTTCAAACCGAACTCATACGGCAATGGCAACACATCGAAAATACCGAATCCGCCCCGCACAGCGGTTTTTCCATCCTTAAGCGGATCCCAGGAAAATCCAACTCGCGGCTCAAAGTTTTTAGTGGTCGGGTTGTTCCTGATAAACGTGTCTACGTGCTGCGGTCCGCACGGACTGCTGGGGCTGGGAGCCACGCCAGGCGTGGCGCAATTAACTAGCGTGGTAATTTCCTGAATCCTGTTGTTGGCGTCTCGCGGCAAAGTTGTGAATTCGTAACGCAGTCCCAGGTTAATTGTGAGGTTGGGGCGAAAACGCCAGTCGTCGTGAATATATCCGGCAAACAGGCTTTCGCGAATAGCTACTTCATTCGAGCCTCCGGGCGCCAAGGCGTTCAGAGTATCCGGGGTGTTATTCAGGAAGTCGGAGAGCGTTGCGTAATTGTTTTTTCTTCCGTTCGGACTCAGTTGCTCGGTGATGTTGTAAAGCATTCGTTCGAATGCAAATCCGATTTTAATGGAATGTGTGCCACGTGTCAGAAAAGCGTCATCGTAGGCTTGCGCCGAAGTCCAGCGATGCAAAAAGCGGTTCAGGCCCCCCAAGCCAATAGCGGTTGTGAGCACGCCAGGCACGCCGATTTGCGGCGGCCCAATTGCTCCTGGCGCGACGGCCAGCGCCGTGTCGGTGGCCACTTTGTCTCCCGATACCGGGCTGTTGATGTCGCCCCGGATGCGGCTCAGCCCTACGCGGACCGTGTTCACCAGCGCCGGACTAAAAACGTAAGTGTCCTCGACGCTAGCCATCTGGCGACGTGAAAAAACCTCGTGAATAGCATTCAGCAGCGGGTCGGGCTGTGTTTGCGGGCCGGAATCAAAGAAATAGGTCACTGCCAGGGAATTCTTGTCGGAGAATTTCTGGTCCACTCGCAGAGTGTAGTAGTTTTCGTTTGAAATGGTAGGCAGAGCCACGTTAAACGTCTGAGTAACTCCATTCGCGTCAACAGCTGTCCCGGAAGGAGCGACGGGCCACAACGCCAGGTATGGAGCAATGGAGGGAACCGCCAGGGCCCTCTCGGCCGCCGTAGGGACGTGAATGGCTTGCGAGCCAGGTTTGTTTTGTCGAACGCCTTCGTATGTTCCGTAAACAAAAAGTTTGTCTTTTATAATCGCGGTCCCGCCTGAAGCGCCGAACTGCACGCGGCGGAACGGTGAAATAGGACCGGCGGGATCAAAATAGTTTTTCGCATCAAACACTTTGTCGCGATCGAACAGAAAAGCCGTGCCGTGGAAATCATTCACTCCACTTTTAGTTATGGCGTTAATGACCGCGCCCGAAGTGCGCCCATACTCCGCCGTGTAGTTGCTGGTCAACACCGAAAATTCCTGGATGCCATCGACGCCGAGATTTAATCCCGAAGCGCCGCCCGGCGAGCCATTCGAATAGTCATTGATACTGATTCCATTGACGCGGTAAGTATTTTCGTTAGCGCGATGGCCGTCATTGCTCAGCTGATTTCCAAAGCCGCGATTTCCTTTGTTAGCGCTGAATCCTGTGCCCACCTGGTTGGGAATGCTCGAGACTCCGGGCTCCAGCGTCGCTAGTGAAGTCCAATCGCGCCCGTTCAGCGGCAGTTCGCGTATAGTCGTCGAATCCACCGTCGAACTTACCGTTGACGATGTCGTTTGAATGTCCGGGATCGCGGCATTTACTTCCACCGTTTGACTGAGCGCACCGACCTTCATGACCAAATTCAAAGACTGTTGCCCGCCAACTGTCAGGGTGATGCCTTTTTCCGTCAGCGTCTGAAACCCTGTCGCGGTCACTGTCACTTCGTACTCGCCCGGCAATAGATTGGGCGCAGAATAAATGCCGTCCGTATTCGAGGTCACCTCTCGTGCAACGCCGGTGCCCGCGTTCTTAATGCTTATGGTGGCGTTCGCTACCGGGCCTCCCTGTTCGTCAGTCACCAACCCCGATAGCGTGGCTCCAGAAACCTGTGCTTTGGCGGGTGCTACCCAAGCCATCTGGAAACTCCCGATTAGCAGGAATGCCAGCAGCAGATGCAGTCGCACCGGTATTTTTGATAGTAAGGACATATTCCCTCCCCCGTTCGCGCAGCACCAACGTTGACCGTCAGGGCCACGCGGTTCATTCCTGCGCGAGTATCCAATCGCTTTCAAGTGGCTGCGATTTAGTGGCGACACTCTGTGTGCATTTGTGAATTAACACAATCCGTAATGCATCCTATCGAAGCCCTTTCTGCATCCCCCGCTTTATCACTGAAAACCAGCCACTTAGGTCATGGAGTCACGGCTTTTTTGACGCTTTATGGTTCCCGGCGCTATACTCCGACGCGGCTTTGCCGACCATGCGGCACACCTCCCATGCTTCCAAGATAGTTCGTTGCGGCGTTTTTGAGATCGACCTCAAAGCGTTCGAGTTGCGTAAGCACGGTCTGCGCCTGAAACTGGCTGAGCAGCCTTTTCAGATTCTTGCCATACTCCTGGAACAACCCGGGGAGGTAATTACCCGTGATGAGCTTCGTGAACGTCTCTGGCCGGGCGACACCTTTGTAGATTTCGATCACGGATTGAACAACGCCGTGATGCGCTTGCGGGAAGCGCTCGGCGACTCTCCCGACAAACCCAACTTCATCGAGACATTGCCGCGACGCGGCTACCGCTTGATTGCGCCCGTGGAAGAAATCCACGCGGCCCCAAAAATAAATCCTGGCGGGGACCCACAGGCGAATTCTTCCGCCGCTTTATACGCTTCCGATGGTTCGGCACAGCTATCCGCTGATCACAACGAACTGGTCAGTCGCCCTAATGCCAGCAACTGGCTAACCCTGCCACGGATTGCGCTGATGTCCGCGGCAGTGTTGGTTTTTGCGGTACTTTCCGGCTTAGCCGTTCATTTCGTGAGAGGCTGGGAGTCCGGAAAAATAAATCCCGCACACAACATGTCGCTGGTCGTCTTGCCTCTCGAGAATTTATCTGGCGACGCAGAACAAGATTATTTTGCCGACGGCATGACCGATGAGCTTACCGCTAACCTGGCCAAGATCCGTTCGTTGCGCGTCATCTCCAGGTCGACAGCCATGGCCTACAAGGGTACGCACAAGCCACTCTCCGAAATCGCCAGAGACCTGAAAGTCGATGCCGTTGTCGAAGGCACGGTATTAAAGGCCGGAAACCGCGTTCGAATTACCGCTGAACTTGTTCAAGTCTCCACCGATCATCATCTTTGGGCCGACACCTATGAGAGCCAGATCGGCGACGTGCTCGCACTGCAAAATCGAGTTTCCTCCGCCATCGTGGACCAAATTCGCATCAACCTCAGTCCCGAAGACAAACAGCGGCTGGCAAAAAATCCTTCCGTCAGCCCCGCTGCCTATGAGGATTATCTGAAGGGCCGCTATTACTGGAACAGAAGATCCAGCGACGGATTCACAAAGGCCATCGGGTACTTTGAAGACGCCACTCGCAGAGACCCGCAATATGCGTTGGCCTACGCGGGCCTGGCGGATTGTTACGGAATTATCGGCGCGACCATCTACGGCAGTCTGCCGGCTGCCGAGGCTGCACCCAAAGCTAAAGCCGCCGCGATTCGCGCGCTGGAAATCGATCCCACTCTAGCCGAAGCGGAAACTTCTCTCGCCACTGCGAAATTTAACTATGACTGGGACTGGGCCGGCGCGGCGCAGGGCTTCCAACGCGCCATTCAGATGGACCCCAGATACGCGACCGCCTACCAACGATATTCCCTCTATTCCATCGCCATGGGCCGCTTTGACGAAAGCCTCGAACAAATAAAGAAGGCCCGCGAACTCGATCCACTTTCCATCAGCATTAATTCGAGCTTGGGCTGGCGCTTATATCTCGCGCGTCAGTACGACCGCTCCATCGCACAACTCCGCGATACTCTGGAATTGGATCCCTCCTACGAATGGGCGCATTTCATCCTCGGCCAAGCCTACGAGCAAAAGCGCGAATTCAATCTCGCCCGCGCCGAACTGCAAAAAGCCGTTGAACTTTCCCATAACAGTCCTTTGATGATTTCCGCCTTGGCGCATGCTGACGCACTCTCCGGGAATCAAGATGAAGCGCTGCGATTACTCCAGCAGCTAACAGCGCAGTCCAGGAAGCAGTATGTCTCTCCGTTTTACGTCGCCGTGGTGTACATCGCGTTAGGCAAAACCGAATTAGCCATGGACTGGATGGAAAGGGCTTTCGCGGACCGCTCGAATGGTCTGGTCTTTCTCAAGGTCGAGCCTGAGCTTGACCCTCTGCGCTCTAATCCTCGCTTCATCGCTCTACAAAAGCGGCTCAACTTTCCGGATTAATCCGCACAACAAAAAAAGCCCTCTGTAAATTCTGCCGCTAAATCCGCGAGACACGTCTCCACCCATTGTAAGAAAGCATTATGAAATCCTTACAAGTTCCTCGCGACTTCCTTAGTTGAGCGGTATCACCCTTCACGGTTAACTCTATTGAGAAAAAACCCTCGTCCGATTAGAAGAATTACTTGATACTTTTATGCCTTTTGGCAGTCGTCTATATCTTGGACACTCGGGTCGTTCGACATCCAGTACTCGAAGGGTGAGGTTATGAACCGCAAAGCTAAAGCGATTGTTGAGAAGAGTGAAAGAGTCGCGACCATTTGGAAAAAATCCTGGCACCCTCGCGTATTAACAAAGTCCGTGCTTATCGCCGTAGCTTGCGCGTGCAGCCTTTTCGCGCGCGGACAATCTCTCTCGACTGGCCAAACTCCGTTGACGCTCGAGAGTCCGCAAGAGATGCAGGCCCGCATCAGCAAACTCGAAGCTGAGGTAGCTGAGTTGAAGGCTATCGTGACCCGTATGCAACCCACCGTGGTTGCCAACGATGCGGGCACTCCCGTGACTGCGGCTGTGCAACCTGCGCCTGTTACCCAGTCGGCTGCAAAACAGGAAACCGTTCAGGCGGTGTTGCAGCGCGAGGACAGCAAGGCGCTGAGCTTTTTCCATGACACCACCATCAACGTGTCGCTCGATGGCTACTACGCCTACAATTTCAACAATCCCGTCGGTCGAGTAAATCTGTTGCGCGCCTACGACGTACTCAGCAATGAGTTCAGCCTTAGCCAAGCAAATATCGTCATTGACCATCCACCCGATGCCGCCGCTGGTCGCAGGTGGGGCGGACGCCTCGATTTGCAGTTCGGTCAGGCCACCGACACCTTGCAAGGAAATCCTGCCAACGAACCCCGGCCCCAGATTTATCGCAACATTTTCCAGGCCTATGGCACATACATAATTCCCGGCGGTAAAGGCCTAACCGTCGACTTTGGCAAATGGGGAAGTTCTCTCGGTATCGAGGGCAACTACTCCAAAGACCAAATAAATTACTCCCGCGCGTACTGGTTCGACTTTTTGCCTTTTTACCACATGGGTGTGCGCGTGAGCGCTCCCATCAGCGATCGTTTTACTCTGAACTATTGGGTAGTGAACGGCACCAATCAGGTGGAAGCTACCAATGGTTTCAAAGATGAGTTGTTTGGTTTCACTGCCAAGCCTGCAAAAAACATTGGGTGGACCATGAACTATTATCTCGGACAGGAACATCCCGATCGCGCTGTCGTTCTACCAACAAGTCCGATTCCGGTGCAACCTGGGCTCAGCTTTGTCGCCATCACTCCTGCACCCAATGGGAAAACACACATTTTCGACAGCTACGTAACCTGGCAGACCACGCCAAAACTGAGCTTCGCGCTCGAGGGCGACTATTTCCTTCAGCGTTTGTGGAAAAGCGAAGCCCCTGGCCAGTCATCGGCGCCCTCTCACGTGGCTGGCGGCGCCGCCTATCTTCGCTATCAATTGAATCCCAAAATCGCCCTGGCCACTCGTGCCGAATATCTGTCCGACCGCGGAGGACTTTTCAGCGGATTCACCCAAGCGCTGAAAGAAAACACCGTGACGTTTGACTACATGGTAGCGGACGGATTTCTGATGCGCTACGAATGGCGACGCGATTTCTCCAATAAGCCATCGTTCTTAACCGATGTCCAAAATGTTCTCCGCAAAGATCAAACCACCGCTACCGTCGGCCTCATTTGGTGGTGGGGCCGGAAGGAAGGATCATGGTGAGACTGAATTCCGCCACCCGCGATTGTCACGAGTCTTCTTTCGATCCCGGTCTTTTCGTGTCGGCGGGCCGGTTGAACCGGTAACCCACCCAGGGTTCGGTGTGTATATATTTTGGTTTAGCTGGATTAAGTTCAATTTTTTTTCGAAGCTGGTTGATCACCACGCGCAGCGATTCCGTCTCTTCGCCATATTCCGGCCCCCAGACCGACTGCAGCAGCCTCCGATGTGAGATCGGCCGTCCATCCGCGACCACCAACTCCTTCAGCACCGCGAATTCCTTCGGCGTCAAATGAATTTGTGCCCCGCGAACCACAATGTCGCGCTTTTCAAAATCAAAATTAAGTTCCTTGGATACCAGCGTACCCGCACCCTCGTCTTCGGTCGCGCGCCGCAACAACGCGCGAACACGCGCCAACAATTCCTGAATACCAAACGGCTTCACCACGTAATCGTCGGCTCCGGCGTCGAGCGCTCGCACCTTGTCTTTCTCAGCGCTTCGCACCGTGAGCATGATGATGGGAACTTCCGAATCGCTGCGAATCTCGCGGCAGGTCTGCAGCCCGTCCAATCCGGGCATATTCATATCCAAAAGAATCAGATCCGGCTTGGCGTCGCGGACCTTCTCAAACGCCTCTGGGCCATCGCGCGCCTCAATGATGGTGTAGCCCTCCGCGGTTAGCGTGGTGCGCAGCACACGCCGGATCTGCGGTTCATCATCTACCACCAGAATCGTCGCGGCTTTCATCGCGTCTTACTCGCCGACGAATTGATGGGCAGAGTAAATGAAAACACCGAGCCATGATCGCGCTGGCTGGCAACGCTGATCGTTCCACCGTGCGCTTGAATGATCGCTTTCGCGATCGGCAACCCCATCCCCGTTCCTTGAACAAGGTAACGCTGGTCCTTCCCGCGATAAAATTTGTCAAAGATCAGGCCTAGCTCCATGTCCTCGATGCCCGGCCCTTGGTCGGCGACGCTGGTAAGCACGACATTCGCATTAGCCTCGGCGGTAATGGTAATAGGCTGATCCTTCGGCGAATACGCATCGGCATTTTCGATTAAACGCACCAGTACGTCCCGTATGCGATTAAAGTCGGCGCGAACCGAAGGAAGCGTCTCGGGGACATCCATGCGGATCGTTCTCGCTCCCAACAAAGTTTTGCAATACGAGAGTGCCGCCGAAACAATCTCGTTCATCGCATTCGGCGCCAGATCCAATTCAAATTCACCGGCATCCAGCTGCGCCATTTCGGCGGCGTCACCGACTAGTTGGTTCAAGCGATCGCACTCTTCGTCGATCACCGTCAGAAGTTCATGTTTTTGTGCATCCGCCACGTGACGCTCGGACAACAGACTGGTCACTGACGCCTTGATGGAGGTCAGCGGTGTACGAAAGTCATGCGTCACGGAATCCAGCAAGGCTGATTTCAAACGTTCGCCTTCCCGTGCGGCCTCGGTTTTTCCCAGGTCTTCCACCGCGCGTGCTCGCTCGAAGGCAATGGCAATCATGGATCCCAGCGCGTCCAGCGTTTCCCGCGATAACATTTGCCCCGAGATTCCCAGGCTCCCGATCGCGCGGGCGCCCATGTGCACCGGAACAAAAGAGAGGCTGCGGCCTGGGTCCCGCAACGGCTCATCCCGGGCAGTCGCTCGCTTTAGCTCCTCATCCGCGAAGTGCGACGCTCCTCCGGAGTGATAAAACTTGTTTTTGTTTTCCAGGTACAGTGCCGCCGCTCCTACTTCAAATGTTTCCACGATGTGGCTGGGAATCGCGTTGAGCAAGGTAATTACGTTTCCCGACACCAACAATGTTTGACTGAAGGTGTAAAGCCTCTCCAGTTCATTGCGGCGGCGTTGCGCCTCGTCCGCTTCCTTGCGCACGCGCGCCGCGAGTTGGCTGGCGATAAGCGACGCCGCTAAAAACGCAAATAACGCTGCCCAGTTTTGCGGGTCGGCGATGATAAATGTCCCCACCGGCGGGAGAAAAAAATAATTGAATGCCAGCATCGCCGCCAGGGACATGAATGCGGAAACGGTGAAGCCCCAAAAGGTCGAAACTGCTAAAATGGCCACCACAAAAGTGAGCGCTACGGTGGTTTGATTGACTTTCAGCACCTCCCGGTAAAAAAAAGTAATAGCGGCCAAAATACCCAGCGCTACAACAGCATGCAGGAAGCGAATTGGAAGGCGTGAGAACACTGCAGTATTCTAGCTCAGCCGCTCATACCTGGATGGTGTAAGACGCCCGATGCCGAAAACACCTGAAGATTGGCTGGAGAAAGCTAGGACCCCGGAGAAAACCAAGGGCATCTTCAAGCTCTTCCTCGGCTATGCGCCCGGCGTCGGTAAAACTTATAACATGTTGAGCGAAGGCATTCGCCGCCACAACCGCGGTGAAGACGTGGTGATCGGCTTCATCGAAACTCACGGCCGAAAGGGGGTTGAAGAGCTCGTGCCCGAGTTGGAAACCGTACCTCGCCGCAGTATCGAATACAAAGGCACCATGTTCGAAGAAATGGACGTAGATGCCATCATCGCCCGCCGCCCTGCCGTCGTTCTCGTTGATGAGCTGGCCCACACCAACATTCCCGGCAGCAAGCATCGCAAGCGCTACGAAGACCTGCTGGAACTTCTCAATGCCAAAATCGATGTGCTCTCCACTTTAAATATTCAGCACATGGAAAGCCTCGCGCCCACGGTCCACAGTATTACCGGCGTCACCGTGCGCGAAACCGTTCCCGACTGGGTCCCTTTAATGGCCAATGAAACGGTGATGGTGGACCTCACGCCGGAAGCGCTCCAGCAACGCATGGAGCGCGGGGACGTTTATTCCAAACACAAAGTGCATCAGGCACTGCACAATTTTTTTCGCCGCGGCAATTTAATCGCTCTGCGCGAACTAGCCCTCCGCCAGGTAGCTGAACACGTCGATCGCAGCCTGGAATCCTACATGGCTGCCAAGGACATCGAAAAAAACTGGCCGGTGCGCGAAAGACTAGCCGTTTGCATCAGTTCGAACCCCTCTGGTCAATACTTGATCGCTCGCGGCGCCCGCATGGCGCGACGCCTGGACGCCGAACTCTACGTCGTCCACGTGGACACTGGCGCGGAAAATCAAGGTCCCGGCCACAAATCTTTGGAAGCCAACATTCGCTTCGCGGGAGACTTGGGCGCAAGAGTCGTGCGCATCAAAGGTAAAAGCGTCGCGGATACCATGGCGGCCTTCGCGCGGGAGAAACATGTCACGCAAGTGATTTTTGGCCGCGCCGATGTGAAAGGCTTACGCAAACTTTTCTACTTATCGGCAATTCACCGTTTTTTGCGCGACGCTCCCGCCGTAGATGTGCACATCGTCACCCACCAGGAACCCGATTGACCGTTTTGATCAAGTGCTCTGAACACTACTGCGGATCAAGCCGGCAAATCAGTCCTAGCTCAACGCCAATCGCGATTCACTCAAATCCAACTCATGTTCGATCTTGCGCAGCACTTCGTCATTGATGCGCCCTTCATTTCGCAGCCGCACGGCAGTCTTGCGTTCCACCGGCAAGAGCTCTCCCAGAATGGCGCGATAACGCAGTAATTCCCGGTTGTTCATGGCATCGCCCTCGGTGCCCTCTTTGGTCAGACTCGCGAGCCGCCGCGTATAACGACGCCCAATCTCGTCATACACAGAGTCAAACTCCGAAACGTCTTGTCCGCGAGCTTCTTCGAGATGCGCGATTGCGGTGCTGGTGATGATCCTGCGCGCCTCCTCTTCTTCTTCGGCGTCGCTCCCGTGCCCCGCGGCTAGTCCCAACATGCGAATCAACGGAGGCAGCGTCAGCCCCTGCAGCACAAGGGTCACAAAAATAACGCTGAAGGTCAGAAAGATGATCAGATTGCGCTCCGGAAATTCGCTGCCATTCGCAAGCGTTTCCGGCAAAGAAATTGCCGCCGCCAAGGCGACTACTCCACGCATGCCCGTCCAGCCCACAACAAAAATTTGTTTTGGAGACGGACGCGGATCCTTCTGATGAAGAAAACGGGAACGCACGAAATAAGCAAGATTCGCTCCAGGGTGCATCCACAAAAGCCGCAGCACGATCACGATAACGCTCAGTAACACTCCGTAAAGTACAAGCTGGCGTACACCGTATTCCCGAATTCCGGCTAACACATAGGGCAACTGCAATCCGATCAGCACAAACACCAAACCATTAATGGCGAACGTCATGGAATCCCAGACCGCGAATGTTTGCAAACGCACGCTCGCAGAAAACAACTGGGAACTCTGCCGGCTTAAATACAATCCACAAGCTACGACCGCCATAACGCCCGAAGCATGTACCGCTTCCGCAGCCAGGTACACCGAATAAGGGATTAAGATGCTAATCACAATTTCGATGGGCCCATCGTCAATTTGCGGCTCAATCCATTTGACCAGTAATCCGACGACCAGCCCGATCACCAGTCCCGCGGCGATCAAATAAGTTAGCCGCAGCACGCCGGACGCAACCGTAGGCGTTTGACCATTCACAACCATCGCCACCGCAAATTCCAAAGCGAGCAGTCCGGTAGCGTCATTCATCAAACTCTCGCCTTCGAGAATATCGACGATGTTTTTAGGTAGCCCTACCCTCTTGAATATCGCCGTAGCGGCAATCGCGTCGGTGGTAGCCACCACCGCTCCCAAGACAAATCCAAGCCGCATGTCGAATCCCGAAAACAGCCAGTGCGCGGTATACGCCACGCCCAACACCGTGAAACCCACCAGCCCGAACGCCAATAGAAAAATGCTAACCAGGTTGTATTTGAATTCCCGCCAGGAGGTAAGCCACGCCGCGGAGTACAACAGTGGCGGTAAGACCAACAGAAAAATCACGTCGGGATTGAGAGGGATCCTCGGGATTCCGGGGACAAAACCCAGTATCAGCCCGGCGACCACCAGCACAATGGGATACGGAGTCTGCAGCTTTCGCGCCACCGCAGCGAAAACCACAACGAAAAGCAGCAGCGTCAGAAAAACAATTTCGGCCGCCTGGATCATCAGCGCATTCTATATGTTTGACAGTCCAGAAAAGAAGCCGCTGGATCCTGGTGGGTTAATTCTGTAACAGCCCCGTCGCCATCGGTTCTTCAAAATCCTTGAAGCGACCAGGCGTTCGCGCTTCCACTTGCTTCCCATAGTGCGACGCGACGCCCGTCTGGCGAAGGGATCGCCCATCCAATATCCCTATCCACATCTTCCAGCATCGGTCTCATCTCCCCGTGCAGATCTATATTCACGAGCCTTTCAGCTCCCGTGGCCGTTGAAGAACTTGCCCACATGCTCCGGCCATCGGCGGCCCAGTCAAGTGCCAGAATTCCGCCTTGACCCTTAACCGCTAGCGATTTCGTCGAACCATTTGTGGTTGAGAGAAATTGAATCTGATTGCTTCGCCATACCGCCGCAGCGATGGTCGATCCGTCCGGCGAAAGGCTCCAATTATATTTGTATCCCGCGGGCCCCTCAATACGTGTCAATTCCGTTTTCGCGCCACTCACCGGATCAAAAATTACGAACCGAAGAGTGGTTGGTAAGGACTGGCTGAACACACAAATCGAAGACGGGGCATGCGCGCATTGAAAGTTTCCAATGGCTTCATCCTGCAATACCAATTTCGAAGCGCCCCCGTATAGAGGCGCGCGCATAATCTTGGCGAAACCAGGATGGTCGTGGCTCTCGGGGCTCACCAGGTACAGAATTTCTGAGTCATCAGAATTTAACCTCGCGAGGGTCACCGATGCCTTTCCGCCAACGAGTAAATCCGGCGCGGGTTGATCCACCGCCTGTTTGAACACGTGTGTAGCTCCATCCCGGTCCGAAGTAAAAAGCACGGATTTGCTATCGGGAGTCCAGGCGTAGGGAAGATTCCTTCCTTCAGGAAGACCCAAACGGCGGGGAGAAGAAAGTCGCCCGGTGCGGGCCTCAATATCTGCCAGATAGACGTGCGGCGCTCCACTCCATTTCAAAAACACCAGCGACTTACCGTTCGCAGAGACGCTCAATCCCATCTTTCGATCGGGACTGCTGGTGAGGCGCGTTGCTTCGCCAATCGGGCGGCGGCTAGCTGAATCCAGTCGCACTGCCCAAAGATTCGAGCCACTCTGGTTGGGTGGCGGATCCGCTAGAGAATAAATCAAACGCCCATCCGGAGCCCACGCCAACGCATCACCGAGCGTCAGGTCTGAGAGAATGACATTGGTTTCCTTAATGGCAGGGTTGCATACCACGATAGACACATATTCCTCGTGAGCACCCGGCCCATAGCGCACGAAAGCCAAGCGGCGGCTATCCGGCGACCATACTACCGGCCCAAACATCTCGCCCGGTTCGCTGACGATTTTTCGCGATTGTTCCCCGTCGGAAGATACCGTCCAGATTTCCTGATTTTTCTCGCCTCTGACGAACGCGATTTGAGAACCATCTGGCGAAACGGATCGTGCCTCAGCGTTCTCCATGAGTTTTCGCGGATTTCCCCCGAAAACAGAAATGGTCCATATGCTGGGCTGTTCCTCGGCGCCCGGCGGCTTCCAACTCATCCATATATTGGACTGTTCGCTAGATCCTGGAAATTTGTTGGCGAGGACGTGACTTCCATCCGGAAACCAACTCACCGGCCGCGCGATGAAACCGTCTGGCAACGCTACGGAATGTGTTTCTCCGGTTCCGACAATTTTCAGATAAAATCCCTTTCTGTCGGTAAAAGCCAAATATTTGCCATCCGGCGAGATCACCGCGTTAAACACGGGATCGTCGGAAGGATTGGCGGTCAGTCGCAGCTCTGTGAATTTAATATCAGAGTTAAAATGACGTGCCGCTATCCACCCTGCGCCGCTTCCCGCCAGAAGTACAATTACGACCGCCAGCGCTATTCTCCAATAAAGGCCCGCTGAGGAGGCTGAAGCGTTTTCCTGCGCATCCTTTTCCGTTGCTTCATTTGTTTGTGAATGGACCGGAGCAACAAAACGATAGCCGCGCCGCGCAAGAGTTTCCACGAACCTCGGATTGTCAGCGCTATCTCCCAGGGCATCTCTAAGTCGCCTGATCGCCGCGTTCAGGGCATGGTCGAAATCCACGAATGTATCGTCAGACCACAACCGGGATCGTAACTCCTCGCGCGTCACAATCTCGCCCGGCCTGGCCAACAATAACGCCAGGAGCTGAAACGGCTGGTCTTGCAGTTTGATCCTGACACCATTTCGCCGAAGTTCGCCGGTGTCCAAATTGGCCTCGAAAATCCCGAAGCGAATGATGTTGGAAGCCATGGTGCCCGACATATGAGGTTCCCCGATTTCAATAGCTGTTACTAAGTACGTTTTCCGGCCTGCGATGTTTCAGGTTTTTCCGCGTTACCCGTGTTGGTATCTGACTCTTCCATAGCCATTTAGCTCGTCACCAACAGAAGCGCGGTTCGTAGCCCGCCAACCATTGAGGTACCCGCATCCCGACCCCACATTCGCCTGACCGGGAGGCGAACTGTGCTAAGAAAGACGGGAAGCTGGTGCGTTTGGTTAGGGTTTCTCTCTCTACTGCCGCTCGTTCCGGTGACGGCTAGCCCCTCAGGTTCCTCGGCAAATATCGTCAACGTGTCTGTCTATAACGATGCCGGCGCGCCCGCCAACCTGTTAGTGCAGGCAGAAAACATCGCCACGCGGGTTTTTGAACAGGCCGGGGTAAAAGTGAAGTGGATCAATTGCCCGGTTGTGGTCCAAGGTTTGCCGGACTCAGAAATTTGTCGGAAGGCTATTTTCCCGACTTATTTTCAACAGCGCATCGTGCCCCCGCACGCTGGCCTGAGCGAATCCTCGTTCGGCGTTTCGTATCTGTCTCCAGAAGGAATCGGCTGCTACAGCTATGTTTTTTATGCACGGATAGCGGAACAGCACCGTCGCAATGAACAAAACGCCGCCGTATTGCTTGGCCACGTCATGGCCCACGAGATCGCGCATCTCTTGTTAGGAACGAATTCACACTCCGCTTCCGGAATCATGCGAGCGCATTGGTACCATCAAGAGCTGGCCAGCGCTGATAAGGGTTTACTCTTGTTTACGCCGGATGAAGCGCGCACGATGACAGAACGACTGCATCAAAGTATGCAAAATGCAGGGAACACTTCGCCGCTAGGTATAAGCGAAACTAAGATTTCGGAAAAATCCACGAAGTAACTCTACAGCGATTTGCTGCGCGCGCGGCCGCTTTGATAAAGTCGCATTCGCGACATTTTCTCTGCATAGGGAGGCTTGCATGGCAGTACGACAGGATTTGCTCGATATTTTAGTGTGCCCTCTTTGCAAAGCTCCTGTGAAGCTCTTGGCCGATGGCTCGGGACTTAAATGCCAAGCTTGCAAACGGGTGTATCCGATCCGGAACGACATTCCAGTGATGCTGCCGGAAGAAGCGAAGATGGCCACCGATTAGTTTCAGGAATTTTGAGTTCTACCCGCCTCTGAATATTTTGACCGGCCGCCTGCTCGAAGAAATGCACGCTTACGCTATACTGATTTTCACTGCTCGCGGGGCAGGAGAAAACCATGACGTTATTCGATCCACCTGCCGAAAAATCTACCAAATCCCGTGCCATGGCTTTCACGATTGGGGCGCTAGCCCTTTTCGTCGTCGTACTTTTATATTTTGCGTTTCGCTACTATCCGGAAAGACGCGCCGCCGAACATTTCTTTGACGCGCTCGTCGCGGGCGATACCGACACCGCTTACCGCTTGTGGAAACCGGGACCCAGTTACGCCATGAAAGATTTCCTGGCCGATTGGGGACCGCAGGGCTACTACGGTCCGGTGAAAAGTTATAAAATTTTGAAAGTAAATGCGCCACCCAAAGCGAACGCTATTGCCGTGCGCGTAGCGATCAGTCCTTTTTCACCTTTGCCAGAAGCCGGCGACGAGGAAAAAAGCCGTAAAACCAGGGTAGTAAGCGTTTGGGTGCTCACCAAAGACAAGTCCTTAAGTTTCCCGCCAGAATAGTTCATCCTAAGCGAATGCAAGTACCACTGAACGGTCATTCACGAAAGCTGCGCGTCGGCGTGCTTTTTGGCGGACGCTCCGGCGAACATGAAGTTTCGCTGGCCTCCGCGGCATCAATTATTCGCGGGCTCGATCCTCAAAAATACGAGGCGGTCCCCATCGGCATTACCAAGGAAGGCCACTGGCTGATCGGTGCAGGTGCGCAGAAAATGCTGCCGGAAGTTTTGCGGACGGGTCAGCGCGTGCTCATGAGTGCCGACCCCACCGAATCGGCGCTCATGCCGCTCGACGGAAGTCCTCGCGGGCAAAAATTGGATGTGGTGTTCCCCGTGATACACGGAACCTTCGGCGAAGATGGCACTATGCAAGGCCTGCTGGAGCTTGCAGGATTGCCATTTGTCGGCGCGGGCGTCTTGGGCTCAGCGATTGGCATGGACAAGGATGTGGCCAAGAAACTGATGCAGGTGGCGGGGATTCCGGTGGTGCCCTGGATCGCGGTGCAACGCGCGGACTGGGAACGCCAGCCGAAAGAAATCCGTCGCGCCATCGAGAAAAAATTTAAGTATCCCGTTTTTGTGAAGCCTGCGACGCTGGGCTCCTCAGTGGGCATGACCAAGGTGCATTCTCGGGCTGAGCTAGGCCCCGCGCTGGATCTGGCCGCGGAATTCGCGATGAAAATTATGGTGGAGCGCGCGGTGAGTGCTCGCGAAATTGAAGTTTCGGTTCTGGGTAATCACGACCCGCGAGCATCCCTTCCCGGCGAAATCGTGCCGCATCGTGAATTTTACGATTACGCAGCGAAATACCTGGAAGAAGGAACGAAGTTACTTATCCCGGCGAAATTGAAGAAATCGGAAGTGAAGAAAGTCCAGGGCATGGCGGTAACAGCCTTTCGCGCACTGGAATTGAGCGGCATGGCACGCGTGGACTTTTTTATCGAAAAGCGCGGCGGAAAAATCTTCTTGAACGAAGTGAACACCATTCCCGGTTTCACTTCCATCAGCATGTACCCGAAATTGTGGGAAGCGAACGGCATTCCCTTCCGCGAATTAATCGGCAAATTGATCGACCTGGCCCTGGAACAGCATCGAGAAAAAGCGCGTACCAAATATCAGATCGAACTGCCGGAAGGCGCCAGCGGCGCACTCGGCGGATAAAAATATCGACCGGTGTCGCACATGTCATGCTTTTCGAGCGGGTTTTGGACTACTTCGGGCGAGAGGCTTTGACGCTTAGTTTTACAGAATTTTTTGACCTAATCCGGATAAAATTAATTCCACACCGAGCAGTGCCGTGCGATTGTGCTCGTCAATCACTGGATTAATTTCTACCACTTCCATGGACGCCATGGCGTCACTGTCCGCAATCATTTCCATGGCCAGGTGAGCTTCCCGGTAAGTTACGCCGCCGCGCACCGGGGTGCCGACGCCCGGCGCGTCAGACGGATCGACAAAATCCATATCCAGGCTGACAGAAATTCCATCGGTATCATCCGTAGCGTACTTCAGCGCATCGGCCATCACTTCGCGCATGCCCCGCTCATCGATATCACGCATGGTGAATACGCGCACGCCGGACTTTTTGACTAGACGCCGCTCCTGCAGGTCCAGGTCGCGCACGCCAACCAGGACAATATTTTGCGGTTCAACTTTTGGTTTGAAACCGAGAAGATCAACCAGCTCCGGCGCACCGTAACCCATCACCGCGGCCAGCGGCATTCCGTGTACGTTCCCCGATGGGGAAGATTCCGGCGTGTTCATGTCCCCGTGTGCATCAAGCCAGATGTAGCCAATTTGTTTTTTCTCTTTGCGGAAATACGAGGCCACGCCGGAGACAGCGCCTGCGGCAATGGAGTGATCGCCGCCAAGAACCAATGGGACGAAATCCTCTTCCAGGCATTTTTGAACAATTTCGGCCAGGTCTTTGCAGGTTTCGGCGATTTCCGCCATGTACTTGGCGCGCTTTTCACCGACAGGCATTTCTTCCGGTTGCTTGACGGGGATGTTGCCGATGTCTTCGACCTGATGCCCAAGTTGCTTCAGACGTGCCTGCAATCCCGCGACACGCAAAGCTGACGGCCCCATGTCGACGCCGCGGCGGCTCTGCCCCAGGTCCATGGGCACACCGATAATTCTGACTTTTTGCCCCATATAGTGTTCTTTCTTTAGCGGATATTTAAGGATATACCCGGTAAATCATGCGCGGAAAGGGTATCACTTCCCGGATGTGCTCCGTGCCGCAAATCCATGCCACGGTGCGCTCCAGGCCCAGACCAAATCCCGCATGCGGCACGCTGCCATAGCGGCGCAGATCGAGATACCACTGAAACGGCTCTTCCGGCAGTTTGTATTCGTGGAGTCGCTTCACCAGTAAATCGTAATCGTGAATGCGCTGGCTGCCACCGATGATTTCGCCGTAACCTTCGGGAGCAAGCATGTCGAACGCCAGAGCCAGATCGGGACGCTCGGGATCCGGCTGCATGTAAAAAGCTTTAATGGATGCCGGGTAGCGGTGAACCATTACGGGCCGGTCGAATTCATTGGACACGATGGTCTCTTCGTCGCCGCCAATGTCGTCGCCAAATTTTGTGGGATTGTTGTGCTTGTTGAGAATACCGATGGCTTCTTCATAGCGGATGCGCGGAAAAGGCGGTTTCACGTTTTCCAGTTTTTTTGTGTCGCGCTTCAGCATTTCGAGCTCGCGCGATTTATTTTTCAGTACCGATTGCACCACGGCGCTCACCAGGCCTTCGGCGAGATTCATCATGTCGCCGAGTTCGGCGTAAGCCGCCTCCGGCTCCAGCATCCAGAACTCCGTCAGATGACGCCTGGTCTTCGATTTTTCCGCGCGAAACGTAGGGCCAAAGGTATACACCTTGCCAAGCGCCATAGCGGTAGCTTCGATGTAGAGCTGCCCGCTCTGCGTGAGGTACGCTTTCTGGTCATCAATATAATTCACTTCGAAAAGCGTGGAGGTGCCTTCGCAGGCCGCTGGCGTAAACATCGGAGCGTCGGTCAGAATGTAACCCTGGCTGTCCATGAAATTTCGCGCGGCGCGAATGGCTTCCGCGCGAATGCGTAAAATGCTGGCTTGCCGCGGAGTACGAATCCACAGGTGGCGATGATCGAGAAGAAAATCGACGCCATGCTCCTTGAGCTGAATGGGATACGGTTGCGCTTCCGAAACTTTCTGAAGCACCTGAATCTTGGAAACGCCCATCTCAAATCCGCCCGGAGCGCGCTGCTCAGCGCGAATTTTCCCGGTGACGATGACGCTGGATTCCTGCGTGAGACCTTTCAAGGCTTCAAACGCTTCAGGATTTTCTTTTAGCGCGCACACGCCCTGGATGATTCCGGTCCCATCGCGAAAAATGGGAAACAGCAACTTACCGGATTCGCGCAAATTGTAGAGCCATCCGCGTATGGTGACTTCCTGCCCTTCGTATTTGCCGGCTTCTTCGATGGAAATAATGGTCATTCTTTTTATTTTCCTGAATTCGCAAATCTTCGCGGCCGGTCCCAATCGTCCAGTAAGGCAGGATCGATTCGTAGCAAATTATTTGCTCACAAGTATTTTAGCAGTGGCGGGTTAAAAAGTTGAAAAGGCGACACGCTTGGAGAACTAGCCCCATTCTTCTTCAAATTTGTCCATGGCGGCGCGGGCGGATTCCAGCAATTCGGGTGCGGCGGGCGCGTCGTGGCCGGTTTTTTCTTTTAATTCGAGCACGACGGGGAGTTTATCGCCCTCGGGAGAAGTTTTAAGTAACTTGATAGCTGCAGGCCAGTCGATGGTGCCGGCATAGGGCGGAAGATGTTCGTCTTTCTCGCCGTGATTGTCGTGCAAGTGTACGCTGGCGAGCAGGTCGCGCATGGGCTCGAAACATTTTTCGATGCGTTCTTCCGCTGGCCCAT
The DNA here is from genome assembly GCA_035490135.1 of Candidatus Methylomirabilota bacterium. Taxonomy (GTDB): domain Bacteria; phylum Acidobacteriota; class Terriglobia; order Acidiferrales; family UBA7541; genus Acidiferrum. The sequence continues at coordinate 33,385 of DATHGV010000448.1, forward strand.
CGCAAAGATGCGCGTGGCCGATGTCGAAATTAAAGCGCAAGCCCGACAAGCGCGTCTCGTCCACAAAAGTACGCAGATATGCGGGATCGCCCATTTCGCTGGGAGTATTTTCGAGGCACAAAGTCACGCCGCAATGGTGGGCATGCAGCACGAGATGCTCGAGGGTGCTGAACGCGGCGTCGCGTTTACGCGGGTCCGCGGTTTCCCGTGAGCCGCCCATGTGCAGAATCATGCGCGAATACGGTAAATCTTCAGCCACATCGATGGCGCGTTTCAGCTCGTCCATGGCTTCGATGCGGCGTACGCGCTCCACTTCGCAGATGGAGAGCGGCGTACCACCTTCGCGCGTGGCGCTGAGATCGCGGCTATTGGGGGCATGGAGCGATTCGAGAGTTAGTTTCTGAGTGTTCAAAGTTTCCGCCATGGCCTGGATTTGCGCGCGCGAGGTGTAATCGAAATGACTGCGCGAACAAAAAAGTTCCACGCCTTCAAAGCCGGCATCGGCAATCTGTCCCAAAAGTTCAGGAGTTACTTTGCGAGATATAAACAAGTAAGAGGAGAGGAGTCGGCGCATAAGTTGTCCTGAGAATTATATTCCTAGAAACGCGCGACGCCTTGAAGAGTTGCGTCGCTGACGCGAGAATAACAAGAGTGATTAGCAAAATATTCGCTTTCGGAGCCAAGTTTAGTAACCCCAAGATTAGTAGCCCACCGCCGAGCCATGGTCCCGCGGATCGGCGGCACCGAGGCGATCGCTGGTCTGTGGGTCGATGCCGATGGCATTTACAAGCCCGAGGTGGCCCTTACGTTTGGTGGCGTAGCCGTTGGCGTTAAGGGCCTGCTCGAATGCAGGGGAGAATTCCTTTTCAAGCACAACTTGATCAGGCAGCCATTGATGGTGGAAGCGAGGCGCGTTGATCGCCGCTTGCGCGTCCATGCCCAGGCACATCCAGTTAATGACGCTCAAAAGCGTGGCGGAAATTATCGTCGGTCCTCCGGGGGAGCCGGTAACGAAACTCAATTTACCGTCGCGCAACAGTATGGTCGGAGTCATGGAGCTAAGCGGACGGTGATTGGGAGCAATGGCGTTGGCATCGGATTGTATTAACCCGAAAAGCGCATTGGGCACGCCAGGTTGCGCGGTGAAATCATCCATTTCGTCATTGAGCAAAAATCCGGCGGAGCTGGTGGCGTGCGATCCGTAGCTGTCATTCAATGTGTAGGTACTCGCGACGGCGTTCCCTGCAGCGTCCACCACGGAGAAGTGCGTAGTGTGCGGGCCTTCGCCGAGGCTTACCACCGTGTTGGGCGGTACGGATTGACCGGCGGAAATTCCGCACGCGTGCGGCGTGCCGGCTTTGATTTCCTTGCTTGAAGATGCGTGCTGAGGATCGATGGTCGCGAACAGTTCCCGGGCGTAACAGTCGCTGATGAGACCGGCGACCGGGATATCCGAATAATCAGGGTCGGCTAAATAAGCGGCGCGATCCGCGAAGACACGCCGCATGGCTTCCAGCACCATGCGCACGCTTTGCAAATCGTTCCAACCTTTTAGCTGCGTTTGCCGAAGAATGTTAAGGGCTTCGATGATGGCTATGCCGCCGGAGCTGGGAGGCGGCGAGGTGAGAACGTCCCAGCGGTGACCTTCGATCTGATAGTGAGCGCGGAGAACTTCACGAACTTTCGGCTGATAATTCGCCAGATCGTCGGCGGTGATGATGCCGCCGTTGCTTTGCATGTCGGCTACGATCAGGCGCGCAGTTTTGCCGCGATAAAAGTCCGCAGCACCGTTTTTGACGATGCGCTCGAGAGTGGCGGCAAGCTCCGGCTGGCGGAAGATGTCACCGACTTTGTAGAGATGGTTTTTGTTGCGGCTATTGCTTAGAAAGATGCGTTTGCTAACGGAGAATTGTTCCAAGCCGGATTTTTCTTCATCGAATTCGCGGACAAGTTTTTCAGTGACAGGAAAGCCATCCTTGGCAAAGTGAATGGCGGGAGCCATTACTTGGGATAGCTTCATGGTGCCGTGAGTCTTCAACGCCAATTCGAGCCCTGCGACAGTGCCGGGAACAGCCACTGAGCGATAGCCAAGTGTGCTGGCGTCCGGAATGAGTTTGCCGTTCTGGATGTACATGTCACGCGTGGCTTGGGCGGGGGCAACTTCGCGATAGTCGAAGAAATTTGTTTTGCCATCGGCGAGCCGCACAAGCATAAATCCGCCGCCACCGATGTTACCTGCGGCGGGCTCGACGACAGCAAGCGCGAAGGCTACCGCGACGGCCGCATCCACGGCATTACCGCCCTGCTTCAGAATTGTGACGCCAGCTTGCGAGCCGAGCGCTTCGTCGGTGGCGACCATGGCGTGCGAACCGCGCACCGCTTGCGGTGGCCAGGTGTCGGATGTGCTCGGGTGTTTCGCAGAGTGGGCGGAGTTGCCGGGGAGTTCAGCGGCGGTTTGCGCATGGCTGCGAGCAGCCGGGAGCAACAGGAAAAATGCCAAAAGAAGGGCGCGACGGAAAATATTCCTAGTTTTGCTTGAGTCGACAAAGTAAGCAGTGCGATAGGCATTACCAAAATCGCCGCACGCGAATTTGGCGTTCAGGGTGCCCGGTGCTCGGCGTCGAGAGGCGGGCAGTTGGTGCGGCGACATTTATGCTTCGCTGAGAAATTCGACGGATGGGGGCCCAGGCAGCAGGCCAGCAGCGGTGCCACGATTGATTAATTCGGTGACGGCTTGCTTGCCACGATCGCCGTATCCGAGGGTCCATCGGTTGACGTACATGGCGACAAATTTATCGGCAGTTTCGGTTTCCATTTCGCGGGCAAATTGCATGGCGTAATTCAGAGCTTCTTCGCGATGTTCGAGGCCGTACTCCACGCTATCGCGGATGGTACGCGCGATCTGGCGTCCCAACTGAGGACCGAGCGCTCGACGAACGGCATTACCACCAAGAGGCAGGGGAAGATTGGTCTGCTCATGCCACCAGACACCGAGATCGATGACGCGATGCAGGCCAAGTTTTGGAAAAAGCAGCTGTCCTTCATGAATAAGCAGTCCAGCGTCGACCGCGTCCGCTTGCACGGCGTCAAGAATTTTGTCAAAAGGCATGACCACGGCTTCGAAATCCGGCTGGAAGAGTTTGAGCGTGAGATAGGCGGTGGTTTTCAGTCCCGGGATCGCGATGCGCTTGCCAGCGAGTTCATCTTTGCGCAGTGGTTTGGAAGCTACCACGATGGGACCGTAATTTTCCCCAAAGCTAGCGCCGCAGTCGAGTAAGACGTATTTATCACGAAGCGAGGGATACGCAGCGAAGCTGACGGCGGTAACGTCGTAGGTTTCGGTTAAGGCCGCTTCATTGAGAGTCTGAATGTCGGAAAGAACATGGGTGTATTTGTAACCGGGAGTGGAAAGCTTGTGAGTCGCCAGGGCGTAAAACATGAAGGCATCGTCGGAATCCGGCGAATGCGCAAGTTTAATTTCCATAGGCTGTTTTTCGGCGCGAGGCGCTGGCTGGGTAGCAGGCATGGCGTGGTTACGTCCTTTTCATTTGGCGATGAACGACCTGTTGCTTCCGTCCCGTCCCTGGAGACAGCTAAACGCCACGTGGCGCTGATTCAGGGACCGGTGCGGGAGAGAACTCTGGCGTTAGCAGGAACTTACGCGCCCTGATGCCGGAGCGTTTCGCCGGCACAGCGTACCACATCGGTGATGTGACAACAAATACCTTGAATGACCTAGACATAGGGGCCAGGGAGTGCTGCCGGAAGCACCCTTGTGCCCGGGGGAAGTATAGTCAGTGGACCTCCGGGATACCCCAACCCCCCCGGTATTTTTGCTAAAGAGTCTGTAACGTAACGAAAACCAAGGATGGGATGCAGAAAAAGAGAGCCAAACAATGCAAAGAGTCTGCAAAGTGCTGAAAACAAAATAGTAGCTAGTAAACATAATGGGGACCACGACAAGAGAGAAGACAGGACAAGAGAAATGTCCGACAGCGGGGTAGTTCCGGAGGATTGCGGGGCGGGGACCATGGGCTATGTTACTATATATTTAACTATAGTTAAAGTAAATAATGGCACTTCAAATGCTGTTGGAGTATTCAAAACGCGTTGACTACAATGTCAGGCTGCGATTACCGACAAACTGTACGGGAAGCTTTTTATGACAACCGAGTCGCTACTCATGTGATTATCGCACGGCAAGTTGGAGCAGCCTGGGATGCAGGCGACTAGACAACTGGCAGGAAGCACTAGAGTGGCGCTCAGAAAATTAGTGAGCAGCTTTATTCCAATACTAATTGCTGGCTTGGGGTGGCATTTGTATGGGTACGCTCAAGTTAAGCCCAAGTCTTCTAGCAAGGTCCCGGGAGAAGACTCGTATGCTAGTTGTCATGACAACGTGTCAGGCAAGCTAGTTGGACCAGATCAAAGGCGAACCTTCGTGCTCGAATCGCCAGACGGCAGATACCGAGCGTACGCTGAGACTACGGCCGTCACGTATAAAAGGAAGAATGCCCAGGGCGACGAGGAAGTGGAATGCGAGAACAAGACCGGGCTCTTTGTGGCGGGCCCGCAGAACCAGAAGTTTCGGCAGGTAATGAGTGTGCTACCCAGGGCTACCCTCTCCGGCAATAGCATCAGCCTGGTAGATTGGTCTCGGCAAGGGCACCAACTGTTAATAGGTGAGGGGCTGTGGGGGTATGGCTCTGATTTTGGTGGGACTGAGATTCGGATTTATGACGCTGACTCAGGCACACTGTCCAGCGAATCGTTCGTTGAAGAAGCATTTCGCAAATATGCGAGGAAAGAATGCATGGGTGTGTATCAACCGGCGGGGTTCTCCGAGGATGGCGAAATTATTGTCAAAGCAGGACCCTATTTCGATGAGGGCGAAGAACAACCGCGCCCGGAATCCTGCATGGCTAAAGAGGGTATTTGGCGTATTGGTCCTGCGCAGGACGCGATCAGGCAGCTCCCGGATGACTACGTGCCAAAACATTACGGGAAAGAAGAACCGCGCAAAGCTGCTCCATAAGTTCCGTCCAGACGGTTTACTAATGCGGTTAGTGTGCCAGACTGGTGCGGAATTTCTTTACCACGATCAGAACGGCGATCCATAATGCGACGCCGTAGAGTGCGTACCATATTACTTCTTGCCTGGCGGACACGGCGGGTGGGCTCAAAACGACCAAGGAGCCGGTGGAGCTTATATGCATGAGCTGATTAGGACGCTTTTTGTATTGGTGTAGAGCCAGGAGATGAGAACGCGTATAGCGGTCATAGCGAAAGTGAACGCCATGAAAAATGGAAACCAGTATGGACCGTTGGGGGTCGCGGTTCCGAGGTAATTAACGACCGGCAAATGCCATAAGCTCCAGAGCAGCCCGAGTGTGATACTGGCGCTCAGCGGGTTGTGTTGCGAAGACATTCGGGGAAACGCGAATCCAGTCCAACCGATTTCTTCCAAAACTCCGGCGGGGACTCCGAACAAGACTCCCATTAGAAAAAGATTGGGAGTAAAAACGGGGGAAAGAAATGTCTTTAGACTGAAGAGAAGAGACAGAACGAGAACCGGCGGAATGAGCAGGGGGGCATACCACCGGGGCGGAACTCTCGCTCGCAACAATTTGGAAAACAGATCGCGTAAGCCGGGGCTACCGGCGGTGATCCAAGTGAGAAAAATGCCGCTAAGGCTCGGTCCGAGGAGCATGGCTGGAAACATGAGAATGCCAGTGATTGTCGGCAGAGGCTCGTGGCGCAAGAGACGCGTAGCGGCCATAGCCAGCGCGCCGAGCCAAGAAATCGTGAAAGCCAGCAAAAAGTAGGCGGTCACGGAATAACTTAGAAAAAATGAGGCTGGCGCGGGTTGACGCTCGGATGACATCGGCCGCCGCACAGTCTATATCCTGTGCGGTGGATGAAGAAGACAGTAATCGTAGAGGAAAACCTACTAAGAAATCTTCCAGATGGTATTGGTCCATCTTGTTGGCGGCCAACCCGGAGCTATGCCGCGAAACACCGTGTGGGGGTAGGATTGCAGCTTGCGGACGATTTCAGCTACATCGGCGTTATGGGAATTGTCCAGCATAAGATAACCATCGAACTTGATCTTGGGGATAGCGTGTTTGATGCATTCAGTCCTGGAGCGTCCGTCCACCAGGACCAGATCGAAGGTGTGATCGGTGTGAACGTCGATGGCTCGTACATACTGATGGACGGTCGTGCCAACGTAGTAGTCATCGTAGATGAAGCCGGAACTTTGTGACTCATCTATAGTCGCGAGACTGGCGGCAATAGGTTTAGGTTCGTGGAGTTGATATGAGCAGTTGGTTATGCCGCGTTGTGCCAGAGCTTTTGAAACCAGCGCATACCAATTTTTGTCATGTTCGATGGTAACGACTTCCTCCACCCGTTCAGCAAAAAAAATCGTAGAGCCGCCCGATCCCCACTCAAAAACTTTCATATTGCGATTGAGGTAATGGTGCAGCCAATTCGCGGCTTCGAAAGGTATCCAGGGTCTTGCTTCGTCTATTAGGGATCGACTTGGACGAAAGGATGAGAACCATTTTGGAAAGTATCTCCAGGACCTGAGGTCATCGACGAGCAGATAAATGAAGTAGAGAGGATCAAACAGCGGACCGAGAGATTTTTCAACTCGTCTTTTCAGCGGGAGGGTCATGGGGAGTTACCCGCATTCGGACTGGGTGCGCATCGCACATCAAAGGAAGTGAACGCCAGGGACGCGTACGCTGGGGAAATTTCACTTTCCCCGAAGTCAGCTCAAAGGACGAGCTACAGACTTAGATGCTTGGGAGGCCGAGGAAGAAACCAGTAGGGGATAAGGGATATCACGGTAGGGGCTTTGTGAAACTGGCGGAGAGCGAGCATCGGGTTGCGCCCGCTCTCCGCTTTGCGTGCGGGTTAGAAGCTAAAGATGGCTCCGCCTTCGCTGCGAAGATCGCGCCACTCGTGTTGGTGCAGACCCATGAACAAAGGCAGGTCTGGCACGGCGGTATTGGCGCGAGTGCGATAGAGAGACTCTTCGAAGGAGAAGGAGACCCACTTGTTAAGTTTGTAGTTGAGTGTGCCTACGGTCATGTCGCTGCGGGCGCGCGAGCCACCAGGAGCGGCTTTAGCGAGGTCATTGGTATTGGCTTGGTCGGTGCCATACATGCCATAGAGAGACCAACCGGCATTACGGCCTTCCGGGTCCGACCCAAACCAGCGGGATAACGGCAGGCCGATTTGAGCGAAACCACCACGCGCGCGAACCGGAAGCTCCGGGGCTACGACGGCGTTACCACTGGCGTTAGTGCCAAATACCACAGTGGAGCCACCGTCGATGGAAAGCGCGTTGGCAGTGTTTGTTAGGCCAAAAACGCTGTTGTAATTGGAGAAGAGTTGCCCGCCGAAATAATATCGCAGGTCACTGCCACTATAGACTTTGCCGATGAGCGTGACCCAATGAGTGGGCAATTGCCACTCGAAAGTTACGCCATTGGTGGGGCTGCCCACGCTGGCGCCTGTCGGGAACGCATCGTGGTTTGCGGCGGGAACCGCGGATCCGAGGACAATGGCGGTGCGGCTGCCTTCTTCAAAGCTGACGATGAGTTCAGCAGGCGCAACGCCTGGAGCATGATCCAACTGCCATTGGCCAACGAGGCGGCCTTCGAGTTGCGGCGAGGCGCTGTCGGGTCCTTGCCGTTCCCCGTAGCCCAACTGATTGGAGAGATTGGCTGCGGAGGGCACGTCACCCACGGCGGGAAGAACCACGGCAATTTCCGGCATTAACTGAAAGGCCCCGAAATTGTGTGTCCATCCAAAGCGCATTTGAGGCGCGCGCTCCCACAGAACGCCGAAGCCGATACCGAGCCCGGTGGTCTCTAAGATGTTGGGGAGCGTTGAGGAGGTAAACGGAGTCCAATCCTGGCCGAACAGCGCGGAAAAGGTGTCGGCATTGCTGAATTTGTAGTCAACACGACCAAAGGCCAGGCGAATGGATGGATTGGATGAGCGGATGGAGGAAAGATTTCTGTTGTCAGAGCGATTGAAATTTCCTTCAAAATCAAACTCAACTTTTCCAGTCACGGTGAGATTGGGATTTCTATCTCCCCATTCGAAATTAGTGCCAAAGCGGCTGGCACGCGCCTTCACGTGAAATTCAGGCGCGGCGTTCGGGCCGGTATCACCCAGGAAACCTGGGAGCGGGAAATCATCGGCGCCGGGTGATGAACTGTCGTGGACAAAAGTTGCTTTCAGAAAGCCGTAGGGGGTAATTCCTACACCGGCAACGGTGATTGCTGGTTTGAGTTCACCCTTTTTTATGCCACCCACCGGGAGCGGGCGGATCGGGTTCGCGGCAGAGATGGTTGTTGGTGACACCGAAGCAGTCTGACTCGGAGGCACTTGTTGCTGGTCAGAGTCCACGGTAACGATCGGGGCGTTCGAAGCGACGGCAGAACCTACAGCTGGCACCACCGCAGCGGTTCCGGGAACGTGATAAACGGTGGAAACCAGGCTAACGCCCCCGGAGTTCGGCGAGGAAGCCGCGACGACGGACGGGTCGCCCAGCATTTGATTGTAATCGGACTGCGAGATTACACCCTTACTGAGGAGTAACTTTGCTAAGCGCGAATCGGCATCGCTGGCAGACGATGCTTGACTCAGTTGCGCTACTTCTTCGGCGGTGAGAATGCCCTTGGCTTGGAGGACACGGACGAGCGGAGTAGCAGAATTCTGGCTGGTACTCTGCGACTGGGCAACTGCACGTCCTGACCAAACCAGGGATGACAACAGAATAAACGCTGAACACACCAATACCGTGTGCTTTTTCCCGGTCATCGAAATTACCCCCCTGTGACCAGCGTCGTTTCGCTGGGTCAGATAATCACACTAGAACGGGCCCTAAGTGCTTCGTTTTATACGTGCAGAAACATGAATGTCAAGAGTTCGTTTGAGTTTTGACGAGATTTTAGCGGATTACCAAAAATGGTAGCGATGGGACCAGATTGATGCACGGCTTTTCCGCCGCCGCAGTCGGCCGGTGACCTAAATGCTGGATTCGTAAGCATGGCGTACCCGGAACAAAGTTAGCCGTTGAGACGAAAATCGCGAAGCTGCTGCGTAAGACTTGTGATAAAAGGTCACAGTTGTCGGCCTATTTTGGCTGGATTGCTGTAAGGAATGTACGAGGCGACGCCGGTGAATACCTTCCCTGTTCTTCTAGCTGCACTTTGCGTTTATGCAATTGGCTATCGTTATTACAGCGCATTCATCGCCGCGAAGGCTCTGGCATTGGATGATGCGCGCGTAACTCCATCTCATTTATACGAAGACGGACATAATTATGTGCCTTCGCCGAAGTGGGTTCTCTTCGGCCATCATTTCGCGGCTATCGCGGGAGCAGGGCCTTTGGTGGGCCCGACGCTGGCTGCCCAGTTTGGATTCGCGCCGGGTTTTATGTGGATTTTGATTGGGGCGGTGGTCGCGGGGTGCGTGCAGGATTTTATTGTGTTGGTGGCGTCGATTCGGCACAAGGGACGATCGCTGGCGGATGTGGCGCGCACGGAAGTGAGTACCTTCACCGGACTGGTGACGATGTTCGCGGTGTTGTTGATCTTGCTGGTTACGTTGGCGGGACTTGGAATTGTGGTGGTTAATGCGTTGGCGAACAGTCCGTGGGGCGTGTTTACGATTGGGATGACGATTCCGATCGCCATTTTCATGGGGCTGTACATGTTTAAGAGCAGCCCGGGGCAGATTAAAGTGGGGGTGCCCAGTGCAGCGGGGGTCGTGCTGCTGTTGGCTAGCGTCGTAGGCGGACATTGGTTTGCCCAATCACAATGGGCCTCGTCGCTGACTTTCACGGCGCATCAGATCACTTACTTGATGGCGATTTATGGCTTCGTAGCGTCGGTTCTGCCGGTGTGGCTGCTGCTCGAGCCGCGGGATTATCTGTCCACCTATGTAAAACTGGGGACGATTTTTTTGTTGGTGATTGGTGTATTCGTGGTGCATCCGGACATTCGCTTTCCGGCGTTCACGCCGTTTATTCACGGCGGCGGACCGATTATTAAAGGGCAATTGTTTCCTTTTCTTTTTGTGACCATCGCGTGCGGAGCGATTTCGGGGTTTCATTCACTGGTGAGTTCGGGAACGACTCCGAAAATGTTGAATAAGGAGACGGATGCGCGCTTCATCGGTTATGGCGCGATGGTGGCGGAGAGTCTGGTGGCGGTGCTGGCGCTTATCGCGGCCTGCTCTTTGTATCCGGGGGATTATTTTGGGATCAATGTTCCGGCGGATGTTTTTGGGCGGCTGGGTATGCACACCGTGAACCTGGACTTGTTTTCCAGCGAAGTAGGTGAAAAATTGGCAGGGCGTACCGGCGGAGCGGTGTCGCTGGCAGTGGGCATGGCGCAAATTTTTAGAGGCATTCCGGGAATGACTCGATTGATGGGCTACTGGTATCACTACGCGATCATGTTCGAGGCGCTATTTATTTTGACGACGATCGATACCGGCACGCGCGTGGCGCGCTATGTTTTGCAGGAACTGCTTGGCAAAGTGCACAAGCCGTTCGCCAATAATGCGTGGTTGCCTGGAAATCTGATCACCACTTTTTTTGTGGTGCTGGCCTGGGGATACCTCATTTACACCGGCAATATTTCTACGTTGTGGCCGTTGTTTGGAACTGGGAACCAATTGCTGGCGACGATCGCGTTGGCGGTGGGGACTACGTTCCTTGTCAACATGGGCAAAGCGCGGTATGCGTGGATCACCGTTGTGCCCATGCTTTTTGTTGGCACCACCACGCTGACTGCCGGCGTGTTGTCGATCAAGAATATTTTCTGGCCGCTGACGTATAAGCCGGCGACTCAGGTGCAGGGTTATCTGGACTCGATTCTGATGACTATTTTTGTGACGGGCGTGGTGCTAGTGCTATTCAATGTGGCGAGGCGTTGCTGGCTGACGTTGCATGGCACGCCAATTCCGAAAGAGGCATTTGGTCCTCCGGTGGCGGGTGAAGGGTTGCCGGCGAGCGGCTGCTGCTAGAGCAGGCAGGCGCAGAAACCAGCCAGTCAGATTATCGTTATGTGATGTTGTCGCTTGCGAGGTAAGCGTTATGGGTCGTGGGTCGTTTCGCGTTCTCACTTTTTTAGTGGGCATTTCTACGCTTGGCGTGAGTAGTTGGTCAGCTGAGCGGGTTGTGGATCTGACCGCGGCTGACGGCGTCAAGCTTAAGGCAACTTATTTTGCTGCGGCGAAGCCTGGTCCGGGCGTGCTGCTTTTGCATCAATGCAACCGGCAGCGCAAAATTTGGGACGGCTTGGCGCAGCAGCTTGCGGCAGCGGGAATCAATGTGCTCACGCTGGACTACCGCGGATTTGGCGAGAGTGATGGCGACCGGTTTGATAAGTTGCCGCCGCAACAAGCAGCGCAGACTCAGGCGGAGAAATGGCCCGGCGATATCGACACGGCGTTTCAGTACCTGGTGTCGCAAGCAGGAGTGACGCGCGATGTGATTGGCGTGGGGGGCGCGAGTTGCGGAGTAAATAATTCCATCCAGACCGCGCGACGACATACCGAGGTGAAGTCTTTAGTACTGCTGTCAGGGAATACCGATCTGAAGGGCCGTCAATTTTTGCGTGAGTCCACTAAGTTGCCGGTGTTTTTCGCGGTGGCCGATGATGATGAATATCCAACTTCGATTGTGGCTATTGAGTGGCTCTACAGTCTCGACGCCGATCCCGATAAGAAGTTTGTACATGTCGCAACCGGGGGACACGGAGCGGACATGTTTAAAGTGCATCCGGATATGCCTTCGGAAATTGTGAACTGGTATGTGACTACGCTGATTAAGACCCCGGGACGGGCGCCGGGTGCGAGGGAAAAGGTTGCGGTGCCAAAGGAAGTGCATGTGCTGAATCAAATTGACGAGCCGGGCGGTGCGACCAAAATTGCGAAAAATCTGGAAGAAGCACGGCAGCACGATCCCAAGGCAAAATTGTTTCCTGAGGATATTGTCAACTTCATGGGATACGAGCATCTACAAGCCCAAGATAACAAGGGTGCGATTGAAATTCTGAAGCTCAACGCCGAGGCGTATCCTAATTCACCGAATGTGTACGACAGCCTGGCGGATGCATATTTCGCAGATGGGCAAAGAGACTTGGCACGCGAGAACGCCAAGAAGGCTCTGCAGCTTTTGGGTTCAGATACGACCGATCCGGAAGACCGCCGCAAGGGGATTAAAGACAGCGCGGAACAGAAACTCAAGCAGCTCGGGGAGGCTCCGCAAAACGAGTAAACGCAGTGGTTGTGCTGGGCGGTGGCAGAACCCTAGTCACGATAATTTCACTTTGAGCTTTGCACCAGCGACTAGATATTTGACCGCCCACGTTTCCTGCTCGACCTTCATTCAACTAATAAACGAACCACTCCTGAATCAGACCTCCTATTGACAGTCTATATGTGCACGAATACCATTCCCATAGAAACGCTATAGGAGAGAGATTACTTGGGCTCTGAACCGACGATGCTGTTGCAAGGAACGCTGGACCTGCTGATCTTGAATTCGCTGGTGGCCGGCGAGATGCATGGATTGGGAATCTCGCGAAGGATTCAGCAGATTACGCGCGGAACATTTGTAGTTAAGCCGGGGTCGCTCTTTCCGGCTCTCCACCGCATGGAAGAAGAAGGTTGGATTTCGGCTTTTTGGGGAGATTCCGAGAACAACCGCCGGGCAAAATTCTATCGATTGACGAAAGCCGGACGGAAGCAGCTGGAAGTCGAAACCAAGAGATGGGACCGCATTTCCCTGGCAATCACTCAGGCCCTGGAAGCGTCCTAGCGAGGTGTTGGCATGCCGCTCTTTGTGAAGGTGCGCAGTTTCCTGCGGAATCTTTTTCTATCCCGGGGTGTGGAATCAGACCTGGACAACGAAGTTCGTGCTCATCTCGAATTGACGACGGCGGAAAACATGCGCGCGGGGATGGGGCCGGAGGAAGCGCGAAGGGCGGCGCGCATGGAGCTTGGCGGGGTCGAACAAATAAAAGAACAAGTGCGTGATGAGCGAGCGGGCAATGGGGTGCAGTCGGTGATTGCTGACTGCCGGTTCGGGATTCGACAACTGCGCAAGAATCCGGGTTTCAGCGTGGTGGCGATCATTGCGCTGGCGCTGGGGATCGGCTTTTCCACGATTATTTTCAGCATCTTCTATAACGGGGTGCTGCATCCGTTTCCGTATCGCGACGCGGAACGCTTGACGGTCATCGGCATTGTCGACACACAGCACAACTCGGAACGGTTTCGCGAGGTGTATCACCTCGATGAGGTGGCGGCGTTTCGCAAACGGAGCCAAACGTTCGAAGACATCGTGGCGTACTCGGGAGTGGATTTCATATATGAACACCAAGGCACTTCCGAACAAGTGAATGGTTGCACGGTCACACCGAATGCAATCGCGTTTTGGGGCGTGGCTCCGCTTTTAGGGCGCGGGATTGGGGAGCAAGATGCGCAGGCTGGAACCAGCCCGGTGGCGCTTCTGAGTTATGCGTTCTGGAAGAGCATGTTCCATGAGGACAAGGGCGTACTCGGCACCACCATTACGCTGAACAAACAAGACCACACGATCATCGGAGTGATGCCCCGGCGATTCGGGCTTTACGGTGCTGACGTGTACGTGCCGGTGGCGTGGAACCGCCCGGAGCCCGCGTCTTTTGCGGAGGCTATGGATCAGCACGAACCGATGTTTTTTTTCGCTACGGGGTTGGTTAAACGCAACGTAAGCAGGCAAACGGCTGCGGCAGATATGCAGGTTATCGCGAAACAACTCGTAACCCTGCATGCTAGGGATTATCCCGAACATTTCCAGACGACGGCGAGACCGATGAACGAAGTGATCGTCGACGACTTCAAGCAGACTTTATTTTTGCTGATTGCGGCGGTGGTTTTGTTGCTGCTGATTTCGTCGAGCAATGTTGCGAGTCTTCTGTTGACGCATCACAGTGCGCGTGCTCGAGAAATTGCAATGCGCAGCGCGCTGGGAGCCAGCCGCGGGCGGTTGATCCGGCAATTGTTTGCGGAAAGCGTGGTGCTAGGGATGGCCGGTTGTTTGGCCGGCTGTTTACTGGCGTATCTGGGATTGGAATCAGTGCGCCTTGTTCCGGGAATAAGCGTTCCGGGAGAAGCGGACATGTCGCTGAACCTGCCGGTGCTGATTTTCGCGGTGCTGCTGTCTCTCCTGACGACACTGCTCTTTGGATTGTCGCCAACTTTTTTGGCGGTCAAAAAAGATCTGCGTACAAGCCTGCAGAGCGCGGGCGTGAATGCCAGTAGTTCACGCAGCGGGGGGCGAATTCGTGCAGGTCTGGTGGTTGGGCAAGTGGCGCTTTCCATGGTGCTGTTGGTCTTTGCGGGGCTGATGATCCGGAGCTTTATCGCGGTGAGCAATTTTGACCCGGGCATCCGCACCCAGGGGCTGCTTTACGCACGAGTACACTTTCCCGCGCACCAGTATGAGTCGGCGGATAGCAAGCGCGCTTTTTTTGAGCAGTTATTGCCGCGGGTGTCCACGCTTGTGGGGGTTACAAGTTCGGCCGTGTCTATTGGTTTGCCATTGATGCCCGGGCCGCGCTCCGACGACGTCACCATTCCCGGCAAGCCGCATGACAAACATTGGACCACCGGATTTGACGCGGTGAGTGAAGGTTATTTTTCCGCCGTTGGTTTGCAGTTGGTGCGAGGCAGGTTACTTTCGCCCACAGATGTTTTCGGCGCGCGCCGGGTGGCGGTGGTCAACAGCATGTTGGTGAAATCCTTTTTCGGGGACGCTGATCCTATGGGTCACCAGATCAAGTTCAATGTTCTGGATCAAATTCCTGATACTCCACACGATGCTTATTTCGAAATCGTGGGGGTGGTCAACGACTTGCGGAGTTTCCAGCGCGAGCCGAGTTCCCCGCAGGCCTATCTGCCTTACACCTTTTCCGGTTTTGGCGACCGCTCCTTGCTGGTACGCACGGTGACCAACCCAGCGTTGCTAGCGAATAACCTACGGCAGGTTCTGGCGAATGTTGATCCGAACACCGTTTTGGTTCGTCCAGAAACGCTGGAAGATGAGTTGAATAAGCTTGTGTATATGAAGCCAAAATTCCGCCTGATTTCATTCAGCGTCTGTGCGGGCATCGGTCTCGGACTGGCGTTGATAGGGCTGTTCGGCGTGATGGTTTACTCCGTAACATTGCAGACTCACGAATTGGACGTGCGCATGGCGCTAGGGGCGCACTCCGGCAATATTCTCAGGCTCGTCCTTGGCAAGGGCCTCCTTCTCGTTGGGGGCGGAATACTTTTGGGTGTTGTAACTTCGTTTCTTACGGTACGCGTTTTGCGATCGCAACTGTGGGGCGTGTCGGCTTTCGATCCGTGGGCGCTTATTCTGGCTCCGGCTGCTTTACTGGCGACTGGCTTATTGGCTTGCTATCTGCCGGCGCGTCGCGCTACTCGCGTGGATCCCATGATCGCTCTGCGTTACGAATAGATTTCGCCAGGTCACTTCCTGGTGAGCAGACGCAGCTGGGGGTAGCCGTTTTCTGAAAAATCCTGCAATACACGAATCTTCACAGATTGAAAGAGATCTTCTTTTTTATATCGTTGGATAATCCCCGCAGTGTTGTCGGGGAGGCCCTGGAGTATGGAGGCGAATAGTTTTTCGCGGCTATCGTAGGCCGCCTGGTTCTTGTATTCGGTCATCAAGAGTATGTCCCAGTCGTTGTTGCTCGACTCTTCTGCTGGAATGAGTACCCGTCTTTCGTCGGCGACGCGGTTGTAAGTCAAGACAGCGCCCTGGCGCTTGGCTTCCGCGCGCACTCTTATCCAGTTATCGTCCAAATAGCTCATGGTGGCAGCAAACGTTCCGGGTTTGACCTTGACGAACTCGAGAGCCCATACGGGCTTATCTGAAATTGAAGGCGCGACGTGAGGAGCATCCTGGAGTTGGAGTTGCTGCGCGTTTGCGCTGAGGGCGATCAAAAGGGAGAAAAGCGCCATACCTAGAAATTTGGTTTTTGTCATAGTCAGGCCTCCTATGGCTGTCTACCTTGTTAGACGATTTATATAACGAAAGAGGTTTGGCGGCTATGGTGCCGCGACCAGAGGCAGGTCGATGAAGGTGGCTTGATCTGGGGCGTGGTAGATGCGCTGGGTGGCTTTGCGATAGTCGCTCGGTTTAGCCAGAAAAATGTTGGGTACGAAGGTTTGAGGGTTGCGGTCGTAGAGCGGGAACCAGGTGGACTGGATTTGTACCATGATGCGGTGACCTGGTAGAAACACGTGGTTCGCGTTTGGCAGCGCGAAATGATATGGCAGCGGCGTGTCGGAGGCGATCGCTTTTGGATTTTCCAGGCTTTCGCGGTAGCGGCCGCGGAAGATATCCGCAGAAATCATCAGTTGGTAGCCGCCCATTTCCTCCTGGGCTCCTACTTCATCGGGATATAAATCGATCAGCTTTACGACCCAGTCAGAGTCTGTGCCGCTGGTGGACGCGACTAAATTGGCGATGGGCTGGCCGCTGATCTTCATTGGCGAAGTTAAGGTGTCGGAGACGAAGACGAGAACATCTGGGCGGCTGGAAACTTCGCGCTGGTCGTCCACGAGCCAGTTAGCCCAGGGCACATTATTGGCGAAGCCCATGGGGTGGCTGGGGCGTCCGCTGAATGGAATGGGCTTGGCGGGATCGGAAATATATTCGTCGAAGCCCGGGCCATCGGATGCGGCCGGGGCAGTAAGACTGAGCTTGAGTCCGGCGTTGAGATAGAGCGGAGTGCGCTTGACGGTGCAGCCACTAGGGCATCCGGATGGCCAGGAAGATAGACGGCGCCAGGTGTTCGTGCCGGTTTCAAAAGCGGTCACGGGAGCGGTGTCGGATTTGGGCGCGCCGTCTTTCAAATATTGTGCCAGGAATGGCGCGAGAATTTCTCTACGAAAGTACAATCCGGTATCGCTTCCGAATTTCAGAGCGCCGAGCGAGCTGCCGTCGCCGATTTCTCCGCCGTGATGCCACGGGCCCATTACCAGAAAGACCATGTTGTTGTTGGTGTCTTTGGGCTTGATCGCTTTGTAGACGGCAGGAGCACCGTAAATGTCTTCCTGGTCCCAAAGGCTATGCACCAGCATGGTGGGGACTTTGAGAGGTTGCGCAGCGAGAATTTTGTCCATGGCTTGCTGCTGCCACCAGCCGTCGTAGGAAGGATGCGCTAAAAGTTTGTTCCAGAAGCCGACTTGTTGGAGGCCGCGACGGCGCCCGAGCTCGCCGGCTGAACCGGCTTGTAGATACATGTCGTAATCGTCGTAGTTGCTAATCCACCAATGTTGCTCGTTCTTGCGGGTGCCCTCCTGTTCGTAAATGTAGGGCATATTCTCTTCGCGGAAGGCTCCGTTGTGGAACCAGTCGTCGCCCATCCATCCGTCAACCATGGGATTCATGGGAACGGAAACCTTGAGCGCGGGATGCGGGTTGATGAGCGCCATTAAGGGCAGGAAGCCGTCGTAGGAAATGCCGAGGATGCCGACCTTGCCGTTGCTCTCGGGAATATTTTTGACCAGCCAGTCGATGGTGTCGTAAGTGTCGGTAGCGTGGTCCACGTTGGTGGGATTCAAGGGGCCGTGTAACGGGCGATTCATTACGTAATCGCCTTGGGAGCCGTACTTGCCGCGGACGTCCTGGACGACGCGAATGTAGCCGCCTTCCAGAATCACTTCGAGGGCATTGTCGTAGCCATTTAGACTGGGGCCGAGGTGCGAGCTGTAACTGTGGGAAGTGAGATCGGTAGCGTTATAGGGCGTGCGGGTTAAGAGAATTGGGGCGTTTTTTGCGCCTTTGGGGATGAGGATTACGGTATGCAGCTTTGTGCCATCGCGCATGGAAACCATCACTTCACGCCGGGTGTAGTCGAAGAAATCGGTGACGGGTACGAGTTGCGCGGGCATCTCGCTGGGCAAGGTTTGTGAGTTGGACGGCGGCGGGGCCTGGGCGGCGGCGGAGCCAGAAAATAAAATGCCGGCGAATAGCAGGCTGGGCAGGGCAATCGTGCGAAGACACTTGGTCGATGTCATGATGTGATTCCTTCTTGAGTGTGAAATGGAGAAGAGATTATATCCCTGGTGCCACTGGCCGCACAGCGCGTAATCGGGTGTATCGATTTATCGGCCGCGTGAATCAATGGAAGGGGGATGAGTGTTCTTGGCTGCGGTTCGCGATGGTGCGGTCGGCCGTTGTCGAGGTGTTTAGCGGTTGTAGCCCGTGGGCCAGAATGCGACGCCGAGCAAATGATCGTCAAGACTGAATACACGGATATTCCTTTGGCGGGCCAGCCGATGCGGACTTTTGTGGCTGCGCCGGCCGCGGAAGGTGAATATCGGGGGATATGGTGTTACTCGGACATTTTTCAGCTGAGCCCCCCGCTACTGCGCACGTGCATGCGGTTGGCCGGGTATGGGTTTGTCGTAGCTGCTCCGGAAATTTACAGGCGCATCGAGCCGCTGGGAACGGTGCTTCCCTTTGATGACGCTGGACGGACTCGTGGGCAACTAGACGCGGCGAAAACTGCGGTGGCGGATTTTGATGCCGATTGCCGCGCGGGACTGGACTGGCTTTCCAAACATCCTAAAGTGGCGCGTGGGAAAATTGGGGCGATCGGTTTCTGCATTGGCGGGCACCTGGCTTTTCGCGCTGCGTTTCAGCCGGATGTGCGGGCCACGGTTTGTTACTACGGGACAGGCATTCACGATGGCAAACTCGGCAAAGATGCGGATGCGGGATCGCTGGCGCGCGCGAGAGAAATTCGTGGAGAGCTGCTGATGATTTTTGGTACGAAAGACCCGCACGTGCCTGAGGCCGGACGCGAAACTATTGACCGGGCGCTGCGAGTTTCCGGAGTGCGATATAGGACGCTGCTTTACCCGGCGGAGCACGCGTTCACGCGCGATGAGGGGCCGCGCTACGATCCGGAAGCGACGGACCTGGCGTTCGCGGAGACGATTCAGTTATTCCGTAAAGTATTCGGTGATGAAAAGCGATGATTTTCCGGACGCCAAGGATGCTCGGATTGACGGGGATTTTGCTCAGCGTGGGTGGGATAACTGCGCGAGCAACGGAACTGAAACCCGACACGGCTGCCGCTTTCGACCGGTACGTTCGCGCCATGGAAGCACGCATGGACGAAGATACCGGCCGCGATCAGTTTCTTGTGGTGGATCGCTTACCAGAAGCGCGGCGGACGGAAGCTTACGCGCAGCTGAAGAATGGGCAAGTTTATATCGAAGCCATGAGCGCGCGGGAAGGTGATCGCCCGATTAAAGCTCCGAGTGGCCTGATTCATCACTGGGCAGGTGTGATTTTTATTCCCAGGGCAACTTTCGAGGAAGTGGAAGCAGTGATGCGGGATTACGATTGTCACGAGGACATTTATAAACCGCAGATTCGTAAATCGAAGTTGATTGAGCGCAACGGGGACGAATCGAAAGTTTACTTTCAATTTTTCAATCGCTCCATCGTCACAGTTATCTTGAATGCGAATTTTGACGTGCGCGATACACAATTTGGATCGGGGCGCTTTCAGACGGTGACGCGGTCTACGCGCATCGCGGAAGTGGAAAATGTGGACTCTCCCAACGAGCATGAACGACCGGTGGGGAACGATCATGGCTACATGTGGCGGCTCTTTAGTTATTGGCGAATCGAAGAGAAGGACGGTGGCGTTTATGTGCAGAATGAATCAGTGTCCCTAACCCGCACGGTGCCGGCGCTGCTGGCGTTTATCGTGAATCCGCTGGTGAAGAGTATTCCGCGAAGTGTGTTGGTTCATTTGCTGACAGATACGCGAAATGCGGTGGAGAAAGCCGAAGCCACGCCGGCTGTTCCTGCTACAGAACCGCCGAAAAAGGACGGAATGGGAGTTGGCTACGCGGAAATATCGGGGCCTGCAGATGCCGTGTATACGGGTTGGTGGGTCAGTCACCGGCGTGGATTGAGGCGCCAGGTATTTGGCTGACCGGGTCATTAGGCTTAGGAGCCTGGCGGCCCGGACGGCTTTGAGTCCATTTGCGAATGACAAATTCTTGAAGAAGATTGGTGACGGCGGTTGTGCCTATACCGATCAGCGTGTTTTCAAAAGTGAATCCCAGTCCGTCGCGATCTTTGGGCGCGTAGTAGACATTGGAGATTCCGCTGGCCGCGAGGCCTCCGATGAGGCCGGAGTAATTTGCCTGCCAGTGGCCATTATCGCCTTTGCAAATCACAGACTGGGCGAGGGCGTTTAAAACTCGCGAGCGTTTGCTGCCGGTGCCTTTGTAGAAAAAACGCGGGTCTTGTTTCAGGAGGGAAGGCAGAATGGCGCTGCCGATGTAAGTGCCAATGACAAAGTTCCCGTAAGCGGCCCCGTAGCGCTCCGCGTAGCCCTTGGCGCCTTGGCCATAGCCGCCGAAATCGTCCTGCGATTGCTCAACCCCGGCTACGATGGCGTTCACTCCGAAACTGACGGGATCGATGGAGGTCTTCCAGGCGAGCTGAAACTTTTGTTTGGGCGTCAGCGGGGCCGCATTGGCAACGTAGCTGACGTAGAAATTCGGTATGACGCCAAAAACGCGTTGCTGTTCTTCGATCTTGATTTCGTCTTGCGCCACATCCACGGTTGCGGGCGTTACACGCATTTCAGTAGAGGCGGCCGCAACAATTAATGCAATTCTTGGGACCGCGAAGGTTTCGCCAGAGTGCAGAGTTCCAGAAAAAGTCTGGTCGGCGAAACCTGGAGAAGAAATAGTGAGCTGGAAGGGGCCGGGCTCTATGTTGAGGAGAGAGAATTGACCGTCTTCAGCAGTCGAGACGGTTCGGTTGGGGGACGGAGGTTCGCGGGTGAGTTTGACTTCCGCTCCGGCGACGGCGGCTCCGGTCTGGTCAACCACGGTGCCGTTGATGAGTCCTGACAATCGCTGGGCAGGATCCGGCGTGTTCGGCAGGCTCGAGCTAGAAGGTCCCTGAATTTTCGAAGGATCAGGCTGGCTGTTGTCAGATGGTGGGATGGCCCTGGGCTGTTGAGATTGGGCTTGCGCAACAGTTGAAAAACCGCATGAGAGGACGATCAGGCCGGTCCTGAGAACTACTGACGGATATCTGCGGAAAACCATGGGGACGTCCATTATGATGCGAGGTGGAGGAAATTTGGATTCCCGGTGGAGACAAAGTTTTTAAGGGTAACTGGTACTTTGTGACAGGTGCACCCCTGAGGCTATCTACGTTAGGAATTGATAGAGATATGCCGGTTCGTAAACAACCATCGTAAAGCCGATCTGATGATGCCAAAAATGGGTTTCGAAGGGTTCGTTCGCCTAGAAATGTTATCAAAATGGACGTGTTCGTGAGTTTTCGCGCGCGGATATGTACGTGCGTTTTTTTCCTACTGGGAGTGGTGACTGTATTTAGCGTTATGGCGCATTCGCAGTCGGCGGCGCAGCCTTCGCAGCAGGTTCCGGCAGCGAAGAGCTCGGTCAATCCGGGACTCGCAAATTTCAGCGATATCGCGGAAAAAGCCGGGCTCACGGCGGTGAACGTTTTCGGAGGAGTCGACACCAAGAAATACATTATCGAGACGACAGGAACGGGAGTGGCTATTTTCGATTACGACAACGACGGCTGGCCCGATATTTTTATTGTGAACGGAACGACATTGGAGGGATTTTCCGCGAAGGACGCTCCCACCAATCACCTTTATCACAACAATCATGATGGAACTTTCACGGACGTTACGGCCAAGGCCGGGCTTACAGCCACGGGATGGGGCCAAGGCGTGTGCGCGGGGGATTACGACAATGATGGGTGGGAAGATTTGTATGTCACCTATTACGGGAAGAACCGGCTGTACCACAACGACCATGGAGTTTTCACTGAAGCAGGCGAGAAAGCTGGCGTAGCGGGATCCGGAAAAGCGTGGGGCACGGGTTGTGCTTTCGTGGACTTCAATCGCGATGGGCGGCTGGACTTGATGGTGGCGAATTATGTGGACTTTAATATTGCCACTACGCCCACTCCGGGCGAAGGGAGTTCCTGCGTGTGGAAAGGCGTGCCGGTGATGTGCGGGCCGCGCGGATTGCCTGGAGCGAAGAATATTTTGTACGAAAATCGCGGCGACGGAACGTTTGTGGATGTCAGCTCCAAAGCGCATATAGATCAAACCGGCGGGCATTACGCGTTCAGTGTTTCGACTTTCGACTACGACGATGATGGTTGGCCGGATATTTATGTGGCGTGCGACAGCGCGCCGAGCATTCTTTATCACAACAATCACGACGGAACGTTTACCGACGTAGCGGTGATGGCGGGAGTTGCGTTTAACGAAGACGGGCGAGAGCAGGCCGGCATGGGAACGACGATAGCGGATTACAACGGCGATGGGCGGCTGGATATTTTCAAAACAAACTTTTCCGACGACACGCCGACTCTGTATCGCAATGATGGTGGAGGAATTTTTTCGGATGTTACTTACGCCGCGGGGTTGGGACTGCACACCCAATATTTAGGATGGGGCACGATGTTTTTTGATTTTGATAATGATGGCTGGCCTGATTTGGTGCTCGCCAACGGACACGTATATCCGGAGGTGGATAAATTTCATTTAAGCAGCGGATATATGGAGCCGCGGCTGCTTTATCACAATAATGGGAACGGAACATTCACAGACATTACGGCCAGCGCTGGGGCGGGATTCAGCACCGTTTCCTCCGCGCGGGGCCTGGCGGTAGGGGATTTCTGGAATGATGGGCGAATTTCGGTGCTGGTCAACAACGTATATGCCAAGCCGAGCCTGCTGATGAATGCAGCGCATTACAACAATCACTGGGTGAAGTTTAAAACTGAGGGGACGCGCTCTAATCGTGACGGGATTGGCGCAAAAATCAGCGTTAAAGCGGGGGGCCGAACTTTGGTGGACGAAGTGCGGAGTGGCTCCAGTTACATTTCGCAAAACGATCTGCGGGTGCATTTTGGATTGGGGCTCGCCCCGAAGATCAATGGCGTGGAAGTGCGGTGGCCCAGCGGATTGGTGGAGCATTTTGACAATTTAAAAGTTGATGCGATTCATGTGCTTAAAGAGGGCTCTGGCGTTGCTTCCACTGTGGAACAGAAGAAGCCCTAGATGGATCGCGCAAATTGCGCTTTCCGAGCTTTTTTGTTGGAACACTAACTGAGAACAAATGTTGGCGGTTTCCGACGATTCATCCACTAGAAGAATCCCCAACCGAGATGAATGCGCATGTTAGCGGGAAATGGATAGCTGGCGCCAATTTTAGGTATTTGATTTTTCGCGGTGCACGCGAGCCCAGATCAAATAGCAAATGGTCATAATAAAAAGCCACGCTGGACCAGCCTGCATGGTGACGCGAAACCCCGGGACCCACCAAGTGGAAATCAACACAGCGACGAGAGCAATGAGGCCGAAGAGCGAGCTCCACGGGCCGGGTGGTGCAAAACGCAGGATTGATTTTCCGGCGCGCTGGTTGGCGCGGCGAAATGCCAGATGCGTGAACAGGATCATGATCCAGACGAATGGCCCGCCAAAAAATGCTACACCGATCATGAATAAAAAAGCGGTTCTCTCAAAAAAGTGGGAAAGAAAAAACGCGATCAGCAGGCCCACGCCCGAGGCCATCACCGCTGCGACGGGCATTCCGCGCTTGCTCAGTTTTCCGAGCGGTGCGGGAGCGTAGCCACCGCGCGCCAGTGAAAAGAGCAAGCGGGCAGTGAAATACAGATTGCACATGGCGCTGGAGAGTGCCGCGGTCAGCACCACGAAATTCATTACGTTGCCCGCGCCTGAAATTCCCACTGATCGAAACACCCGGACAAACGGGCTTTCCACCAAATCAATTTCCTTCCACGGAACAATGCCCACTACAATCGCGAGCCCGCCGAGATAGAAAAGCACCAGAAAGGAAAGTGTCCGCCGCAAGGCCCGCGGTACCGCAACGGATGGATTGGCGGCCTCTCCAGCGGTTGCGCCGACAATCTCCAGCCCCAGAAAACTGAAGATGGCCATGGTCATACCCAGGCCTACACCAGTCCATCCATTCGGAAAGAATCCGCCATGGGCGGTGTAATGGGCGCCGCCGATGCGTGGAAATCCCACGCCAAATAAAAGCGCGGCCCCCAAGATCAGGAACGCGACGATGGTGACGACCTTGATCATCGCGAACCAGTATTCGAAAACGCCGAAACTCTTGATGCTGATGGTATTGACGTACAGCAGCGCGAGGGAAAACGCGGCGATCCACATCCACGAGGGCACGGCCGGCCACCAATACTTGCAATAAATGGAAGCCGCGACGACCTCACTGCCGACAACGAATACCAAGCACAACCAGTAAGTGTAGCGAATCGCAAAACCGGCCCAGGGGTGTACATACATCTCCGCGTACAGACCAAAAGAACCGGCAGCGGGGTGTTCCGCGGCCATTTCCGCTAGCGCCCACATCACCGTCACGGTAACAGCCGCGCCTA
>DATHGV010000449.1:0-3182 GCA_035490135.1 Candidatus Methylomirabilota bacterium
ATCGTGAATCCGAGTGGGGCACATGAATCTGCGGGGAAACTATCCGGCGAAGGTCGACGAGAAGGGCCGGTTGAAGATTCCCGCCTTGTTCTTGGAAGGGCTGAAGGAGTACGGCAATCAGTTTTACATCACCAGCCCAACCGGCGAATCGGCGCGCATTTACCCGATGAAGGTCTGGATGGGCATTGAGAACAAACTTGCAGGAGTGTCCTCGCAGAACCGGGCCAAGCGAAAATTTCTTATGAGAACGAGCTATTACG
Organism: Candidatus Methylomirabilota bacterium; assembly: GCA_035490135.1. Classification (GTDB taxonomy): domain Bacteria; phylum Acidobacteriota; class Terriglobia; order Acidiferrales; family UBA7541; genus Acidiferrum. The sequence continues at coordinate 261 of DATHGV010000449.1, forward strand.
GTCAAACGGTTGAACTGGATGCGCAGGGAAGGGTCCTGCTGCCCGCGGTACTGCGCGAATCAGCGCAAACCAAAGGGGAAGTGGACGTTTTTGGGAACCTCGATTATCTGGAAGTCATGAATCACACCCGGGTACTCGACGAGCTGAAGAATTCGCCGTACACCGACGAGGATTACAAGGCGCTGGAAGATTTGGGAATTTAGAGCATTAGCTGTAACGAGCGGCGAGTGAGCAGTGAATAGAACTGAGTCGCACACGCCGGTTTTAGTTGAAGAGGTGTTGCAATGGCTGGAAATAAAACCAGACGGTATCTACGTAGACGCCACGCTGGGAGCCGGGGGCCACTCGGCGGCCATCGCACAAAGGTTAGTCTCGGGCAGATTGATCAGCCTGGACCAGGACGAACGGGCCTTAGAGTTGGCGCGGGAGAATTTGAAGCCCTGGAAGGATCGCGTGACCCTGGTGAAGTCGGCGTTCTCGAGGATTGCGGAGGTCGTACACGAGTTGGGGATTCCGAAGGTGGACGGGGTCTTGGCCGACTTGGGGGTTTCCTCGATGCAGCTTGATCAGAGCGCGCGCGGGTTTTCGTTTCGCGAAGCAGGCCCGCTGGATATGCGCATGGATGCCGAAGGTGAACTTTCGGCAGACGAAATTGTGAATCAGTGGTCGGAAAAAGAGATTGCCGACCTGCTCTATCGCGAAGCCGATGAGCATGATTCCAGAAGAATCGCCAAGGCGATCGTACGAGCGCGACCCCTACGGGATACCGCGCACTTGGCTACGACTGTGGCAGGGGCCCGAAAGCAATGGGGAAGGCAGAGACTGCATCCCGCAACAAAAACGTTTCTGGCGCTGCGGATCGCGGTGAATCGAGAGATGGAGGAACTCGGGCAGTTTCTTTCTCGGACCCCCGCCACAATAAATCCAGGAGGCCGCTGGGTGGTGCTTAGCTACCACTCACGCGAGGATCGCCTCGTGAAGCACGCATTTCAGGAGGGCGAGCGCGCGGGCACGCTGCGCGTGCTCACCAGACACGTCATTCAGCCTAGCGAAGCAGAGCAGGCGAATAATCCGCGGTCGCGAAGCGCGAAACTGCGGTGTGCAGAGATTTTGGCAGCCGCTTAAGGCGCCAGTAAAAGGTAAAGCTATGACGAGGAAGAAGAAGAGCCGGGCATCGACTGAATTTCATACTGTGAAGCGGCTGGACAATACGCGCCTGGTTCGCCACGTGGAGCTGGTAAAGATGCGCACTCTTTATCGCACCGTGGCGCTGGGCGGGATTATTGCGGCATTCTTCCTGCTTTATATTTACCAGCATTTCAAATGCATCGACTTAAGCTTTCAGCTCGAATCCGCGCGCACCGAGCGGCTGGAAGCCTCAGCTTTAAATTCATCTTTACGACTCGAAATAGCCGGTCTCAGCAATCCTAAACGCATCGACATGATCGCGCGCCGCCAACTGGGCTTAACCGAAACGTTGCCCTCTCAAGTGCGGGAATACCAACCTGTGGCGGGAGCCGAAGTGGCGGATGCTCAGTTAATTCGCGTGAACCACGACCAGTAGTCCAGACCACATGAGGACGCGGGCGCCTAAAGTAAGCAAACCCCTCCCCACCTTCTCAGTCATTCACAACAAATTTTCTTTTGAGTTGAGCGTCCAACGGGAGGGCGTACCGGCGTAATTCTTACATGCAACAAACTCGAGCTCACGTCCGTTTGCTGATCGTCGCTGGCGTGGCTCTATTGTGGGCCACTGCAGTCTTTGGCCGCCTGGGCTACCTGCAACTTTACCGGCACCGCGATTACCTCCTTCGCGCGCAACGCCAACAACAACGCATCATTGAAATTTCTCCGAAGCGCGGCGCAATTTACGACCGCAACATGCACGCGCTGGCCATGAGCATCAAGGTTGATTCGGCGTTTGCAATTCCCAATGAGATAAAAGACAAGGCCCTCGCCGCTCAACTGTTGTCCGGTGTGCTTGGCATTCCAGCGGACCTGGTGGAATCGCGCCTGGACTCTTCGCAAAATTTTGTGTGGATCGAACGAAAGCTCACCCCCGAAAAATCCGAAGCTATTACCGCGCTGAACCTGAAAGGTGTTTATACCCAGGCGGAAAACAAGCGCTTTTATCCCAAAGCGGATCTGGCTTCCCATGTTCTCGGCTTTGTCGACGTGGATGAAAAGGGCTTAGGCGGGATCGAGTACGCGCTCGACAGTCAGATTCGCGGCAAAAGCGAAAAAATCGTCATGATGGCGGATGCGCACCAGAAATGGTTCGACGGCGCGGAAGCTCGGCGTGATCGCGGCGCCAATGTCGTGCTGACGCTGGATGAAAAAATTCAGTACATCGCGGAGCGTGAGCTAGCCGCGGCCATAAATAAAACTCACGCGATGGCCGGCACTGTGGTGGTGATGAATCCCAACAATGGGGAATTGCTGGCAGTGGCCAACTGGCCGACCTTTGATCCCAATGCAGCGTCCGCCGGAACCCCCGCTGAATTTCGCATGAACCGCGCGGTCAGTGCACTGTATGAGCCGGGCTCGACTTTTAAATTGATTACCCTGGCCGCGGCGTTCGATCAGGGCATCACCAATCCTGACGAAGTTTTTGATTGCGAAAACGGGGCCACCTATGTGGCTGGCCACAAAATTCACGACCATAAACGTTTTGGGATGCTAACGGTTGCGGACATCCTCGCGCAATCCAGTGACGTCGGCGCAATCAAAATTGCCGAACGGTTGGGCGCGCCAAAATTTTACGATTACATTCGCGCATTCGGATTTGGCACGCCAACAGGCGTCGACCTTCCCGGGGAGAGCCGTGGACTTTTGCGGCCGCTCACGGGCTGGACGCCCATCTCCATTGGCGCAATTTCCATGGGGCAGGAAGTCGGCGTGACGCCCTTGCAGTTGATCTCT
>DATHGV010000450.1:0-3957 GCA_035490135.1 Candidatus Methylomirabilota bacterium
GGCGACAAGTCCGCTGACGGCGTATTTTTCGAGTCAGACCCAGCCCGACTGAAAAAAACTTGAGCGCAACAATTCCATTTGCGTTGTGTTCAAAGGTGGAGACAATCACCGCCCTCTTGCTCCCCACGGCACTAATCTAGCTGCGCTTTTATGCTCCTCCCGAACAGTATGTTGGCATCACGTTTTCGTATCGCCGGCCTGTGTGCTCTGTTCTTTCTCTGCGTGGGCGCAGGGTCTGGTCAGATTGCCGGTCCCGCGCCGGAGCGGATTCGCGGCCAAGAATCAGTGGGCGAGCGCGCGGTGGAACGCCGCACGGCTGATATTATGGCCGACTCCGCCGCGCAGGGACCGCGGAAGAACGTTTATATTAAGCGCGAGTTTGAGATCCCCGGCCGCGAAAATCGGCCGCAAGATCCGGGAGCTCGTTTCAACCCGCAGACCCCGCCCAAGCCGGCACGAAGCGTTTCTGCGAGCACAACTGCATCAACTAATATCGTGGCTGGGCCCTACACCGCTCAGACCGTGGGTCTCACGTTTGTCGGCCCGCACCTCTATGACACGAACGCCTTCCCACCAGATTCGATGGGTGCAGTGGGCCCGTCCCAATTCTTCGTCTTCGTTAACGGCCGGCTAAGGACATTCAACAAGACAACTGGGGTAGCGGACGGAGTTATTAATGCCGACCCGGACACGTTCTTTTCGTCCGTCATGACGCCGGTTGCCGTCAATTTTACCAGTGACCCGCAGATTCGTTACGACCGGCTGACCAAGCGCTGGATTCTGTCCATTATCGATGTGCCAAGCAGTTCGTTCAGCAGTATCGGCGACAAACCGAATCGCGCTCTTATCGCGGTGTCGGACGCAGCCAGCAATGGCGTCATCAGCGGGAGCACGTTGTGGAGTTTTTACTATGTCCAGCAGGACATGATCGGGCAGCCGAGCAGTACCGGCGAATTCCTTGATTACGACTCACTAGGCGTAGATAACAACGCGCTCTACATCGGCGGAAACATGTTTGGTGCAACATCCGGCAACTTTACCGGGACGTCGGCATTTGTTGTTCGAAAGAGTTCGATTTTGAACCGCGGTCCAATTGTGGTGACCGCATTCCGCGGGCTTATCATGGGCGGGGACGGCCCCGACAGCCCGCGCGGTGTGGACAATTATAATCCTGCGGCCACCCAGGGATACATCATTGGACCGAGCGATAGCACTTTTGGAAGATTGGTTATGCGTCGAGTCAGCAATCCGGGGGGAACTCCGACGATTTCTGGAAACATCGCAATCACCGTTGATGCGACGGCGTTGCCAATTAACGTCAACGCCAGCGGAACCAGCGGACAGGTCGATGCGCTCGATGACCGGTTGTTTGCGGCCCACATTCGCAACGGCCGGTTGTGGACGGCACATAACATCGCCGTAGATGCCACTGGAGTCGCATCTCCTAGTAAGGATCGCGATGCAGTGCGCTGGTACGAACTGAGTGTGCCGGTCGGCTCAGGAACACCGACAGTGGTCGAGTCCGGGACCATTTACGATTCAGCACAGTTCGCTTCTTCTGCTCGATGGTTTTGGATTCCGTCTGTAGTGGTGTCTGGCCAAGGACACGCGGCCTTTGGATTTAGCAGTGCCGGACCAGCTTTCCGCATTAACGCGGCTACGACAGGCCGTCTTGCAACTGACGCGCTAGGAACAGTCAACGCTCCGACACTTTTCACCGCGAGCAACACCTCTTACAACCCCTCCGACGGCAGTCCGCATCGTTGGGGAGATTATTCCTTCACCAGTGTCGATCCCGACGACGACATGACGATGTGGACCATCCAGGAGTTCTGTGACACCACTGACAGTTACGCTGTCGCGGTAGCAAAGTTACTCGCGCCGCGGCCAGCTACCCCGGCGTCCGCTAATTCGAGCGTCGCCCTTGGCCAATCTTCCGTGACGGTGACCATCACGGGCAGCTCCGCGTCAGGATCTGGATTTTTCGATCCGGGAACAGGCTTTGCAAAACGGATCGGCGCGAGCGTGACCGGCGGTGTCACGGTTAACTCCGTCACCTATGTCGATCCGACGCACGTGACGTTGGATCTGAACACCACTGGCGCGGGCAATGGAACTCAAAACGTCACCGTCACTAATCCAGATGGTCAATCCGCAGCTGGCAATGGAATTCTAATCGTCGGGTCGGGTGGACCGACGCCGACGCCTACACCGCCGTCGACAGGCCCAGCCATCATGCTAAACCCGCCGCCGGGCTCCACCTTCAACTCGTCGAGCGTTACCTTCCAATGGAGTGCGGGTAGTGCTACAGCCTATGCACTCACTCTGGGCAGTTCGCAGAACGGCCTCGACATTTACTATTCCCCGTCCCAACTGCATGTGCTCTCGACCACAGTAAATAATATTCCAATCGACGGTCGGACCGTTTACGTGAGGCTCTCTTCTCAAGTCAACAATTCATGGGTATCGAATTATTACACTTATAAAGCGTTCAATCCGTCAGCTACTCCGACGCCGACCCCAACTCCTACTCCAGTTCCAACGCCGACCCCAACCGCCACCCCAACTCCAACGGCGACACCAACTCCAACTCCTACGCCCACAGCAACGCCAACGCCGGCGCCGACAGGGGCATCAGTAATGCTCACCCCGACGCCCGGATCGACATTCACTTCGTCGAGCGTGACCTTTACCTGGAGCGCAGGAAGCGCGACCTCTAATTTCCTGTTCGTCGGCAGTTCGCTGCACACCGCCAGTATTTACAACTCCGGAGCCACCACCGCACATTCGAAAACCGTGAACAATATTCCTACCGACGGGCGTACGATCTACGTGACGCTCGGATCGCAGGTGAACGGTTCCTGGACCACCATCGACTACACTTACAAAGCCAAACCGTAAGCTGATCGGCTGGGATTAAGCGCCCTCACGCGCGCTTGCGTCGTTATAGAACTCAATCTGCCGCCCGCCAAGGCGACGGACCACGCGCCAGCCATTCTCCGCTGCGAACACGCGAAGATCTTGATCGGACATTGATCGCAAGATCCGGAGTTCCGCCGGATGAATGATAAAAATCTCCGGTTTAATCGCGAGCCGAGCGGCGATCTTGTTGGTTAAGCCGGTGAGCCCGTCAATCTTTTCCATAAATGGACGTGCGGGGACTTATGCGCCGCGATGTTTTCCCGACCCGGACATGAAGAGGCCAGGCCGGGGCCGGCTTTGATTTGCGATTTAATTTTTCGCGCAATGCCAGATGCGCCTTTCGCCCGGGCGACGGACCGCGCACATTCGGTTTTTTCATGTCGATCTTGGTTAATTGTCGATCCAGCCCTGCGTTGGCGCAATTGGCGCGGTTCAGCTTCATCGGCTAAATTTTGTCGATGTTTTCGGAAACAATTGAGTTGCGCGGCCATTTTATCGATTCACTCACCTTGCCAAAGGTTTTGGATCAAATTGTGACTCGAGGCGCTACTTTCAACATCGTGGAGTTTAAAATTGGCCAAAAGCGGGTTGATCAAAGTTTCGCTCGAATCGAAGTCACGGCCCCGACCCGGCCCGAGTTGGACGAACTGATTCAGCGTTTGCGCGAGCAGGGCGCAGAAGTAAAACGCCCTCAACTCGGCGATAAGTAACTGTCATCTTATGCGCGAACTCCTTCTTTGCCCGCCGGATTACTACGGCATCGAGTACGAAATCAATCCCTGGATGAGTCGGGCGCGCGGCGCGGAAACGGAGCTGGCGAAATCACAATGGCAGGGCTTGCACCAGACGCTGGCATTTCTCGACAGCAAAATCGAACTCGTGCCGCCGCAACCCAAATTGCCCGACATGGTATTTACTGCCAATGCAGGGCTCGCCGTCGGCAAAAAATTTATCCCGAGTAATTTTCGCCATCAGGAACGCGCGGGTGAAGCGCCTTACTTCGTGCGTTGGATGGAAGAGCACGGTTATGAAATT
>DATHGV010000451.1:0-5686 GCA_035490135.1 Candidatus Methylomirabilota bacterium
CAGGGCGTTCAGCGATCAGCCAATTGCCGGCACTTCAAATGGGGCGCGATAGTTTCTCCTTAAATATTGATCGGCTTTGCTGTCGCTGACGAACTTCTCGTTGGGCCCGTCGAACTGCAATTCCCTGCCCTCGCGGTAGGCAATGTTGCATAGGTGGCAGAGCGCCGTCGACAGGTGCCCCTCTTCTATATCGGCATTCAATTCCGGCTGTTTACGCGAACGCAAAACCTTAATGAAGTTCTCGAAGTGATTCTGATCGCCCGTTCCGGTTGGATTCGAGGGATCGGCGGCGTCTTTCCCACTCATGGATGGGCCGGGTTCGTTGTTCCTGCCGAAGTAGGTCTTCCAGTCGGAGCCGTCCAGATGCATCCATCCTTTCGTTCCATAAAAGAGATTGCCTATCTTGATCCCGTCTTCGCCATTCGTGTACAGACCTCGCACTTCAAATTGAATGATCTTCCCGTCGCGATATTTCAACGTGGCGTTTTGGGTATTGGGCGTCTCCTGATCGTCATCGAAAGCAAACTTTCCGCCGCCGCAAAAAATTTTCTCCGGGTATTCCGATTTGTTCAGACCCCAACGCGCGATATCCATCTGATGAGGCCCCTGATTTCCCAGATCGGCGCAGCCGTAGTCCCAGAACCAATGCCAGTTGTAGTGAAAGCGATTTTCGTTGAATGGCCTGCGCGGCGCTGGTCCAAGCCACAAATCGTAATGCACGCCGGCAGGCGCGGTGCTGTCTGCCTTGTGACCAATCGTGTCTCGCGGCTTGAAGCAAAGCCCCTTGGCCATGTAAACCTCGCCGATACCTCCGTCATGCAAAAACTTCATCGCCGCCTGCACAGAAGGATTGCTGCGGTTCTGCGTCCCCGCCTCGACTAGCCGGTTATATTTGCGAGCGGCATTCACGATCTGCCGCCCCTCCCAGATGTCATGCGAGACGGGTTTTTCTACGTAGACATCCTTGCCCGCCTGGCAAGCCCAAACGGCCGCGAGCGCGTGCCAGTGGTCCGGAGTGGCAATCGTAACTGCGTCGATGTTTTTGTCGTCCAGCACGCGGCGAAGATCCGTCTCCGCAGCAGGTTTCTGCTGCGTAACTTTGCCGAGCCTGGCTAGCGCCTCTGGAAATAACCGCTCATCGATATCGCAGAATGTCGCGATCCTCACGCCCGGAATTTTGCCGAAGCCCTGGTAATGCGCCTGTCCCCGGCTCCTCAACCCAATCACCGCCAGGTTAATTGTGTCGTTCGGACTATGCGCGTGCCCCAGGGCACTAATAAAGGGCGCCGCGATAGCGGCCCCCGCGGTCGTCTTAACAAACTCCCGGCGATTAATCGTTTCCATTTCGATTCACCCCCTTTTGCAAAAAAAATCCCGCAGCATCCTAATCCCATACCTCGGGTGGTCCAATCGGCCAAGGAGCTTGGTGCTAAGCGACACCATAATACAGTCTGAAACGAAGTTAAGCGGAAGCAAAGGTGTTCAGATTCGTAACCACAGTTAGGGTGAGCGGAGCTGGGCCGATGAAAGCGAGAAGGACCAGTGCCCGACTAAATGCGGAGTTTGCTATCCAAAAATATTTTTATTGAGGAAGTCGTTCCGGAATTTGCCATGTGGGTCATACTTTTTGCTCAATACAATAAAGTCCGGTAATTTCTGATAGCTTGCTTTCAATCGTTCCGGGGAGACGGTAAAAAGCTTTCCCCAATGAGGGCGGGCTTGAAATGGCGCAAGCTCGCGTTCGATGACCGGCAGCAGCTGGCTGACGGCAGGCCAATCGGGTTTGAGAGTGAAATGGATGGTAACGGATGGTTGCTGGTAGCAGGGGCTCATCCAAAAATCATCGGCGGCGATGGTTCTGATCTCCGAAATCAGCAAATGAGGACTTACCTGGTCGCGGAGCCGTTCTATCGCGAGAATGGCCTCGACGGCATGCCGCCGAGGAACGAAATATTCGGCCTGGAGTTCGTTCCCCGCGCTGGGCGTAAATCCCATGCGGAAATGGGGCAAACGCTCATACCAGGGACCCGGCACGCCCATTTGTTCTGTGCAGTTTTCGGCGGAAAGCTCGGCGATGGGGTGAAGATTCCTGGTCGCCAACTTGGCCCCAAAAAACTCGGGAGTGGCATTAAACGATTGCCCGGCTTCGACGCGGCTCTTGATCCAGACTTCATTGATGCGCTTCTTTTGCCAGTCGGTAAAAAGACTGACGCTATAACCGCTCGCTTCAATCGCGTCGAAGTGCTCCTGCATCTCGCTCAGCGGAAGATTTTCATAGACGTATTGCTTGACCATGAAGGTGGGCAGCAGATCCAGCGTGATTTTCGTAATCACACCAAGCGCTCCCAATCCAACGACAACGCCCAAGAATCCTTCGCCATCTTGTTTGCGCGACAGCTTCACGACGTCACCTGAAGCGGTGATCATTTCGAGAGCCGACACAGACGTAGCCAAGTTGCCATTCTTCTCACCGGATCCGTGGGTGGCGGTGGCACAGGCGCCGGCAACGGAGATGTGCGGCAGAGAAGCCAGGTTGTGCAACGCAAACCCGTGTTCATGGAGGTAAGGAGCAAGCTGGCCATAGCTCATGTTCGCGGGAATCGTTACCGTCCTCGCCTGAGCATCGAGCGATAGCACCTTATCCATGGGACGCAGTGAGAGGAAGTCGTCCGTGCTGTCCGCAATGTGATTGAAGCAGTGGCGGGTGCCGAGCACTTTGAGCCGCGCGTGCTTTCTTACAAATTCCTGAGCCTGCTCCACAGAGGTTGCAGAATAGAGGTGGTCGGTGCCGTATTCGACGTTTCCCGCCCAATTCTTTAATTTGTCGGCGCCGGCCCACGCCAGAATAGGAGAGATACCTGGCATCGACATGGCTGCGGACAGGAGTTTGAGGAAAGCTCTCTTATTCATGGTGGCACGGACTCCTTAACGGTAATGGAGTCATTGATTCCCGTTTCGTTCAGATTATAAGCTTCGACGTCCGCTTAGCGCGCAGGAGCGGTAGCGACACCGATGTATTTGTCTGCGCCGCCGTAGTAAAACAGCCAGCGCTTGCCGTCGCGAATCGCTCCTTCCACGAATACGACATTGGGAACCTGACCCACTTTTTCCCATTCCAGTTCCGGGCCAAATACGGGCTGATCGGAGCGCGCTAGAACTTTGGTCGGATCTTTCTTGTCAAAGAGCGCCCAGCCAGTGGAATAAACCAGATTGTCGGCCGCACCGTTGTAAATCAGGAATATGCCTTCTTTTGTGATTACCGGCGGCGGGCCCGGCTCCACGACTTGTGAATCAAACGATCCCGGGCGGCTGGCCAGGATGGGATGGTCCAACGCTTCCGTCCAGTGCAGCAAATCTTCAGAGAACGCCACGCCCATCTGGCTGTCTTTACCTTTGGCGTCGGCCAGATAATACATCCAATACTTGCCGTTAATTTTTTCTGGAACCATCGCGCCAGACTTGGTCCACTTCACATTCCACTTGCCTTTGTACGCGGGAATGATGACCCCTTGGCGCTCCCAATGAAGCAGATCCTTGGAAGTTGCCAGGCAAAGCTGGGCATCTTTCTTGTCGGCAGCGACGCCGTCGACGTTGTTGTAACCCGTATAGGTCAAATAATACGTATCGCCAAATTTTTGCAGCCTGGGGTCTTCCACGCCGCCGCCTTTTTCATAGGGCGCTTCTGCGGTCAGGACCGGAGTTGGCCTGCGGTTGAAGTGAATGCCGTCTTCGCTGGTGGCGTATCCCAGAGAAGAGGTGCCCTGATGATCCTGAGCGCGATACAGCATCACGAAACGGCCATCCTTTTTTACGACCGAGGGATTAAACGTTCCGGCCGATTCGAATCCGTTTCCTTGCGGCGAAAGGATGGGCTGGGAAACAAGGCGAGTCCATTTTCCAAATGGCGGTGCGAAGGCGACCGCTGCGCCAACCGCAAGCGAAATCAGTGTTGCCCCGGCGGCGATCGAAATTCGTAGTGAGCAGGCTCCAAAGTAATTAAGTTTCACCATTTAGTAGAATTCCTTTCCTAACGACTCCGGAAAATTTCAGAACTTTGTCTTGCGCGCAAAAAAACCGAATCGTGTATCAGAATTCAGCTCGCAGCTGCAGGAAGGCTCGTCCAGCAATCTGAAAAGTCCCACCGATAGGCTTGCCAGCGGCAGTCAAGCGTGCGGCTCGCTCTCGCGACGCCGGAATCGTGATGGTCGCGGACCGGCCAGCAGGCGTGGGATTGAACAAAATGAAGTTCAATTTTTGCGATGGGAACGCCTTGGCGTCGGGGACGTCCAGCAAGTCCAGATTCACAAGCATCAGTTCCCGGTCATCCACTTTTCCTAGTGCTTCAAACATCAGGTACATCCAGAGCGATTCTCCAGCGCCGTAAATTTCCTTACCTACATTGCCGGTTTGGCCGCCAAGCTCGAGAGTGCCCAGATTCTCAAATGGGATAAAAGGCGTGGATGCTTTTTCAGGGGCGCCAGAGCAGTTCTGAAAAAAATAAAAATTGTTGCGGCGCTGCTGGTCCATGAAACGCAAAAGCCCTTCGAACACGATGCCGCGTTTCATAATGCCGGTCCAAGGAAGGATGGCTTCGACGTTTTCTTTGAAGGCGGGATAGAGGATGGAAGCCGCGGCCTGAACCATTCCGCGTATTTCGTGGGATTTCTGGCTGGGGTCAGAAAACCAATAAAACATACGCAGCTGCTCGTACAGCAGGTACTTGCACTCCGTCTGCATGCCGAGTTCGGCGGCTGCCAGCGCACCGTAGGCAAGTTCCTGCGGCTCGTGAAAAAGTCTGTCCGCGGGAACGGTGTACAAAACGCGAACCGCGCGGCGCGCCTCTTCCAGGTAATGATCGTCACCGGTTAATCTGTGCGCCAGAATTGCAGCCCATGCATATAAGCCACCGATAGCGTAGTTTGTGCCAGCACCTTCGGCGCGAAGCGTCGCGACCTGGTAATAAATAGGAAAGAGATAGTTGTATTGCTGACCCATTTTCTCCGCGGTGCCGAATGCGGCGAGAAAATGATCGGTGAGCTCTTTAGAGCCGGATAAAGAACCGATCATCGGATACTTGACGAGGCCGTTTTCGAACGGATACCAGGAGTCGGCTCGCTCATCGGGCGGGCGCTTGAAATCATTGCTAATGCTGCGAGTGTCTGGATTGAAGAAGCCGGGAAGATCGGCCAGAAGATCGTGGCATTCGAGTTCGAAACTGGGAGAAGGATGCAGCCGCAGGTAAAGCAGCGAAGGCCACAGCACATCCGCAAGAGTCATTAGTTCAAAGTTGTCACCGGCTTGTTTCCAGATCTGCGAACTTTCTTTGACGTAGGCGCGCAAACCTCGATGGCCATTGGCTTCCGCGACGGTGGCGTCTTTATCCTGCAAATCACGAACGGTGCCGGCGGCAAATTCCGACCAGCTAGTGGCGCATGCCGGCCAGGAAAGCCTTTCTTCAAAGAGTGGAAGAAGCGCTTCCATCCAGCGACTGACCGCTTCCTGCTCGGTGATGAGCCTCGTGAGCGGCCGCTGCAGCAACCAGTAACTGAAATTAATCTCCCCAGCGGGTAGAACATTTCCGGTGGCCTGATCGGCTAGCAACCCAATGCCCTGCCGCTGAGTGCCGTCTTTCTCGAAGCGAGAAATGCTGGAGCAGCGGTAGACGAGGAAGCGCGGCAAATTTTCA
>DATHGV010000452.1:0-40973 GCA_035490135.1 Candidatus Methylomirabilota bacterium
ACATCCAGCAGGAGGAACCGCTAAAGGTGGCCTGCCAGCATTTTATTGATTGCATCGAAACGCTTTCTCAACCGATAACGGGTGGCCGTCAGGGACTGGAGATGATCAGGATCCTCGAAGCGGCTTCCGCTTCCATCAAGATGCAGGGCGCACCGGTGACATTTTCTAGTCCGCATGGTGCAGCGCCGGCTCTCGGAGCCGCCAAAGCGGAAGAGCTTGTGCAGACTGAAGCATTCACCAGATGAGTGGCGAACCAGCTCGTCACGTCGGACATAACGCCTGAGGGCAAATCGAATATGTTCGCTCACTGCGTCAGCGAAACCGTTGGGGCGATAGCGCTCATCTACTGAGAATTTTGAAGACGTTTCAGCAAGCTGAATCAGGAACGAAAGAAGCGGCGTCCGTCTCGGGTGATTATTCTTTCGTCGAGCCGAAGGCAACCAGCAAATCGCTGCAAATGCGGATTCTCGATCCTATCCACGATCAGCGTTGGGACGCCGTTGTTGCTTTGCATCGCGATGCCAGTTGTTTCCACAGCAGTGCCTGGGCGAAGGTGCTTCACCAAACTTATAACCATCGACCTTTCTATCTTCAGTTTTCCCGCGGGCGCAGATTGGCGGCGTTGATTCCGCTGATGGAAGTGCGCAGTCCGTTTACGGGCCGCCGCGGCGTCTGCCTTCCATTTAGCGATGCGTGCGAACCGCTCGTCTTTGATCCGGAAGCGGTGGGCTTGGTAAGAGATCGGCTCGTTCGTTTCGCGCAAGAACGCCGCTGGAAACACCTTGAAATACGCGGGGGAAAATTCTTTCAACTCGCCACGAGTTCAGCCACGAAATTTTACGGGCATACACTCGATTTGCGCAGCGGCGCCGAAGAGTTGACCAGTCGCTTCGCCAATCCAGTCCGCCGGGCCATTCGCAAAGCAGAACGCAGTGATTTGAGCGCGGTCGTCGTCCGCAATCGCCCGGCCATTCGCGATTTTTACCGGCTTCATGTTCAAACGCGCCGGCGCCACGGTCTCCCGCCGCAACCGGCCTCGTTTTTCCTGAACGTCTACGATCACATCATCAAACCCGGTCTCGGTTTCATTGTCCTCGCCCACCGCGGGTCGCGCCCAATTGCCGCCGCGATCTTCTTCCGCTTCGGAAAGAACGCTCTTTATAAATACGGCGCTTCTGACAAAAGGTTTCAGGAATTCCGCGCGAATAATCTTGTCATGTGGCGGGGCATCCAGTTTTTGGCGCGCAACGGCGCGGAAAAATTGCATTTCGGGCGCACCGCCTGCGAAAATGACGGTTTGCGACGATTCAAACTTTCGTGGGACACGGAGGAAGACACAATTGATTACTTTCGGGTTGATCCATCGGGCCGGCAGTGCTTAATTGCGGCCCCCCATGACTCCGGCTTCCACACAAGGATCTTTGGCAGGTTGCCATTGGTCCTCAACCGACTGGCGGGCTCGATGATCTACCCGCATCTCGACTAGAGGTTAGACTATGGCTGAAATCCGACGGGAAACACAACATCACTCCGGGCTGAACTTGAGCGGCATCCTATTCGCTCTGTTCAAGCGCAAGCTAACGATCTTGCTTTGCGCGGCGGTGAGCATCATCGCAGCGGCGGCGTTTTATTTCTTCTTTCCGCCTGTGTACGAGTCCCAGGCCAAGTTGCTGGTGCGCTATGTCCTGGAAAGGAGCGCCGTTGACTCCATCGACAGTACGAACGTCGCGCCCGCGGCCGCGTTGAGCAGCAACGATAGAGTGATCGGCGCTGAAATCGAGATTCTGACCAGTTGGGACCTGGCAGTGCAAGTCGCCCAGGCGATCGGTCCCAAACGATTGCACGCTGCAACAGAAGGGGACGCGGCCGGCGCGATTAGCTCGGGCCTGAAGGCGATTTCTAACAAGGGAAGCAACATCATTTTCGTATCCTACAGAAATAGCGACCCGCAGATCGCGACGCTCGTCTTGCAGGAACTGTTGAGTCGTTATTTCGTTAAGCATCTTGAAGTGCACCGCTCCGCTGGCGCCTTCGATTTTGTAACCCAACAAACCGATCAGGTTCGAGCGCGCTTAAACCAAACGGCGGACGCCCTAAAGTCGCTGAGGGACAAGACGGGGATTGTGTCGCTTAAGGATGGCTCAGAAGCCCTTACTGCCGAGGCGGCGAAAACCCAGGACCAGCTTAATACCGCCGAGGCGGACCTGGCGCAATACAAAGCCGTTGTTAAACAGACGGGGGAGAGCAAGTCAAAGAAATGGAAAGCAAAAAGCTCGACATCTGAAAAAACGCCGCAATCTGAAAAAGCTCAGGTTGCCGGCATCGAGGCAAAAGTCGAGACACTTAAGGCCCGGCTTCGCAATGTTCAGCAGAGAATGAAGCAGCTTTCGGAGCTGGGGCCGCAAATGGAAGACCTGGAGCGGAAGCGGGAGCTGGACGAGACGAATTACAAGTATTTCGCGGCGACGCTCGAAAAGGCGCGCGTCGACGAGGCTTTGGACCCCTCCAAAATGCCCAACATTAGCGCCGTCCAGCGGCCCTCCCCTCCAATGCTTGAGACCAAAACGCGCAATAAGATTGCCCTGGGACTGGCCGGCGGAGGGATAGCCTTGGGTATAGCGCTCGCGTTGATAAAAGGATTGGTCTTGAATCGGACGGTTGGGAGGCCACTCTCGCTGGAGACGCAGTTGCACATTCCGCTCATGCTCTCGATACCGTATTCCAATGCTCGGAACGGCCATTTGGCCCTGCCTCCAAATGGTTCGCCGGCGAATCCAGGAGCACTCGCAACAAGGCCGCACCACTCCAAGTTGGCGCCCTGGGAGGCCGGCCATTTCATCCGGCCGTATTGTGACGCAATTCGGGATCGCCTCGGTCTTTATTTTGAGCTGAATCATTTGACCCATAAACCGAAGCTTGTGGGTATTGCCGGTTTTTCGGAAGACGCGGGAGCTTCTACCCTCGCCGCCGGGCTGGCTGCTTCACTTTCGGAAACCAATGACGGCAAGGTCCTTCTTGTCGATGTAAATCTGGGTCCCGAGGACGTTCATCAGTTCTTCAAAGGTAAGCCTGCGTATTCGCTTAGCGCGGCTCTTAAGCCAAAGGGTACGATCGCCTCAGCTGCGGACAATCTCTATCTGGCTACCGTGGGATCCCCCAATGCTGGGCCGGCGCAGCTCGGCTTGAAAAAATTCTTCGACATGATGCCAAATCTAAAAGCGAGCGACTTCGACTACATCATTTTTGACATGCCTCAGTTAAGCCAGACAAGTCCCACGTGGGGCATGGCCGCTTTCATGGACAAGCTTTTGCTCGTGGTCGAGGCGGAAAAGGACAACCGCGAGGTTATAAAGCGGGGCTACGGGAAGTTGGTCGCGGAGCGAGACAACGTGGGTGTGGTAGTTAACAAAGCGCGTTCCTACGTTCCGAAGTGGCTCCATGGCGACTCTTGATCGGCTGCTTTCGTAACGACTGCACTGCGGTTCCAATTCTTGCAAGCGGTCGCGCCCGATTGCTTGGGTGCTTGCAGTGGACGATTAGCGCGACCACAGAGCTGGTGATAACCTCGTGTTACGCAATAGAATTTATTACGGTCTAAAGCCGCTCATCCCGCGGTCCATCCGAATGGAGGTTCGGCGCCGCATCGCGGAGCGTACCCGCCAGCGCGTCACGGACATCTGGCCGATCATGCCAGGCTCACAACGTGCACCGGAAAACTGGCCGGGCTGGCCCAACGGCAAGAAATTCGCTTTTGTGCTGACGCACGATGTCGAAAGTGGAGTTGGTTTGCGGAAGTGCCGGGAGCTGATGCAGCTCGAACTGGAGTTGGGGTTCCGCTCCTCATTCAACTTTGTTCCCGAAGGGGACTACCGGGATCCTCGTGGACTAAGAGAGGAACTGGGGCAAAATGGCTTTGAGGTAGGGATCCACGATCTTCGACACGACGGGCGGCTTTATCAATCCGAAAGGGAGTTCGGGCGGAAAGCCGTTAGCATTAACCGTTACCTCGCTGACTGGGGAGCGGTAGGATTTAGATCGGCGTTCATGTTACACAAGCTGGACTGGTTGCACCAGTTAAAGATTGCATACGATGCATCGACATTCGATACGGATCCATTCGAGCCTCAGCCCGAGGGCCGTCACACGATCTTTCCCTTCTGGGTTCCTCAGGCAGGTACGAATGGCGAATCACCAGTCACGAATCCCTCCGCGAGTGCCCGGACCGGCTACGTCGAACTTCCGTACACTCTGCCGCAGGATTCAACCCTGTTCCTGTTATTGCGCGAAACCACTCCGGAGATCTGGATGCGAAAGCTTGATTGGATTGCAGAGCATGGAGGGATGGTGCTCCTCGATGCGCACCCAGATTACATGTCGTTCGGCGGGTCGCGGCAGAGGGCAACGGAGTATCCCGCGGCGTTATACCGCCAATTCCTCACTTACATCAGAACCAAGTATGCGGGCGAGTACTGGCACGCCCTCCCGAAGGAAGTGGCCGGGCACGTCATCCAAATTCGTTCCTCCAGAACGAGCTTCCGCAGAGACGACGAGCTTGCCTCTGCGAAAATTCGCCGGCTGTGCGGCAGACGCGCCGCTGTTCTGCTCTTCTCGCACTATCCTGCGGATCCTCGGCCCAGAAGAGCGGCCGAGGCATTAGCAGCCCAGGGTGCTAACATAGACCTCATCTGCCTGCGGGATGGAGATGGTGAGCCGGCCCATGAGACTTATGGCAGTATCAACGTCACACGTGTCCGGCTGAAGCGTTATCGTGGCAGCAAGCTGGACTATGTTGGCCGGTATGCTGCATTTATCCTGACCTCATTTTTCTATCTCGCCTCGAGATCACTCACGCGCAGGTACGACCTCGTCCATGTGCATAACATGCCGGACATCCTCGTTTTCGCCGCGATCGTGCCGAAACTCCTCGGTGCAAAGGTCATTTTGGACCTGCACGATCCCATGCCTGAGCTCATGCAGACGATCTTCACGCTGCCCGAGCACAGCTTCAGCGTAGTCGTTTTGAAGCGACTGGAGAAGTGGAGTATCCGCTTTGCCGATCTCGTGCTGACCGTGAATCTCGCGTGCAAAAAGATCTACTCTTCGCGCAGTTGTCAGCCGCATAAAATTAAAGTCGTAATCAATTCCCCTGATGACGAGGTGTTCCGCTTCCAGTGGGGTGACGTTCGCGGTGTGAATGGAAACGGCAATGAGGCCAAGCCATTTGTGATTCTTTATCACGGCTCGTTGGTCCACCGCAACGGTTTCGACCTGGCTGTAGACGCCTTGGAGAAGGTGAGGAAAACAATTCCGTCTGCCCGGCTGAGTGTTTGCGGTAAGCGAACAAACTTCTTCGAGAAAGTGATGGAATCGGCTCAGCAACGGGGACTCGATCGAAATGTCGATTATCTCGGCGTTCGCAATCTCAAAGAGATCGTCGAGGCAATTGAGGATTGCGATCTGGGGATTATCCCCAACCACCGCAACATCTTCACTGAAATCAACACGCCTACTCGCATCTTCGAATACCTGGCGCTCGCGAAACCGGTGATTGCCCCGAAAACAAAGGGTATTCAAGACTATTTCGGCGACAATGATCTCATCTTTTTCGAGCTTGGGGATGCGGACGATCTCGCGCGAAAAATTGAGTTCGCCTTTTCTCATCCAGCTGAAGTGGCGGAAACGGTGAAGCGTGGCCAGGAAATCTACCTGTCACACACATGGAGCCGCGAGCGACTTAGTTTGTTGAATTCCATCAGCGAACTTCTCCAGGCGGATCGCGTCACCTTCTCCGCTCGTTCGAAATGATTGGTGTCGTCGCCAGTGAGGCAGAACATCCAGCCGTCGCCGAATTCTTTGAGCTGTTTAAAACGCCTTGGGAATTCCATCGGCCCGGCGCGCATTACGATGTCCTGCTCTGCTCAAATAGCCTGGTTCCAGAGAACAGCGCCAAGCTGCTTTTGCTTTATAGTGCGCAGCGGCAAGCATTCGAGGAGTGCCGAAACATAAAGACACGGTCTGGTCCCAGAGACCATTTCGTTTCTTTTCGCGGCGAACGAATGCCGATTTACGGAAACTGCCTTCTCTTCGACAGCCCATGCAACACAGTTCTCGTTCACGAAGGAACAAACT
Source organism: Candidatus Methylomirabilota bacterium (assembly GCA_035490135.1). Lineage (GTDB taxonomy): Bacteria > Acidobacteriota > Terriglobia > Acidiferrales > UBA7541 > Acidiferrum. The sequence continues at coordinate 6,130 of DATHGV010000452.1, forward strand.
CGGCTGCTGCTGTCTCGGTAGCTTCTGACGCTCAAGTAGTGATTCGCTTCGGGTTCAATCTGTTCGAAGAAGTCCGCTACCTCTTGACGCAAGGACAGCCAGCAGAATTCGCGAACATACCCACGCTGGATCTCCACGTCTCGCTGCTTCGCGAGCTGATCGTTAGCCAGAGAGTGAGCCTGGTCGAGATCCTTCCTGTCCCCGCAGGAAATCGCTTTATAGTGTGCCTCACTCATGACGTGGACCACCCGCGCGTGCGTTATCATATCTGCGACCACACGATGTTTGGTTTTCTTTACCGGGCGCTGGTTGGCTCAGTCATCAACTTCTGTCGAGGAAGAAGGTCTCTTCGGCAGGTAGCTATCAATTGGAAGGCAGCGCTTTCCCTGCCCCTGGTCTTCGTTGGACTTGCCAAAGACTTCTGGAACCAGCTCGATCGGTACTTGGAGCTGGAAAGGGATCTCGCCTCAACTTTCTTTGTCATTCCGACAAAGGGCGACGCGGGCGTTGATTCTAACGGTCGAACAAGAGCAAAGCGCGCCTCGCGCTACGCTTCGGCCGATATTGTGGATGCCTTAAAAAAGCTGCTTTCCACAAATAGCGAAATCGCTGTCCACGGCATCGATGCGTGGCGCGACAGCGCAAAAGGTCGTGATGAGCGTGCGCGCATTCAGGAAATCACGGGAACGGTCGAGGTCGGTGTTCGGATGCACTGGCTTTACTTCAATTCGCAAGCGTCATTAACGCTCGAGAAAGCCGGCTTTTCCTACGACTCAACTGCTGGCTACAACGAAACGATCGGGTACCGCGCGGGAACCGCTCAAGTCTTCAAGCAACCCAATGTCGATCATTTGCTCGAACTCCCATTGCACATCATGGACACGGCGCTCTTTTATCCGTCGTACATGAATTTGTCCGACGAGCAGGCTGGCGCTGCAATGCTGCCGTTGATCGAGAATGCAACAAGGTTCGGCGGTGCCCTCACCATCAACTGGCACGACCGAAGCCTCGGGCCCGAAAGGTTATGGGGCGACGCCTATGTGACCCTGCTCCGCGACTTGCGCGCCAGAACACCATGGTTTGCTACAGCGGCGCAAGCCGTCTCGTGGTTTCGCAAGCGGCGGACGACATCGTTCGCCCGTGTCACGCAGGACAGCGCAAGCATCCGGGTGCAGCCAGCCACTGATCCAACCGCCGCTGATCTTCCGCCATTAACTGTGAGGGTATATAACAGCAGCGCTTCAAAGCACAACCTCCGTCACTCGGGTAGCGCACCTTTCGAGGAGTTCACAATCGACGATTCAGACCAGATTCTGATCGCTGCCTAGTCCTTCTCGTTTCCCCTTCGACTCCTTTCTGCCATGCCACCAAATTTAGTCCTTGCACAGTTCGGATGTGGTTACTGGGGCCCGAATCTTCTGCGCAACTTCTCGGCCTTGCCGGGATGCACGGTCAAGTACGTTGTAGATTCGAGCGCGGAACGTCGCGGCTTTGTGGAGTCAAATTTCCCTCGCAGCCGCGCGATCGCGACGCATCAGACTGTTCTGGACGATCCCGCCATTGATGGCGTGGTGATTGCGACACCCGCCGCAAGTCACTTCTCTCTCGCTAATGAAGTCCTCGACGCCGGCAAACACGTTTTCGTAGAGAAGCCGCTCGCGACGAAGGTTGTCGAGGTCGATGAACTCTCGAGACGCGCTGCCGTGCGAAATCTCGTTGTGATGACGGGCCACACTTTCGTCTACAACTCAGCCGTCCGTTACGTGAAGAGATTGATTGATTCCGGCGAGCTCGGCGAACTCCGCTACATCTACAGCCAACGGCTGAACCTAGGGCGCATCCGCTCTGATATCGATGCCCTCTGGAACTTCGCGCCCCACGATATCAGCATCATTCAATATTGGCTTGGCAACCCGGAGCCGATTTCCATCGGCCGTCAGGGCATGGCCTACATGCAGGAAGGGATCGATGACGTTGTCTTTCTTAGTCTTAAATATCCCGGAAAAGTCATCGCAAACATTCACGTTAGCTGGTTGGATCCGCAGAAGGTGCGGAAGATGATTATTGTCGGCTCGCGCAAGATGGTCGTTTACGACGACATCGCGGAGAACAAAATCGTCATCTACGACAAGGGAATCGATCGCCGCGCCATCCTGGGTGAGAACATGGACTTCGATAACCCGCGGGTTGCACAGTTCAACTATCGGAGCGGCGATATTCTGATGCCGGAGGTCAAGTTTGCGGAACCGCTCCGCGTCGAGGCGGAACACTTCGCCGACTGCATCCGTAACTCACAGGAACCGCTCACTGGACTCAGTCACGCGCGAACTGTCGTTTCGATTCTCGAGCGCGCGCGACCCCTCAACGGCGAGGTCATCCGTCAGAATTTCGAGGTATGAATCCAGTCAAGCAAAGTACGGTCGGCTTCGTCGATGTGAAGTTCGGTGCAAATGTGACCGTCATAGAACCGACAAACTTATATGGTTGTGAAATCGGCGATGAAACTTTCATCGGACCTTTCGTTGAGATACAAAAGGGAGCAACCATCGGAAAGCGGTGCCGGATTCAATCCCACTCGTTCATCTGCGACTTGGTCACAATCGGGGACGACTGCTTCATTTCTCATGGAGCGATGTTTATTAATGATCTGTTCGTCACCGGTGGTCCTGCGGGAAAACCGCAGCTCTGGCGACCAACCAAACTTGGCAATCGTGTGAGCATCGGAACAAATGCCACTATCCTGCCGGTTGCGATCTGTGATCAAGTGGTCATCGGAGCCGGCGCAGTTGTTACCAAAGATATTACTGTTTCCGGCATTTACGCGGGCAATCCAGCCCGCCTCCTTCGTCGCCTCTAACCTGCTCCTGACGTCTGACCTCTGATTTCTGCTCTGTCGCAATGAAAATTCCCTTTGTTGACCTGCACGCACAATACCTGACGATCAAACAAGAGATTGACAGGGCCATTGCCGAAGTGATCGCCGAGTCAGCTTACATTCGCGGGCCGCACGTGGACGCTTTCGAGGAGGCATGGGCGAGAGCGCTTGGCGTGAAACGTTGCGTTTCGTGCGCGAACGGGACGGACGCGATTTACATTGCCCTGCGAGGATTTGGTCTAAAACCCGGCGATGAAGTCATCACGTCGGCACATTCCTGGATCTCAACATCCGAGACGATCACGCAGGCCGGCGGCCGGGTCGTGTTCTGCGACACGGATGAGGAAACCTTCGCGATTGATCCGCCCGATATCGAAAGAAAAATCACACCTGCCACGGTCGGAATCATTCTAGTGCATCTCTATGGACAGCCAGCGGACATGGGCGCGATCATGGCGATTGCAAAAAAGCACAATCTTTGGGTCATAGAAGATTGCGCCCAGGCACATCTCGCTAGATACAAAGGCCAGTTCGTCGGAACCTTTGGTAATGCCGCGACGTTTTCTTTTTACCCCGGCAAAAACCTGGGCGCTTATGGCGATGCCGGATGTGTGGTTACCAATGATGACCGCCTCGCCGACTGGATGGCAACGTTCGCGCGTCACGGTGGCAAGGGCGATCACGTCATGGAAGGCATCAATAGCCGCATGGATGGTCTGCAGGCGGCAATTCTGAACACGAAACTGCCCCATTTACCCGCCTGGACGGAGGCGCGCCGTCGTGTCGCTGAGCTTTACAACAGGCTTCTGGAAGACGTAGATGACGTTACCACGCCAAAGGTCAGGTCCGACCGCGACCATGTCTATCACCTCTACGTCATTCGCACAGAGAACCGGGATGCTTTGAGAAAGCACCTCACCCAGAAGGGTATCTACACGGCCTTGAATTATCCAAAAGCGCTCCCATTTTATCCTGCCTACGCTTATCTCGGTCACGGTCCAAAAGATTTTCCGGCTGCTTACGCCAACCAGTCTCGCATTCTTTCCCTGCCCATATACCCAGAAATTACTGAGGAAGCGATTGAAGAGGTCACGTGTCAGATCAAGAACGCTTTCAAGCTCGGTCGTGGACGTGGGCCAAGCCACCACGTAGTGCAGCCGGCTCTAACGCCAACTGCGACAAGCTAGAGCGCCAGAAAGATCATAATTTCGGCTGTGAACCAAACTGTCATCATCGTTGGCCTCGGCGAGGTCGGTAAACCTTTGCTGGAAATTATGAAGAGCAGGCATCAAACATTTGGGGTAGATATCAATCAGCCCGCACCCATTTCCCAGTGCGATGTTATGCATATTTGTTTCCCATTCGAGAGCGGCAAGTTCATTGGACAAGTAGTAGAATACATTCATCAGTACCGGCCTGCTCTCACAGTAATCAATAGCACGGTTGCTCCTGGAACTACCCGCAGCATTGCGGCTGAATCCGGAACCGCAGTCGTAAACAGCCCGGTTCGCGGCAAGCATGTCCGGATGCAGGAGGAGATGTTGCACTATGCCAAGTTTATTGGAGCGCTCCACCTGCGGTCAGGCCAGCGCGCCGTCGAACACTTTGAGGAAGTCGGAATGAAAACCATGTTGCTCACATCTCCAGAGGCAAGCGAAATTGCCAAGCTCACGGAAACGACATATTTCGGCTTGATGATTGCATGGGCACAGGAGGTCGAACGCTATTGCATAAAGTTTGGCGCCAATTACGACGAAGTCGTGTCCTTCTATGACGAGATTAAATTCTTCCCGCCAGTGAAATATTTCCCCGGTGTAATTGGCGGCCATTGCGTCATGCCGAATATCGCCATCTTGCGCCAACAGTTTCCTTCCGGCCTTTTAGAGGCTATCGTGAAGTCGGACAGCTTGAAGCAAAGAAACCTTGGCCCAGATGGGTGGCTGAAATCGGATGTTGATCATCAATGCTGATGACTGGGGCCGCTCCCTGGCGGAAACCGATGCCGCCTTCAGGTGTTACAAAGCGGGTAGGATCACGTCGGTCAGCGCGATGGTTTTCATGGCGGATTCTGAGCGGGCCGCCGAGCTGGCACAAGAAAACGAATTGGACGTGGGATTACATCTCAACTTTACCGAGAGATTCACAGGAAAGAACAACTCCGGAAGACTTGGCGAGTGCCATAGCCGGTTAGTAGGCTACCTTAGGCGAAACAAGTACTCTCAGCTTTTTTATAATCCCTTTCTGCGAAACGCGTTTTCTTATTCCTACCAGGCGCAGGCAGAGGAGTTCGCGCGTCTATTTGGCAAACCGCCATCACACATCGATGGGCACCATCACATGCATTTGTGTGCCAACATGCTTCTGAGCGACCTGATTCCCGCCGGTATGAAAATCCGCCGCAACTTCTCTTTCTGGCCTGGCGAAAAGAGTCGGTTCAACCGAGCCTACCGGGCACTTGTCGATCGCTGGCTCGCCCGAAGGTATCGGCTTACCGATTATTTCTTCGATCTGACGCAATGCATCAAGGAGAAGAAATTAGACCGAGTGGCGGCATTAGCGCGATCAAGTAACGTTGAAGTGATGACGCATCCGATACTCGAGTTGGAATCGGAATATTTGATGGACAACCAATTCCAAGCAATGCTGCAGAGCCTCAATATCGGCAGTTATGCGCTTGTTTAATGTCTGTCCTCCGTCTTCCCCGGCTCGCTGTAGTTCGGCAGCTGTCGAACTACGCCGGCTACCCTCCGTCCTTTGACATGTACCATCTGATATCCGCCTGCCAGGTCGACCTGACTCGGCTGAAGTAATTCAAGAACTTATAGATACGTGAATCGAATCCAAATGCCTATTGCGCTCTTCGGCACGCAAATCGTGCCACCGACAATTGCGCTCTTTCTTACGATTGCATTCATCGTTTTTCTTTTCCGGCGGGACATTCGGGCCAAACCCAATGTAAGCGGTGCGCTCTGGCTCCCCCTCGTGTGGGTGCTGCTTATGGGATCAAGGTCCCTTGTGCAATGGCTTTATATTCTGCATGTCCCCATTCCCCTCGGCTCACCCGAAGAGGGGAATCCGATCGACGCTCTTGTTTACTTCGCGTTGATTTTCGCGGGCCTGTGCGTGCTTAACAAAAGGCAGGTCGAGCTTTCAGAGGTTATCCGCAACAACGGATGGCTTATGGCATTCCTTGTTTACTGTTTTGTTGCTATCCTTTGGTCGGAGTTTCCGTTCGTGGCATTTAAGCGGTGGATCAAGGTGCTCGGCCATCCTATCATGGTGCTTATTCTCTTTACGGAACCGAATTCCGACGAAGCGCTGGCCAGATTGATGAAAAGAAGTGCTTACATTCTGCTGACTTTTTCCATTCTGGCCATCAAGTATTATCCGGGGATAGGCCGCCAGTTCGATGAGTGGAGCGGTCTGCCTGTGAACAACGGCATCGCCCAAAGCAAGAACACGCTCGGCTGTATATGCCTAGTATTGGGCATCTTTTTCATCTGGTATTTCCTAAAAACCTGGCGCGCTGAGAAGAACAAAGCCCGGCGAGACGAGCTTTGGTTAATCGGGGGTTTACTGTTCATGATTTGGTGGCTTCTCTTGAAAGCACATAGTGCTACCTCTTCTTTGTCGTTGCTGATCGCGGTCGTGGTGATGCTGCTGGTTGGTCGGCCATGGGTGAACAAGAAGTTAATTGGCACGTATGTGCTGCTAGCCTTGGTTGTATTGGTGGCAGCGGAATTCGCGTTCGGGATTTTTGAGCGCATAGTGGACCTTACAGGCCATGAATCTACCATAATGGGAAGAGCGGAGATCTGGCGCCAGTGCCTGGCGCTCCACACGAACCCAATCTTTGGAGTCGGTTTTGAAAGCTTTTGGTTAGGAGACCGGCTCAACCTGCTTCACGAAGGACGCCCCTGGCAGCCCAATGAAGCGCATAATGGCTATCTTGAGGTCTATTTGAACTTAGGCCTCGTAGGACTGCTAATCCTGGCAGGGCTAATCACTGCAACGTTTTGCAAGATACGTTTGGCGCTCTTGCGGGATTTCGAATGGGCCCGGTTCCGGTTGAGCTTTCTTGTAGCAATAGTGTTTTATAACTGGACGGAGGTCTCCTTTAGAGGATTGAGTCTGTCCTGGTTTGTTTTTTACATCATTGCTATGGAGTATCCTTGGTTTGAATCCGAGTCCCGGGTTGAGTTTTCCGAGATCACTGGTCCTGACGAGGAGATGGAGTTGGCCTATTTTCCACATACAGTTGACAATCACTAGCAGCTGTCCTCATAACCGAAGTAGACGTTGGTTCCGCCATCCGTTCAGCCCGCGAAGGCGACACGACAACTACGAACGCAATTGGCTGGTCGCACGAAGCGTCGGAGCCGATCTTTGCGTGGAACAACACTGTAAACGGAGCACCGACCTTCGCACCGCTAAAGAGCCCTATTGCGTAGATTCCGGAAAATCGCGACTTCTACGGGAATACTCCCAGCCCCGGATTCAAGCCTTATACGTACCCCACCCTTTGACCACAACCGGCGCCAGAAATGAGAAGGTAGCCTCTGGCCCCGTGGAGCCTCCGGACCGGAAAGAGAACAGAGGTCAGGCGCGCTCAAGCAATTGACTTGGAATACATGGCTTCGCCGAATGATTGCATTCTCGTCACAGGGTCGAACGGCTTTATTGGCGCAAAGGTTGTCGAAATCCTTCTCGAATACGGCTATTCCAACCTTCGTTGTTTCGTTCGGCCCTCCAGCCAACTTGGCCGACTTGAAAACACGATTGGCAGGTTCGATGCCGGGATGAATGTAAAGCTTTTTGCAGGCGACCTTCTTTCGAGGCAGGATTGCGCGAAAGCTGCCGAAGGTGTTTCCATCATTTACCACCTTGCTGCCGGGTTTGATAAGTCCTTTGCTGGCGCCTTCATGAATTCGGCACTGGCCACTCGCAATCTGATGGATGCATTTCTCGAGGTTGGAAAGCCGAAGCGCTTTGTTAATGTCAGCTCCTTTGCGGTCTATTCCAACTTAAGTTTGAAACGCGGCGCACTCCTGGATGAGACTTGCCCATTGGAAGATGCGCCGCAGCAACGATTTGATGCTTATGGATTCGGAAAGCTTAGGCAGGAAGAATTGGTCAAAGAATACGGTGGCAAATGTCAACTGCCTTATGTGATTGTCAGGCCCGGATACGTCTTTGGACCGGGCAAGCGAGAGCTAAGCGGTCGCGTTGGAATTAGTACGTTTGGGCTTTTCATTCAGGTTAATGGCTCCAATGTGTTGCCACTGAGTTTTGTCGATAACTGCGCGGAAGCGATCGTTCTGGCTGGCCTCAAACCCGGCGTGGAAGGTGAAATTTTTAACGTCGTGGATAACGAGCTACTGACCAGTCACCAATTCCTGAGAGCGTATAAGGGGAAGGTGAAACGCTTTGCCTCAATCAGGCTCCCTTACTCTGTTGGCTACGCCATGTGTCTGCTATGGGAGAAATATTCGAAATGGTCAAAGGGTCAACTCCCCCCCGCGTTCAACCGCCGCCGATGTGCTGCGGAGTGGAAGGGAAACCGCTACTCAAATCGGAAGCTTCGAGAGCAGTTGTGCTGGAAACCAAGGGTGCCAATGGAAAAGGCGATGGAGGCGTTTCTGGGCCAGTTCGATCGCGGCGGCGAGGACAGGGACCAGAAGTCAGATGTCAGAGGTCAGATGTCAGAGGACGCAACTCAGACGCCGGATGTCAGCGGTCAGAAGTCGGTTTTGTCGTTGTAACGATTTAACGATTCAACGTTGTAACGCCTTACAAGATGCTTCGCATTGCTATAGCCGGTTGCGGCAAGGTCGCCGACCAACATGTGCAAGCCATCCATCGCATTCAGGATTGCAAGATCGTGACCCTTTGCGATCGGGAATTGCTCATGGCCAAACAACTAGGTGAACGCTTCGGAATTATCGCATGTTTTTCCGATCTGAAAGAAATGCTGCGGACCGCTTCTCCCGATGTCGTTCACATTACCACCCCGCCACGGAGCCATTATTCGCTTGCCAAACAATGCCTCGAGTCGGGCTGCCATGTCTATCTTGAAAAACCTTTCACTGTTACGGCCAGCGAGACAGAGTCGTTAATTCAATTGGCTGAAAGTTGCGGCTTAAAAATAACCGTCGGTCATAATTACCTATTCACTCTTGAAATGCTCGAGATGCGCCGGCTCGTGAGCGACGGATTTCTGGGCGGACGGCCGATCCATCTCGAGAGCTATTGGTCATACGACCTCGGAGACACGAGTTACGTGGCGCCAATGCTCGGGAATCGCAACCATTGGGTGCGCCAGCTGCCGGGGCAGCTACTTCATAACATTATCAGCCACGGAATTGCTAAACTGGCTGAATTTCTTAATGATGAGGTGACAGAAATTGTTGCCACAGCTCATCAAAGCGAGCAACTCCGAAGCCTTGGCGCACAAGAAGTCCTGGATGAATTGAGGGTCCTGATGCGAGACACGAGTGGCACGACGGCATTTTTCTGCTTCTCTACTCAGGTTAGAGGACTTAACCAACTCCGCGTTTACGGGCCGGCCGGTTCGGTTACTGCGGATATTATCACCGGAAGTTTCGTTCGAAATATAAACCGCTCGTACAAGAGCTATCTGACTTATTTTATCCCACCATTAAGGAATGCTAGGGAACATTTTAGGAACGCAAGCCGCAACGTCATCAATTTTGCGCGCAGACGCCTCTATCAGGACTTTGGAATGAAGGAACTGATTGAACGCTTCTACAACAGTATCCGTCTGGGAAGCGAACCGCCGATTCCGTACCGAGAAATTATCTTAACGGCCCGGGTGATGGATGAGATCTTTGCCCAAATCTATCCCAGCGAAGCGAGAAAGCCGCTAACTCAGGTGAATCGGGCCTCGGCGGATATCCGACTGTGGTCCGCGATTCAGTAAGCGGCACAACTTCTAACTTCTGAGTCTGCGCCAATGAATTACGTTCTCATAACGCCCGCGCACAATGAGGCTGCTTTCATTGAAAAGACTCTTGCCTCTATGGTCGCGCAGACGCGGTTGCCTGAGCGCTGGGTAATTGTGGACGATGGCTCGACGGATGGCACCGCGGAGATTGTCCGGGGTTATGCCAAGCAATTTCTCTGGATCGAGCTTCTCCAGCGTCCACAGCGCCAGGACCGGAGTTTTGCTGGGAAAGTGCAGGCATTCAATGCCGGATTCGAACGGGTTACCTCGCTTTCCTTTGATGTGATCGGCAATCTGGACGCGGACCTTTCGTTCGATCCTGAGTATCTGGAGTTTTTGATGCGGAAATTCTCGGAAGATCCCAAGCTTGGTGTAGCTGGGACTCCATTTGTCGAAGATGATGGTTATGACTCAGCGCGGGACAGCTTTGAGGGTGGGAATCATGTTGCTGGCGGATGCCAGCTCTTCCGGAGGGAGTGCTTTCAAGAAATTGGTGGCTATATCCCCAACCACGCCGGCGGGATTGACTGGATTGCCGTCACGACAGCGCGGATGAAAGGATGGAGAACACGATCCTTTCTTGAGAAACGGTTTCATCACTACCGGACGCTCGGCACGGCAGGAAGGAGCAGTGTGGCAGCCAGCTTTTCCTACGGCGAAAAGGATTATTATTTAGGCGGTTCACCTTTGTGGCAGCTCTTTCGCGTCGCCTACCGCGCGACAAAGCACCCGGTTGACGGCGTGGCCTTGCTTGCTGGCTACGGCTGGTCCGCCATGCGGCGCACCAAGCGCGCTGTAACCCCGCAGTTGATGCATTTTCATCGACGGGAGCAGATGAAAAAGCTGAAAACTATTTTTCGCACTCTTCTAAGATTCAAGAAGGTGAACAGCTTCCGAGTTGCAATGGAGCGGTAGTAAATCTCAGCAATCAGCAGTCAGAAATCGCAAAGAACGCAGATATGGCGCAAACAATGGAACTCAATTCACTCAAGGAAGCCGACCCTTTCTTCCGCGAGTACACATCGCAGGAAGCGATCTTGAAATATACCACGGCTACTGCCGGCTTTGGGATTAGTTATCTTCTCGATCACGACTACAAGACGGTTTATCTCGAAGCGATTAAACGTCTGCCTCAACAGGTCGGACAAGATGGAATTCGGATGCTGGAATTTGGTTGTGGCGGCGGGATGAACCTATTGCACCTGGTCTCGGTTTTGAGCCATGATGGCTTCAACGTCGCGAGCGCTATCGGCACGGATTTTTCTCCTGTGCTGATTCAGGCCGCGAATAAGGAAGCACAAGGCTACCTTACCCAGTGGGAACTAAGTCGCGTTCAATTTTGCGTGGCCAAGAACGAGACATTGATCGAGGACATGTCGGCGCGTTTGGGCCAGGAGCTATCGAAACTTGAGAACTCCTTTCACTTCATTATCGGAGTTAACACAATCCGCTACTGCCATCGCGCCGGAAAACAGTTCGATTGCGCCCGCGACATTTTCCGCTTGCTCGCTCCGGGAGGAGTTTGTGTGGTAATCGATATGAACGACCGCTTTCCCGCTTTCCGCAGCGCCTTGAAGAACAAGCTTCGTGGCCAGAAAAAGCAGGAGGAAGAGTGCTACCTGCCGTCACTCAAGGAATACACGGCACCGTTTCACCAGGTGGGCTTTGAAGTTTTGCGCAGTGAACACTTCTGCTGGATTCCTCATTCCGCGGGTCAATTTCTGACTGGGCTCCTTCGCTCGTTGTCCCCCGTCTTGAATATGGTCGCGCGCTCCAGGGCAATGAGGTCGTTAGTCGTCGCAGAGAAGCCGTTACAATCCTAGCTCTTCGGCCGCTCGCTTGCGGATGTAGAATTAGACAGAATCCATGCTCGAAAAGGCGCTACTCTTAACCGGCGACCACTCATTAGCGGACGACCGTAGGGCAGGAAGGTTGCTCGAGTTTTTTGGTGTTCCCTATCAAAGACAAAGCGCAACAGATTTTCGGCTTCCCGAGAGTGGCCCGGCGGGAAAGAAGACGAGTTACAGATTGGTTTGCGCAGCACAAACCTTTGCGCGCGTCATGGGAGACCTGCAGGACGCTTCACACCATTTGAACGGCTTTACGCGGCAAATCCATTCTGTCTTCCTGTATTCCAACGGGGATCCCGTCGCGCTGGCGAACGTGGTACGCCAACTCTACGGAACGACGATCTCGATTCGCAGGGGAGCGGGAACTGATATCCAGTGGGGTATCGCGAACGATCCGGACGGCATGTGCGGCGCCATGCGCGATCTCCGCATACACCCCTCGGCCACTACACTGGGCAGCGGCGACTTCTTCCATACTGATGGAAGCTCGGTGACTTCGCTGATTGCCGCAGGCAACAAAGCCGCGTTCCTGAAGTTAACTTGCAACGGCGTGCCGGTTTTTGTTTCATCAGAGCGGCTGATCGACATTGATGCCGGCCTCGCAACTCCTAATTTTGACGTTCGTGATCACCTTTTCTCTGCCGTGCCAGCCGTTTCCTATATCAGGTGGGCATTCGCCCACAGCGCATGGAGAGCACCCGAGGCGAGTGCCTGCCTGGTTATCGACGACCCTCTGCTGAAAGCGAGATACGGCTTCGTTCGCTTCCGCCAGTTACTCGCTCTAATGAAGCAGCATCGGTTCTCCACCAGCATAGCCTTCATCCCCTGGAACTGGCGGAGAAGCGATCGGAAGGTGGTTAAACTCTTCAAGGACAATCCCGAGAGTTACTCTCTCTGTATCCATGGCTGCGATCACATGGACAGCGAGTTTGGCACTTCGGATCGGCAGCGACTTCGTGCGGTCGCCACGGAAGCGGTCAGGCGTATGTCTCTGCACGAAAAGCGAACGGGGCTGGGGCACGATCGCGTGATGGTCTTCCCGCAGGGAGTCTTTTCTGAGCAGGCAATTCCCGAATTGAAGCGCGCAAGCTTCCAGGCCGTGGTAAACACAGAGGTGCACAGCAATCCGCCGGCAGTGCGCAAGCTCAGGATCTGTGACGTTTGGGATGTTGCCGTGATGAGCTATGGCGATTTTCCTATCTACACTCGGCGCTACCCTGCTCAAGGCGTCGAGAATCTCGCCTTCGATCTCCTTCTGGGGAAACCTTGCCTCGTTGTGATCCATCACGATTTCTGCAGCGACGGATGTGCACGGCTGGTGCAATTCATCGATCAGCTCAATGCCCTCAAAGTTCCCCTCGCCTGGCGCCGCCTTGGCGACGTTATCAGGCGAAGTTATCGGCAGAAGGAAGTCTCTCCGGATTCGGTTGAGGTTGAGATGTACGGAAGCGAACTACTGATCGAGAATCGCTCGGATCGGGCGAAGAGTTACTTCGTCCGCCGGCGCGAGCGTAAGCCCAATAGCATTGAAAGTCTTCATGCCGGATCGAGCCGGGTGTCCTGGGATTCTGCTGGAGATTACATCGAATTCAAAGTGGAGTTAGGCTCGGGTGAGAGCACGTTACTGACACTACGTTTCAAAGCTGGTGAAGACGCAGCCTACAGCAGTCAGAATCTCATCTACGCTGTGAAGACGATGCTGCGCCGTTACCTTTCAGAGGCGCGTGATAACTACCTGGCACCCGCAAAAGAGCGAATGGTCGCCTTGTCTCGCTCCTAACAAGAAGGCGAGTCTGACACGAGTCCCGTCGCTTTGCCAACCGCGCTCTCCTGCAATTTGATGGTAACTGGTCAAACAACTCTACTGGACGGCAGGGTCGCCGATGTTCTGAACGATTTCACGGAATGGCTCACCCGCCACGGAGAAACGTCGCGTGACCACCAGACGTTTTTCGCAGGAGCAACCGGGCGAGCCGCGAAGGCGCTTTACTATCGCCACAAGCTTCTAGGGACGGCGGCGGTCGCGCCAATGATTTTCTGTGAGGCTTTCCTGCCGTCGGCGAGACGGTTTTTCCATCAACCGACAAGATTTCCGATCGCTGATGCTCACTACGCGATGGGTTTCGCTTTCCTTTTTCAAGTCACGAACGATGAGACGCATTTGCGAAGAGCGGTCCACTTTCTCGAAGAACTGAAGAAGAGCCGGTCCCCGGGATTCGCGGAATACTGCTGGGGTTATCCCTACGATTGGGTCACCCGTAACGGGACGATTAAAGAACAAACACCGCTGATCACCTCGACTCCATACGCTTACGAGGCCTTTTTGCATGTTCACGAGCTTGATGGACGTGAGGAGTGGAAGGATGTCATGGCTTCCATCGCGCGCCATGCCTTCACAGACATCAAGGACTTTACGATCTCGGAAAATGCCAGCAGCTGTTCCTACACACCTTTCGACAAGGGCGGAGTCATCAATGCCGCAGCTTATCGCTCTTTTCTGCTGACGAGCGCGTCACAAATCTTCTCCAGGAAAGAGTACTGGCTGACTGCGGAGCGGAATCTGAACTTTGTTTTGGAAGCGCAGAATCTAGATGGCTCATGGTTCTATGCCGTCGATGGAGTGCGCGATTTCGTTGATCACTATCACACCTGTTTTGTCATGAAAGCATTGGCCAAGGTGCACGCTTTCACGGGCCATGCGGCAACGCTTGAGGCATTGGGAAAAGGGGTGAGTTATTACCAGAATAACCTCTTCGGCACGGACGGTCTGCCGAAGCCATTCTCACGAGCTCCCCGTCTGACCGTTTACAAACGCGAGCTCTACGACTGCGCAGAGTGCATCAATCTATGTTTGTTGCTTCGGGACCGGTTCCCACAAGTGGAAACAACGCTGGAAAGTGTGGTTGGAGGAATTCTGAAAGACTGGATCAAGCCGGACGGTTCCTTTCGCTCGCGCCGGCTGCACTTGGGTTGGGACAATGTTCCGATGCATCGCTGGGCCCAGTCGCAGATGTTCAGAAGCCTCGCTTTTTATCTTCGTGAGTCGATAAAGGCGCGAGCGCAAAGAGATCAGAGATCAGATGTCAGAGGTCAGACGGCAGCTCTCGGAAATCAGACGGCGGAATTCATCGGAAAATAGCAATGCAAATCAAGTCAGCGAAAGATCTTATTGTTTATCAAAAAGCGTATGCACTCGGGATGGAAATTTTCGGTGTAAGCAAAGGCTTTCCCGCAGAGGAAAAGCACTCACTTATCGATCAAATTCGGCGTTCCTCTCGGTCTGTTTGTGGAAATCTGCGAGAGGCATGGGCAAAACGCAGGTACGAAGCTCACTTTGTAAGTAAACTGACCGACGCGGATGGCGAAAACGGTGAGACTGAAACCTGGCTCGACTTCGCCCATGACTGTAGCTATTTGTCGAAAGGCGATCATGCAGTCTTCATTGAAAAGTGTCATGAAGTCGGAGCGATGCTCGGAAGCATGATCAGTGATCCTTCCTCATTCATCCTTAGGCCGAGCTCTGATCTCTGACTTCTGACCTCCGATCTCTGACTCCTGTCCTATTTTCCTGTTGTAACGGTTTGTTCCGGTACCTCGACGAACAAGCGTTTCGGTTCAACGAACCTAAAGACAATGACTCCGGACGATTCACGAAAGCCTTAGCGGCATCGTCGGAAAACATTGAAATACGCAAAGCTCATCGCGGCTGAGGGCGCTACTGGCCCCCCAGCCCGAGGCGTGGCAGACAGGATAAAATGCCCAACACCAATCCCATCAACCATCCCGTAATTGGGCGAATATTTTCAAGGGGCGTTTTTTACGATCTTTTTGCTCACTCTTGGAGACAAAACATAGTCGTCAGCGCGGCCCTATTATTACTGGCTCTGGCGATTGGCTATTACTTCATGAAAGACCTACGAGGCATGTCGCTTGGGTTCGGCGCCGGAACAACCATTCTCTTCTGGATTGTATTGCTTGTGCTCATAAGACAAATCGCTCCGGCACATAAGCCGTCCGAAATCTCAACGCAATCACCCCCTAGTGCTGCACGACCTAAACTTGACTTTGTAGTCGCTGTTGAAGCTGGATGGCTACATCCCAAATCTATGGATGAAAACTTTTGGCTGATCCGCGGTGACAAAAAGGGAACGATAATTGCATCGCCAATTAACGGTTTATTATACATTCGATTCACTAATTTGAGCGACGCACCTAGAATGATTGACTCCTATTCGATCGAGGTACTGAACGGCAAACAAGGGTGGGTGAGGCTTGTCACCATCAACGCGCATAGCGGCGAAGTTTATAACCGTGGTCGCACCACCGATATGAAGCAAGCACGTCGATCTAACATAGAACAAGACACATTTGATTGTATGATCGCAAACAAAGACATTGAACCTGGTCATACGGTTAGGGGGTGGGTCTTTGTGGAGGCCCCTAAAGCCGGTTTGGAAGGCGAAACAGAAGCACGTTTTAATGTAAGGGATGTTCTTGGTAATAAAGCTGTACGAACCATTAAGGTTTTGACAGGAGAGTCGCAATCCGAACAACCAGTGGTGCTTCATGTTGGAGGAACGAGGGACCTTAGCCGAGCGAGCAGACAATTCTATAGCGAGGCCAACCCTTAATCGCCTCCGTTGAAAGATTGGGTCAAATCTGACGGCTCCTTTGCTTCACGTAAGTTGCATTTTGGTTGGGACAAATGTTCCATTGCATCGATGGGGCCAGGCGCGGATGTTCAGGAGCCTCGCTTTTTGTCTTCGTGAGTCGATAAAAGCGCAAGCGCAAAGAGTCAGAGATCAGATGTCAGACATCAGACGGCGGAATTCATTCAGAAGTAACAATGCAGATCAAGTCAGCGAAAGATCTTATCGTTTATCAGAAAGCGTACGCACTTGCAATGGAGATTTTTGCGGTAGGTAAACGCTCTCCTGCGGAGGAAAAGTACTCGCTTATCGATCAAATCCGACGCTCCTCCCGGTCTGTTTATACGAATCTGCGAAAAGCATGGGCAAAACGTAGGTACGAAGCTCACTTTGTAAGTAAGCTGACGGATGCAGATGGTGAAAGTGGCGAAACTGAAACTGGCTTGATTTCGCCCATGACTGCGACTATCTGTCGAAACGCGATCATGCGCTCTTCACTGAAAAGTGCTATGAAGTTGGAGCAATGCTCGGAAAGTATGATCAATGATCCTTCTTCTTTCATCCTAAGATGACCTCTGACTTCTGACTTCTGATCTCTGACTTCTGAAATATGTGCGGCATCACAGGCCAATTTAACTATTCCAGCGGTGAGCCGGTGGACAGTGATGTCGTCCGGCGCATGGCGCGCTCGATCGCGCATCGTGGGCCTGATGATGAAGGCTTCTTCATCACCGGGCCGGTAGGTTTCGGATTCCGGCGCCTATCGATCATCGACCTCGCCGGCGGACATCAGCCGATGTCGGACGCAGAAGAAACGGTATGGATAATCTTCAATGGCGAGATTTACAATTACAGGGAACTGCGAGCAGAGTTGCAAAGCAAGGGCCATCAGTTTAGAACGAATTCCGACACGGAAGTAATCATCCACGGTTACAAAGAATGGGGCACTGATGTCTTCAACCATCTCAATGGTATGTTTGGTCTGGCTATTTGGGATGTGAACAAAAAGCGGCTGGTTGTGGCCCGGGATGCCATGGGCATCAAACTTATCTATTACAAGATCGACAGCGGAAGCTTAACTTTCGGCTCCGAAATTCGCGCGATTCTGGCCGCGGAAGACTCCAAACCGGAAGTTGATCCAGTTGCGCTCAATCTCTTCCTGCGTTTCCGATACACGCCATCTCCTCTGACGGTTTTCGATGGCATCCAGAAACTCGCGCCGGGAACGATGCTGATTGTTGAAGATGGCCACTACCGCGAAGAACGCTGGTACAACTACACGCCAGTTCCTTTTTCAAGTCCGAAGGAAGATAAAGAGGCCACCCGTGAACTTCTGGAATTGTACCGGGCGGCGGTTCGACGACATCTGCTTAGCGATGTCCCGGTGGGAATACTCCTTAGTGGCGGCCTCGACTCCGGATTGCTCCTGGCGCTGATGAACGAACAAGGCGGCCCGTGGCCCGCTTACACGATCGGTTACGGCGAGAGTTTTGCCGAGGACGAACTCGCCGACGCCGCCGAGACCGCGTCTCTTCTCGGCGCGCGACACATCACCGTAAAACTGGACCGCGCGGAGTTTGAACGGTCGTTGTCCGAAATCGTGGAGTGCCTGGAGGAGCCCATCGCGGCGTCTTCAATTGTTCCGATGTACTTCGTCTCTCAGCGAGCGCGGCAGGATGTTAAAGTCGCCCTCATCGGTCAGGGCCCGGATGAATTGTTTGGCGGATACAAACGGCATTTGGGAATTCATTACGGAGACTGGTGGCGCGGGTTGCCTACTGGCTTTCGCTCAATTGTGGGCTCCGCTGTCAGCCGACTGCCTCGCAATGAAATGTTAAAGCGCGGCGTCTTTTCGCTCGGGACCGGGGACCGCCTCAAGCGCTACCAGGATGTTTTTTCTCTGGCGCCCCCAGAAACTATCGATGGACTCTTCCAGGATGGTCTGCTTCCCGATGGGCAAGATCGACAACTCGTCAATTACTGGCGCGGCCTGGCTCCACAAATGGCGCACACCGATGAGCTGGGCGGCTTCCAGCTTCTCGAACTCCGCTCTTCGCTTCCGGACGAGTTACTCATGTACGCGGACAAGCTCTCCATGGCGCATGCCTTGGAAGTCCGCGTGCCTTATCTGGATCGTACGATTGTCGAATACGTGCAACGGCTCAACGCGAGTTTCAAAATCCGCAATGGAAGTCGCAAATGGCTGCACCGGCAGGTTTGTCATAGCTACTTGCCGCAGCGGATCCTTAACCGCAAGAAACGCGGTTTTGCAGTAAACGTGGTGGATGAATGGTTCCACTCGTCGATCCGGGGAAAGCTTCCGGAACTGCTTTTGGATGGAAACTCTCTGATGTTTGAGCTACTTAAACCCGAGCCGGTGCAAAAACTCCTGGAGGCCCACCGATCGGGACGACAAGACAACCATAAGCTTTTGTTCAGTCTGGTGATGTTCGAGCAATGGTTGCGCGGAATTCGATCGAGACAACCCCTAAGGGCTGGGAATTGTCGATTAGCGACAGCGCCCCGTTCCCAGCTTTGTGGTGATTCCGTTTAGGTTCGGCCAGTCTATTTCTCACAGCATGTCCTCAAGCACAGATGAAGTGATTTATCAGGAGACAATCCGTTGGAAAGGCGTGCCCGTACGTCTCGATGCCGTCCGCGCTGAGGGCAGGGCCTTTATCATCTCCGGGCGCTTTATCAAGACAGCTGCACTCAAGTACGAGTGGCAAGAGGATGTCGACGATCCGGATCGCGTAGTGCGAGAGCTAAGGGCCTGTCCAGTGAGAATAGATTTCCTCAGGTTCTGGCAGCGAATTCCAGAGACTGAAACTAAGTATGCGTATCATAAAGAATGGCGATATGTTGCCGCCATTCCGGTCACGGAATATAAACACTGGCTGCAGAAACAGATTAGCCCCAAGGCACGAAACAAAATTAAAAAATCGGCGAAATTCGGCGTGGTTATCGAGGAAACCGAATTAACTGACGAATTGGTGCGCGGAATCATGGATATCTTTAATCAGGCACCCGTGCGCCGCGGTAAGCGCTTCTGGCATTACGGGAAGGACTTTGAGACGGTTAAGAAAGAGATGTCTCTCGATCTCAATGAGTCGATTTTCATTACTGCTTATTACGGAAAGGAATTGATCGGATTTATTAAGCTCCTGTTCGCCGACAGGTACGCCATGTTGACACTAATTTTGGACAAGATAGACCATCGGGACAAGGCCCCCATGAATGGCATGATCGCGAAGGCGGTTGAAATTTGCGCTGGCCGCAAAGTTCCTCATATCGTTTACATGATGTGGCGCAGAGGCGGGCATGGGGAATTTCAGGAAAGCAATGGCTTTGAAAGGATCCCAATTCCGGAATACTTCGTGCCACTGACTTTTAAAGGCGCGATCGCCTTGCGGCTTGGATTGCACACAGGGGTAAGGGGACTGATCCCGGACAAGGTCATGCTGCGGCTGCTAGCGTTGCGAGCCAAATGGTATGCTACGAAATATGGTTGTCGACCAGTAGAGCTCGTGGGGAATTCCGGTAGCGACACAGGAATCTCCAACCGCAAGAAAGCAGCGCCGTAAGTATCAGATGCATCGCACAAAAGAGTATTACGATGCCTATTATGAGAAAGACAATCGCTTTGCCTACAAGGAGTGGATCTACAAATGTTACTTAAAAAGCCTATTGTCCAAGGCAGGCTTAAGTCCGGGCTCGACTATTCTTGACGTCGGATGTGGACAGGGCTTTTTCTCGAGCTTACTAAGGGAGTGTGGGATGTGGGTAACTGCGGTGGATATCAGCGAGACTGGAATCCGTGCAGCATGTAAAAGCTACGGCGGATCCGATATGCGGTTCATCGTTGGTGACATTAATACCTTTCCCGTAGGCGACGCCTTTGACTGCGTGTTTGTTCGTTCGTTCTCGCTGTACAATGTGGAGGACTTTTCCAGGAGCCACAGTGTGACTGATCGGTTGATGCGGTACGTTAAGCCTCGCGGTGCGTTGATTTTCGCCTACAATACGAACCTTAAATTTGCGAACTGCGACGGCCCGTGGCGTTATCACACGCTAAAACAGGCACGCCAGCATTTTGCAAGTTATTCAAACGTCAGATGCTTTTTCACATTGAAGATCGATACGTTGATTTTGAGGAGACTCGCATTTAACCCTCTTGTTTCAATAGTGAATTCAATATTAAGTCGTGCGCTCGGTATTGGGGGGGACATAGTTTGCATCGTCCGAAAGGATCTCGACTGTTATGAATGACCCGATATTTATTGTCGGGCTTCACCGCACTGGGAGCACTCTGTGGCACAACCTTATTGCCATGGGTCCTGGCGTTATGAGACTCACTGAGACACGCTTTTTGGGTCCAGCGAGGCAGAGAGATTTCAGGTACTTTCTAAAGACCCAAGTAGGTGACCTATCGAGGGATGAGAATGTTGAAAAGATGGTGAATCTGTGTTTTTCAAAACGGAATCTGCCCGGGCTGGAAGGTGCGTTTTGGAGGTTCGAGAATATTGAAGCAGCTAAGAACCCTGACATCAAGAGAGAAATCTCGCGCCGAATCAAGCGATCGGACAGAAGTTTGGGGGCGATCGCCATAATTGTCATTGAGGAGATTACGCGATTCGGCGGCTGCGAGCGAGCGTGTGTTAAGTTTCCTGTTGATGTCGAGCACATACCGGAATTGCTCGCCTGGTTCCCTAATTGCAAGATCATGCACATCACCCGCGACCCTCGGGCGTTGGCCATGTCGAAGACCAACGATCCCTCGGGCACAGCCATTAAGGTGCTGCAGCACCCGAGGCTTGCCTGGCTAATACGGAAACTCAGCATCTGGTTTGTTATTGTCCAATACCGGCGGACGGCACGGTTGCATCGTCGGTTTCGACATCTTCGTAATTACAAACTGTTTGGTTACGAAGACTTATTGGCCGAACCAGAGAAAACTCTACGGGACCTATGTAAGTTCATTGAAGTGGAGTTCACCGAGGATTTGCTCCATCCGGAAAGGGGGGTCCATCACCATCAGCGCTCGAGCCTGACTGGTAAACAGAAAAAGGCGTTTGATCCCAGCGCAGCAGTGCGGTGGCGGGATGTAATACCAGCTGTTGATAAGTGGCTGATTACGACTTTGACGAAGCGGGCCATGAAAATAATGGAGTACGACCCTGACACGCACCCGATTTTTCGACTTGACCGACGATCTTCGCCCAGTCTATGCGCGACAGTGGCGTTAAAGACGCGGCTTTGAAAGAAAACATTGTGAAAACTGGGAGAAGTGAAGTATTGGACTTTCTAGGAGAGGTGGCTGAGTGGCTTAAGGCAGCTCGCCTGAAAAGGCGGCTATGCGGGAAACCGCATCGGAGGTTCGAATCCTTCCCCTCTCCGCTAACTTAACGATTAAAGCTAGCGGTTCTAAAATTCCAATAGACTGTTGCAGCAATTCTAAGGTAATTGACATGGCTCACATGATCCACCCGGTGACCCGCGTCACGAATAGCGCCCTCCTAAGAAATCCATGATCGACTCGATGGAACATGGGATTGCATTTTACATTCGCGCGTTCGATAGGATTTTAGAGCCGCAATTAGCGCTCGAGTGTCGGTCGCAAACTTAACAAGCAGCCATATGGATTGGGAAACATATTGGAAAAGTAGATGGCAACAAAATATCTCGGCCGCGTCCGAGGACGCTTATATCTCGCACTACGAATCTGATCTAGGAAGGAGTGCACGCGAGAGGCAACTTGAATATCTGGCCGACGAGGAGCTAATCAATTTCATTGGCGCGAAAGCTTCGGACGTGGTTCTTGACGCGGGATGCGGAGCAGGCAGGGTTGTATTCTTAATGCACTCAACCGTTAACCGGATGATCGGGATGGATTACTCAGACAGTGCGATTGAACGCCTCCAAGGACGAATTCGCTCAAAGGAGATTACCAATGTGCAGGTTGTAGTTGGCCCTGTTACAGATATACCGCTGCAAGATTGTTCTGTTGATAGAGTTCTTTGCATGAGCGTCCTCCAGTTTCTAGATGATAGAGAGGTACGAAAAGCCCTAGAGGAGTTCAAGCGGGTTCTAACAGAGAACGGAAGCCTTGTTCTTCACGTGAAGAACATCTCTTCGGTCTACCTATTGACTTTGTGGGCAGCGAAACGGATCAAACTAATGCTGCACAAACAGACGAAGCTCGAATATCTTCGCTCGTTTCGCTGGTACATAAACATTTTAACAGCCTCGGGCTTCGACATTCTCGATTATAACTCACTCAATTTACTAATGATGGAAATGATGCCAAAACGCATGATGTTATTCCTCCGAGAATTGGAGCTACGAAATCATAATCGAGCCTTTTTCAGGAGCGGCTTTATCCGTCGTCACGGTTCAGAGCTTAAGATTAAGGCAAGGGTTAACAAGACGAAATGACTGCAGCACCTAAGGCTACCTACATGCGACGATTTTCAGTAAGTAGGCGAGTAGGTCGTTTCACACGCATTCTGCTGTCGAGGTAGCAACCGTTTTACGTCCATGCCTGGCATAACGGGAATTATAAGCAACAAGTCCTACGATGGGATCGAGAAAGATTTGGATCTCATGGTCGAAGAGATGCGGCACGAAGCATTTTACCGTGGAGGCAAATATGTAAACAAAGACTTAGGGCTGTACATAGGCTGGATGGGTCACGAAGCGTCGTTTGCCGATTGTATGCCTCTGGTGGATGAAAGCCGAGGACTAATCCTAATCTTTCAGGGCGAGAACTACCTGGACGGGGACACACTTATCCGGTTGCGGCGTTCGAGCAATGGGGTTGATGTTTCCAGTGCCCGATATCTTCTGAAACTCTACGAAGAAAGTGGTGATGACTTCCTTGGTCGATTGAACGGCTGGTTTTGCGGACTCCTCGTGGATCTCCACGGTGGAAAAATCACTCTCTTTAATGACAGGTACGGGATGAGTCGGATCTATCTCCATGAGGGGAAAGACGAGTTCCTTTTTGCCTCAGAGGCCAAATCTCTTTTGAAGGTTCGTAGCACCCTGAGGACGCTGGATCCGGAGTCGGTGGCAGAGTACATCCGGTTCAATTGCGTAACTGCAAATAAGACGCTCTTTGGCGGAATTTCAGTATTGCCAGGCGGATCATCGTGGGTGTTCGAAAACAGCTTCTGTCCAAAAAAGCAACGTTATTTTGATCCAACTGATTGGGAACAACAGTCCTCGCTTCCGCCCGACGAGCTGTATGAAAAATTTGCTGAAACCGTAACTCGAGTTTTTCCCAGATATGCTCGAGGGTCTCAAAAGACCGCTCTTGCATTAACTGCCGGACTTGATAGCCGATTAATTCTGGCTGCTGTCCCGAATCATAACGAATCACTTTCCTGCTGCACGTATGGTGGAGCTTGGGGAGAAACTTTCGACATTGGAACCGCGCGGGAGATCGCAAAACTCCAAAATTACCGCTTCGATGTCATCAGAATCGATCAAGGCTTCTTTAAGGACTTTGGAGGCTTTGCACAAAGGAGCGTTTATCTTTCTGATGGGACGCACGACGCATTTGGGGCGCATGACGTCTATCTTAATCAGGTCGCGCGCGACATCGCTCCTATTCGCCTGACAGGAAAATTTGGCAGTGAAGTAGTAAAGAACAGGAAACTTATCCCTTGGTTGAATTACAAGAGGGATTTCTTTCACCCTGATTTCAGACCGTTCTTGAATCAATTACAACCTAAAGACAAATTCAGTCAGAAGCATTCTCTCTTCAACACGGTTTTTGAAGAGATTCCGTGGTACGAATTCGGGCGGGTTGCGGTTGAGCAGTCCCAGGTTATTTTGCGGACACCTTATCTAGATAATGACTTGGTTAAGCTGATGTTTCAGGCCCCACCTGAGGTCCGAGCGGCAGGACAGGTACAAGGACGTTACATAAGCGAAAAATCCCCCGAACTGGGTGCGATTTTGACCAATATGGGCCTCATGGGAGACAATAGTCACCTAGTAACGAAGCTCCGTTACGGCTTTTACCGGGCCCTGTTTAAGACGGAATACATCTACTTGTTTTCTGCTCCCCATTGGTTGACTCGGGTTGATCGCAGCTTGGAAAAATTGAAGCTGGAACGCCTCTTTGCTGGAAGGGAAAAATTTGAGGGATACCGTATTTGGATCAAAACTAAGCTTTCAGACTTCATCTGGCAAACGCTATCGAATCCACAAGCATCTTACACACAGTTTTTCGACCGACGATTAGTTGAACGCATGGTTGCGCGTCACATCGCTGGGACCCACAACTATTTGAACGAAATAAATAAGGTGCTTACAGTTGAGCTGATTTGTTCGTCGCTGATCCGTCAATAAGGCAACGTTCCGGATGGACTTACTCAACGGTTAAGAGCACGGAATCCAAGGCGTTAAACAAGAGGCTTCGCTATTCAACCGGAAATCAATGGAACGAGCAGTTGGATTAACTTCGCAAGTGTGTGAACTGGCGGTCCAAGCCGGTAAAAGAATCATGGACATCTACCATAACGGAGCGGCCGTCACTTGGAAAGAGGATGCATCTCCTCTGACTGCGGCGGATGAGGCGTCACCTGACTTTCTGGTGCAGTCCCTCAAATCCTTGCTGCCCGAGACTGCTGTAGTTTCAGAGGAGTCGGACGACGTAACTAATGGCTCCGTTGATACTGGCAGATCCTTTTGGTTGGTGGATCCGTTGGATGGGACTAAAGAATTTCTTAAAGGGACAAACGAATTTACGGTCAATATTGCCTTGATCGAGGCCGGGTCACCGCTATTGGGCGTCATTTACGCTCCAGCACTCAGTCTTACCTATTATGGGGCACGAAATCTCGGGTCTTGGCGCCAAGCCGGCGATCTACCTGCAACTCGGATTTCGACCCGGCCCGCCGTTTCTTCTCACTTAACAGTCGTAGCCAGTAAGGACCATGTAGGACCTTTGGTCGGCGCAATGTTGGAGCGCTTGACGAATCCGCAGCTTCAGTCGATGGGAAGCTCACTCAAATTTTGCCTGGTGGCCGAAGGAAAAGCAGATATTTATTTGCGAGACTTGCCGACCATGGAGTGGGATACCGCGGCCGCTCAGTGCATTGTTGAAGCTGCAGGCGGAGGCGTTTACTCACCGGATGGAAAGCCTCTCCTATACGGCAAGCCTGGCCTGAAGAACCCCGCGATCATGACAGTGGGGGACACTCGGCTAGACTGGCGGAGATTGATCGCGCAAGTGTAGAGGCGGCCGTGTCGGTCGCAGTCATTGATGTGTCCCCGCCTGAACGCGCACAGCTGCATGTATCGTCTATGAACGTCTTGATCATCAAACTTGGCGCTACTGGAGACGTTGTCCGCACGACGCCGCTCTTGCGTCGATTGAGCGGTTCGGTTACATGGATCACAGCGGCAAAGAACTGTGTGTTCCTGGATGGCTTGGCTGATAATCTGCGTCATTTCTCCTGGAATGCGCGCGCGAGAGCCTTAGATATTCCCTACGACCTGGCCATAAACGTGGAAGACACTCTCGAAGTTGCCCTTTTTCTGAAGAACCTCAGGCCTGCCGAGATCTTCGGCGCTTACGCCGACTCGTCTGGGCGCTTGCGTTACACCGACAACTCTAGGTGCTGGTTTGATCTCAGTCTGATCAGTTCCTATGGCCGGCAGAAGGCTGATGGACTAAAACTGCTAAACCGGCGGACATATCAAGAGTTGATCTTTGCCGGCCTAGGCTTGCGTTTTTCAGGTGAACCCTATGTGATGCCCGGGGCGATTGAAACCGAGCTATCAGGCGATGTTGCCATCGCCGCCGAAGCCGGTGCGGTTTGGCCTATGAAGAAATGGGCCTATTACGATCAACTAAAACAGCGCCTTGAAGATCATGGGTTGACTGTAAATGTTCTGCCGAAAAGGTCGTCCCTGCTTGAGCACTTGGCCGATGTGTGCAATCATCGGTGTCTTGTTGGCGGCGATAGCCTGCCAATGCATCTGGCGCTGGGAACGCGAACGCCTTGCGTCACACTTTTCACCTGCACCAGCCCATGGGAAATTCACGATTATGGGGTTCAGAAGAAAATCGTGTCACCTCTCCTTGAGGAATTCTTTTACCAGCGGGGATACGATGAGCGTGCGACCACGGCAATAAGCATGGATGAAGTATTCGAAGCAGTAATGACTCAACTTGAGGCCAGGGCGCCAGCCGTTAGCCCTGTAGCGGTTAAATGACAGAGCTTGCGCAAGAGAAGACCGAGGACAGAGGACGGGGGACAGAGGGACGTCCGATGTCAGCGGTCAGCGGTCAGATCGCTCAGTCATCGGTCATCGGTCATCGGTCATCGGTCATCCGTAATCCGGCGCTCAGCGTTGCCTTACTCACTGGCGGCGGAGACAAACCTTACGCGCTCGGGATGGCAGCCGCGCTGACGTCGGTAGGAATGCACGTTGATTTTATCGGTAGCGATGATTTGCGGGTGCCGGAGCTCCTCAGCAATCCCCGAGTAAATTTTCTGAACTTGCGAGGCGATCAACGGTACGACGCCAAGCCGGCAGAGAAGGTTCTAAGGGTAGTGAGATACTACGTGAGGCTCGTCGGGTATACCGCGACGGCAAAGCCAAAGCTATTCCACATACTATGGAACAATAAATTCCAGCTCCTGGACTGCACGCTTGTGATGCTCTACTACAGATTGCTTGGAAAGAAGATCGTTTTCACAGCCCACAACGTTAACGCGGGTAAACGAGATTCGAACGATTCATGGCTTAATCGGATCTCCCTGAAAACTCAGTATCACTTAAGCGACCATATTTTCGTTCACACCAACGGGATGAAAAGCGAGATGATATCCGAGTTTCGTATTCCCGAAAGCAAGTTAAGCGTTATTCCATTTGGCATTAACAACACGGTTCCGAACACCAGCCTTTCGATCGCAGAAGCGAGACGCCAACTAGGTATAAGCAAGAATGATAGAGCCTTGCTGTTTTTTGGGAACATCGCGCCTTACAAAGGCCTCGAATATTTGATTGCTGCCTTTAATGAACTGTTAAAGAGAGACCGCGGTTATCGCCTGCTTATTGTCGGAAAGCCGAAGGGCACGGAGAGCTATTGGAAGGAGGTTCGACGCACCATTGCCAGTAGTGGCATCGGTGATCGCATCATCGAGAAGATCGAATATATTTCGGATGAGGAAACCGAATTATATTTCAAAGCGGCCGACGTCTTGATTCTGCCGTACGTGCACGTGTTTCAAAGCGGAGTGCTTTTCCTGGGATACAGCTTTGGCCTGCCCGCCATTGCTGCGGATGTCGGGAACTTGGCGGAAGAAATCATTGAAGGCGAGACCGGCTTTGTCTTCAAACCACAGGATTCTGGTGATCTTGCCTGTAAGATTGACAAGTACTTTAACAGCGACTTATTCCACAATCTTGAAACCCGACGGCCGCAAATCAAGGCATATGCCAACGAGCGATATTCGTGGGACAAAGTCGCTGCCATAACAACGACCGTTTATTCACGGCTCCTGACTTCTGACCTCTGACCTCTGTCCTGTGATGACTCCTCTTGTTTCCATTCTAATACCCGCCTACAACGCCGAGCGCTGGATCGGTGATACCATTCAATCCGCGCTGGTGCAGACATGGCCGCGGACGGAGATCATCATCGTTGACGACGGGTCACGCGATCGGACGCTTCGAGTAGCACGACAGTTTGCTTCGAGAAATGTTTCCGTTGTCACCCAAGAAAACCAAGGTGCGTCCGCAGCGCGAAACAGAGCTTTTGAGCTTTGCCAGGGAGATTATATTCAATGGCTGGACGCGGACGACCTTCTCTCGCCGGACAAGGTCGGCAGACAAATCGCAGCGGCGGAAGAAAGCCAAGACAAACGTCGGCTCTTCTCTTCAGCCTGGGGTTACTTTATTTATCGACCGTATCGGGCCCAGTTTTTGCCAACACCGCTATGGCGCGACCTTTCGCCGGTCGAATGGCTGTTGCGGAAAATGGGGCAAGGTCTTCACATGCAGACTGCAACCTGGCTCGTGAGTCGCGAATTGACCGAAGCCGCCGGCCGGTGGGATCCTCGCCTGTCCTTGGATGACGACGGAGAGTATTTCTGTCGTGTAATTCGAGCGTGCAACGCGATCTCGTTTATTTCCAAGGCCAAGGTATTCTATAGGCAGGTGGGTTTCGGCAGCTTGAGTTGCATTGATCGGTCAAGCGGGAAATTCGAATCGCTGTTTCTTTCCATGAATTTGCACATCCAATATCTTCGCTCGTTGGAAAACAGCGAGAGGACCAGGCTGGCGTGCCTTAATTACATTCGAACTTGGCTGCATCAGTTCTATCTTTACCGGCCAGATATTGTTGAAGATTTAAAGAAAATCACCTTACAACTCGGCGGGCAATTCGAACAGCCGCGCTTGTCTTGGAAGTACAATTGGATGGTTAAGCGCTTTGGATGGGTCCCCGCTAAACGAGCGCAGCTTCTACTACCGAAACTTAAGGCTTCATTTATCAATGCATGGGACAGAGTCCTGTTCAGCTTGGAAGGTGGAAATTTGGCAAGCAGTCGTGGGCTTCCTGGAGGCAAATCTTCGGGGTAATAGCCCCGATCCATTTCCGTGAGCATCGAAAATCCTCGACGTTTTGCAGGCCAAGCTGTAGGCAGCTGTCCGGTGCGGTCATGTTCTATCGCGGCAGAGGAGGATCCGCGCTACCAAGAGCACTTTAAAACTGACCATCTCTTAACTAATCTCAAGCGGCACACAATCTCGGGCGGAGCGGTTACGATGTCAGCTCAGGCGGGGAAGTTCGGCTTGAACCTTGCCTCTACGGTCATTCTGGCGCGCTTACTGACGCCACCAGACTTCGGGCTCGTGGCTATGGTGACGGCAGTCACGGGCTTCCTGGCTATGTTTCGGCACGCAGGTCTTGCCATTCCCACCGTGCAACGGGAACATATCACACATGCCCAGGTATCCAATCTTTTCTGGATAAATCTCGGTGTAAGCGGGTTGTGCGCTCTTATTCTAGCCGCGTTGTCGCCGGCCATGGCCTGGTTTTACCGCGACCCTCGAATAACATACATCACGCTTGTTCTTTCGACTACCTTCATAATAGGTGGTTTCAGGGTGCAACATCTGGCGTTGCTTAAACGCCAGATGCGCTTCAAAGCTATCGCCTTGATTGAAGTCGGTTCGATGGCAACTGGCGTTTTTGTCGGCATTGTCATGGCGTTGTTGCACTATCGTTATTGGTCGTTAGTGGGTTTGAGCCTGGCGACGGAAATTGGGGCATTTTTGCTAACAGGATCGGTATCTCGCTGGAAACCGCAATTGCCTACTAGGGGCAGCGGAATACGGCCGTTGGTGGCATTCGGCGCCCATCAAACCGCTGGTAATTTTTTATTTAGCTTGGCTAGAGGGTGCGACAATCTTTTGATCGGCCGGTGTTACGGACCTTCTGCGGTCGGTTTTTATTCCCGGGGAGCAGCCTTGGTTATTCGACCGATGGAACAATTCCTCCTACCAATTGACTCAGTCTTCCTCCCAACCTTGTCCCGACTACAATCGCAGCCAGAGCGTTACCGCTCCACGTTTCTGCGCCTTTACGAAGCGATTGCCCTAGCTGTGTTCTTTTTCTCGAGCTTACTTCTTGCTCTTGCAATGCCGGCAACTCTCGTATTACTGGGGCATCAGTGGGCGCAGGTGAGCGCCATTTTTGCAGGCTTCACATTTACGGCGATTCAGCTTCCGCTCTCTGGCGCCGCCAATTGGTTGCTGACCAGCCAGGGACGAGGCAAGGATATTTTCCGGGTCACTTCGATCAATGCTTTTCTAACGCTCGCCTCTTTCATTGTCGGGTTGCCGTTTGGACCTTTGGGTGTGGCGATTGCCTTTTCTGCTACAGGTCTCCTGGTTCGACTCCCAATCTTATATTATGTCGCCGGGCGGCATGGTCCCGTAACGACTTCCGATTTGTGGACGAGATTCTTAAGGCATCTGCCTCTCTGGGGGATTATGTTATTCGCGACTTGGTTGATGCGCGTTATGGTCGCCGATTTGCGCCCGTTGACTCAATTACTCATCTGCGCGCCTGTTGGACTCCTTACTGGTGTAGCCTTCATCTGCATGTTTCAGCCACAGCGAAGAGTGGCAATACATCTCCTGGAGACTGTCCGAGAATTGAGTAGGAACCGATGAACGAAGCTACGAACCTACCTAACGGCGATCAAACTCGCCGCAAGTATGTCTTTGTAGGCGGTTCGCCGCGAAGCGGTACCAGCCTTCTCGGCCGCAACATCGCACGGATGGAGGACTGTACGGGCTTTAAGAATACGGGTGTGTTCGAAGACGAAGGACAATTCCTCCAGGACGTTTACGCAGTTGCTTCAGAGTATGGCGGCTCGAGCAGATGCGGGTTCGATCCGCGCATCCACCGGACCGAGAACGCAGATTTGTTAGCGCCAGAGAACGTGGCCAGGCTGCGGGCCACCTGGCATTCCTATTGGGACAACAGTAAAACGATCTTTGTGGAAAAAACTCCAGAAAACTTTCTGATGACCCGATTTTTGCAAGCAGCTTTCCCCAGCTCGTACTTTGTGGTGATAAAACGGCACCCGGTGCCGGTAAGCATAGCCGGCCAAAGATGGACAAACAATATAACCTCGCTTAACAGGATGTTTGAGCATTGGCTGCATTGCTACGAGCTTTTTGAACAGGACAAGAGATATCTGAAACACGTTTACGAGCTAAGGTACGAAGATTACGTTGAAGATCCTGACAAATACCACCAGGAAATTGCGGCATTTATCGGGACCCGGGTCCCGGATCCGCCGAAGGAAGACATCTTTCGTATTGTACTCCAGTGGCGTAATCCATCTGGCTTGCGTGTACCGGAGCGCGCGATGGAAACAACAAGCGCAGTTTACAGCAAGAAGTATTTTGACCGGTGGTCGTATTTCTTAACGAGGTCGCTTTTCAAAGGGTACTACCGCTATATTGCCAGGAAGTACGAGCCAGAATTTGCCAAGTACGGTTACTCGTTGACCACAGGGTTCATCGAGAACGAGGAAGCGCTTGCTTCAGGCAACAGGGTTTCTGCTCTTTTAGGTCCCATTTACTGCGTTGGAGCGGATCTTGGTGCCTTGTTGCGGCGCTCTGCGGTACGGACCAAGCACTATATCAAGCAGAAAGTTAAGGCGTTCCTGCCGGAATTTGTTCTAAACAGGATCAGACAGGCTCGCCAGAAAGCGGTGCTCAGGCAACACCGCGTCCAGGCTTCGCTTCGAGCGGCCGACGGTCGTTGAGCGGAAAAACAAAAATGACGAAAATTCAGGAGGTCGACACTAACGCACACCGGTATGTGTTTATCTGCGGTCTGCACCGAAGCGGAACCAGTGTGCTTGGCCGGAATATTACCAAACTGGAAAACTGCACGGGTTTCAACGACACTGGCGCAGTAGAGGACGAGGGTCAATTTCTGCAGGATGTTTACCCCATTGCTAAGGTCTACGGCGGTGCGGGCAAATTCGGATTCGATCCACGTGCGCACCTGACAGAGGATTCACCTCTGCTGACACCGGAGAACGCGCTGAAACTGCGGCAGAGCTGGGAACGCTACTGGGATCCTAGCAAAACCATCCGCGTGGAAAAGACCCCGGGCAATCTCCTTAAGACACGTTTCTTGCAAGCAGTGTTCCCTGACAGCTACTTCATTGTCGTAAGGCGCCATCCGGTGGCGGTAAGTATGGCCAATCAGAGATGGAAGGTGAGCTTCGCCCCCCTTCACAATCTGTTCGATCACTGGCTGCATTGCTATGGCCTTTTTGAGCAAGACAAGAAACATTTGAAGCACGTTTACGAACTGACCTACGAAGATTACATACAAAATCCTGAAAGGAATCATCAGGAAGTTGCCCGCTTTATCGGCGCGCAACTCGCGGGAAGCGCCATGGAAGCAGTAACCGACGCTTACAATCAGAAGTATTTCAACCGCTGGTCTGACCTTTTGAATGATTCTCCGTTCAAGGGCTACTACCGGTATATCGCCTCAAAATATGAGCCCAAGTTCAATAAGTACGGCTACTCGTTGACTGAAGGATTCGGGCTGAAGGAAGAACGCCTCCGTGAAGTAGAGCCAATTTCGGCTACCACAGGGGCTTTGTATTGTCTCGCGGCAGATGCCTATAGTCTGATGGTGCGCTCATCGATTCAGGCCAAAGCGTATATCAAGAGACAACTCAGGGAACACTTGCCCGAGCCGCTTAAAGTCAGAATCAAACATGTACTTCGGAAAACGGCCCCAATAAAAAAGCAGCGGAAGATGATTGTGTCCTAGAAGCATAGACGACAGCCGTCTTCGCCAACCGGCCTTTGTGTAAAGCTACGGGAGGTCGAGAGGCCAGGACAAGCGTTCTCTATCAATCCATATGGTAACTGAAACAAAAACATATAATAGATTCGGCGCAACAATGGTTGTGCCTAAAGCACCGCCGGCAAGGTCACGACCATCGGGCCATTACCTAAGCGGAGCGGCTCGATTTTTGGCGGTCCTGATACAGTTCGCATTGATTGCCATTGTCATTGACTATTGGCAGCTTGATAGCCAGCTGTTAGCACGAGTAATGTGGCTGGCATTTGCGGGCTTCGTAATTCATCATTTCCTGCCGCAGCGATTTCGGCTTCCGTTCTTTGCAATGCTCTCGGTTGTGGCAGTAGTCACAGCTGTCGGCCACCTAGGTCCAAACGTATTTAGTGGGTGGGTAGGTGGGAGGATGACCACTCCTAATTTCCTTTACCACTTGTTGCCTGGTGTAACTTTAGTCGCCATCGGCTTAAGTTTGATTGGGCTATGCCACCTTCCCATACGTTACTGGCTGCGCGTTTCCCTGATCGCACTGGCTGGAGCTGGGCTCGCTTTCTTGCGGGCGCATAGTCAGTGGTTTCCAGACGTTTCCGAAATGTGGGTCATTCTCGGCTCGATGTTCATGTTCCGATTGATGATTTATCTGTATGACCTGAAACATCGCACCGCGCCTTTCAGTCTGTCCCGCGCAATCTCATATTTCTTTCTGTTACCGAACGTTTGCTTTCCGTTATTTCCGGTAGTGGACTACAAGACATTTTGTTCGACTTACTACAACGACGATTGGCCGCGTGTCTACCAAAGCGGACTCAAGTGGATGTTCCGCGGAGTGATTCAGCTATTGTTATACCGAGTAATATACCAGTTTGCGCCACTGGACGTTTACAAGCTGTCATCTGCGCTCGATGTAGTTGGATGCATGCTAGGAATGTATCTGCTGTACCTGCGTATCTCTGGAACTTTCCATTTGATCGTCGGTATGTTGCACATGTTTGGCTTTAATCTTCCAGAAACACACCATCTTTATCTCCTGGCTTCGAGTTTCACTGATTTCTGGCGCCGCATCAACATCTATTGGAAGGACTTCGTCATGAAGCTCTTCTTCTACCCGACCCATTTTAAGCTGCGGAAGATGGGGACGCTGTGGGCGATGTCAGTGGCGACGCTAGTCACTTTTCTTGCGACTTGGCTGCTGCACTCCTGGCAATGGTTCTGGATCCGTGGTACGTTTTTATTTAACTGGAAGGATTTCTCTTTCTGGATGATTCTCGGGGTGCTCGTGCTGATCACTGCGATCTATGAAATGACTCGGACGCGAAAACGAACTCTCACGCCGTCCCGGGTGACGCTGCGGCGACGGTTGATACTGGGATTACAAGCTGGGGGAGTCTTTTCCTTAATGTGTATTCTGTGGACTTACTGGTCGTGTCAGACGTGGGCGGAATTCGCAACGCTGATCGATGCAGCTTCGAGACCAACATTTCGCGAAGTGATAATCGTTTTCGGTATACTGCTACTGATTTGCGTATGTGGCATGCTATGGGGGTGGTCGAGCCGGGAAACCTCGGAAGGCAGAAACACAGCGGCAACTAGCGGACCAGTTCATTTCTGGCCTTCGGCGGTTACTGTTACGGTTGGCTCGATATGTCTCCTGGCTGCACCGTCAGTCGCTACTTGGACAGTTCCGGCGAGAAGAGGCTTAATAGCACGGATCCATAACGATGCATTGAACGCGCGCGATATAGCTCAGCAGCGTCGCGGGTATTACGAGGAGCTCGACGTGCGAGGGACGGATAATTGGGGGTGGCATGGTGCTGAAGAGCCTGAGGGATGGAGCAAAGGCAAAAAAGCCTTTTTCCGCGAGCGTTCGGACTTTTTGCTAAGAGATGTCGTTCCATCGATGAGCACCGTTCTCGGAGGCGCTCCCTGCACGTCCAATTCCCTAGGGATGCGTGACCGCGAATACCAGAAGACCAAGCCAGCGAACGCATATCGAATAGTGCTATTAGGCGCCTCGAATGACATGGGCACAGGGGTGAAAGACGACCAGACATACGAGAATCTCGTCGAAGACAATCTCAATTCTCGCGTGCCAGACGCGCGCTACTCACGATACGAGATCCTGAATCTATCCGTCGCT